>PBOM01000007.1 GCA_002724355.1 Actinomycetota bacterium | reverse complement strand
TTCTTCGCNGGGGCTTTCTTCTTCGCNGGGGCTTTCTTCTTCGCNGGGGCTTTCTTCTTCGCNGGGGCTTTCTTCTTCGCCGCTTGAGGTTCTTCTGGNTGCGTTTCCCGAATCAGACCTTCCCGTTCAGCTTTGCGACGAACCCTGTCAGCTTGCGCTATTTGAATACTCGAGGAATGACTTTTTACTTCGATGCCAAGCGCGTCACAGAGCGCGAGAGTCTCATCGTTGGTGAGACCTAACTCTTTTGCGAGTTCATGCACTCGGGGGTTCTTGGGCAAACGCGTTCCTTACTGTTCGTTGGGGCCTGTGAGCGGCGGATGGTTCGTATCGTCTTCTATCTTCGCAGACAGCGACGAGGTTCCGGTAGATAACGGTGCTATTGACTGTTGAGCAACGCTACCGGGTATAACACTCACAGTTGGTCAGTTGCTTAGCTCTTCTTCCTCGATTTCTGTCTCTTCTTGATTATCTACTTCTTCTGAAGGTCCCTCATCGTCAGTTTCTTCACTGGAGAGAGCATCTCCGTCACCCGGTTCCTCGCTGACAGCTTCTGAACCGTCTTCCGTGGGCTGCTCGCCGACGGCTTGGTCAGCTTCTGCTTCTTCCGCGGCCGTCGCCCAGTCGTCTGCTGACATTGCTTCACTACCATCTGCCGGGACCCATGTCTGTTCTCCGGTTTCAGGATCTGTAACCCACTCGCCTTCAGCCCAATCGCCTTCGGCGTAGGCTGTTTCTTCATCAANAATTTGGGTTTCGCTCTTAATGTCAATCCGCCAGCCCGTTAAACGCGCAGCGAGTCGTGCGTTTTGCCCCTCTCGGCCAATAGCTAGTGAAAGCTGATGATCGGGAACCACGACTTCAGCGACACCCTCAACTTCGTGAAAGCGAACCTCACGGACCTTGGCAGGCGAAAGTGCTTTAGCGACGAAATCATGTTGGTCTTCAGAGAACGGAACAATGTCNATTTTCTCACCGCGCAATTCATTTACGACCTGACGCACACGCGCTCCTCGCGCTCCAACGCAGGCTCCTACTGGGTCAATGTTGGTGTCGTTCGACCAGACAGCGATCTTGGTGCGATGGCCTGGTTCTCTGGCACAAGCTTTCATTTCGACAATCCCATCGCTGATTTCAGGAACTTCAAGCTTNAAAAGTTCGCGAATCAATCCAGGATGAGTGCGCGACACGACAATCTGAGGACCTTTGGCTGTTTTACGAACTTCAACGATGTACGCCTTTAGACGACTATTCGGTTCAGGTCTTTCATAAGGCACTTGTTCCGACTGTGGCAGGAGAGCTTCCACCCGGCCTAAATCAAGAAGGGTGTAGCGCGAGTCTGTTTGCTGAATGATGCCCGTCACTATGTCGCCCTCGCGGCCGGCATATTCGTCATACTTCATGTCGCGTTCGACTTCTCGAATTCGCTGAGTAAGAACTTGACGGGCCGTCTGCGCNGCTATNCGNCCAAAGTTNTCNGGNGTGTCGTCCCATTCNTGAACNACNTTGCCTTCTTCATCNATTTCTTGCGCNATCACNGAAATATTNAACGTCTCGTCNATNACGACNTANGCGTCGTCNGCNGCATCNGGCATTCTNTTNTANGCAGATTCAAGNCCGTTAGCNACNGCTTCNAGCAGCANCTCNGTTGTCATGCCTTTTTCNGCNGCCANAGCTTGNAGGGCTTCCATCATGTCCGGGGTAGTCATTNNCGACTTCCTCCTTTGTGATTGTGTTTCAAACCGTTGGNCCCAGNTGNANTTCCGGGNTTTGGAGCGGGGCCCCATTCAAAAACGGTNCGAGCTTTTTCGATTTGAGTTAGNTGAANTTNNGTGACACCTGTATTCGCNTCATCNATGGTTAATGTGTCGCCTTCGACCGAAACNAANGTACCCACNACNCGTCGGCGNCCGTCCGGTTCNGGAGTGGTGCGNACNTTGACGATCTCNCCGATCGCCCCNCTGAAGTGACTTTCGNTACGCAGTCGCCGTTCCACGCCCGGTGTTGAGACTTCNAGNGTGTANCGNCCCGGNATNGGGTCGTGTNCNTCTANAACCTTCGAAACTGAACGGCTCAACTGAGCTAGTTGTTCAATGCCAATGCCATCATCGCAATCAACAAGTACTGCCAAAGTCCCGCCATTGTGTTGAATGTCGTACAACTGGTGACCTGACGCCTCAACAACGGGTTCAATTAAGGAGAACATTGCGTCGAGCTGATGGTGAGAAGTCATGCTCATCGCACCTCCATTTGGCTTCAACTACGGGCAAAAATTCTTCAGGACCAAGAAAAAGGACGTGGGCAGCGCCCACGCCCAGCAAAAAAAGCTGACCTGTGGGGATTTATCGTACCAGTAGCAATGCTGTAACCAACGCAAGTCACCTGACCTGCGGTCTGCTAACGCTTCCTTATCGTCTGCACTACAGCTTCGGCTTGATTGACGTCTTCGCCTTGAATTTCCAACAACGCTTGTCGGTCGGCTTCAGCTTCAGCCGCCGCAGACTCATCCGCTGAGGCCAACGCCACATCAACTCCTTCAGACGCAATTTTCTGTCCCCATTCGACGAGAGCCTCAACCATCTCCCCTTCAGGGACAACCTTCACTACTTGGCCTCTAACGAAAAGGTGACCCCTCTGTCGACCTGCCGCTATTCCGAGGTCAGCTCCCTTAGCCTCGCCAGGTCCATTTACAACACAACCCATTACCGCCACCTGGATCGGTAAATTAAGGTCTCCGAGAGCTTCTTGGGCCTTTTCTGCTATCGAAATCACGTCGACTTCTGCTCTGCCACATGAGGGACATGCGATGAGATCGAGGGAGCTTCTCTCTCGCAAACCTAGGGCTTCCAGTAGCTGGCGACCAGCTCGAGCTTCCTCAACAGGGTCCGCTGTGAGGCTATAGCGGATGGTGTCGCCTATGCCCTCATTCAGCAGTGTGGCTATGCCCGCAGTAGCTTTCAAGATCCCGGTTGGCGGTGGCCCTGCTTCAGTTACTCCGAGATGGAGCGGGAAAGGGACTACGTCAGCCAGCATGCGATAGGCATCAACCATCAAGCGAACGTCACTCGCTTTCACCGATATCTTCACCTCTTGAAATCCGACTTCTTCGAAATAACCCAATTCTCTTTTGGCGGACTCAACAAGCGCAGCCGGGGTGATACCAAACTTTTCTTCAATCTGAGGGTCGAGTGATCCAGCATTAACTCCGATTCGAATAGGAACGCCTCGATCACGAGCTTCGGAAGCCACGACCCTGATGTGTTCAGCCTTGCGTATGTTGCCCGGGTTAAGACGAAGACATGCCACCCCTGCGTCGAGTGCTGCCAGAGCTAGCCGATACTGAAAGTGAATATCTGCTACCAGCGGAACCGGAGACCGAGGAACTATTCGAGCCAACCCTTCAGCGGCCTCAAGGTCATTACAGGTGCACCGCACGATTTCTGCACCGGCTGCTGCCAAAGAGTAAATCTGTTCAAGCGTGGCATCGACATCCGCTGTTTTCGTGGTTGTCATTGATTGAACGCTTATGGGCGCTCCCGCGCCCACTTGCACTCCCCCTACATTGACACTGCGGGTCATTCGACGTTCGAACATCACCAACAGTCTGTCATCTCGAATAGATAATCCCTGCTAGTACCTGTAGTTAGAACCCTAAAGGGTTCGCTATGTCCAAATAGATGGCTCCTAGGCCGAAGAAAGCTAGGAAGGCGACAACCGCATAGGTAATGGGCAGCAGCCTGCTGGTGTCAATTATGTGCCGCCGGCCGCTACTTCCTTCACGAATACGTTCGTAAGTAGCAATCGCTATGTGACCACCATCAAGCGGCAAGAACGGTAGCAAGTTAAAAACGCCAATAAATATGTTGAACGCTACGAAAAGTTGCATCCGCTCGGACCCGCTGAGTTGATCACTTGCTCCTATTTGGACCGCGCCCACCAGCGAAACTGGCCGCGTTTCTAAGTTGTCGTTCGCGTTGGGGTCATTCGGCGGGGACAGAATCCGATCGACTACCTCTCCGAGGTTGGTGACGATCGACCATATTCCCTGCAGGGAGTGTCCAACCATAGAAGCAAATTCTGTGAATGTTTTTTGGGTTGCTGATACCGGGCCGTACTTGATTAGTTCCGTTGACTTTTGACCCCCGATCCCCAGCAGGCCTCTGCCTTCGCTGTCTTCTCCGAGCGCGGTGTCGACAAAAAAAGTGGTCCCGTCGCGGATGACTTCGATTTGGACTACTTTGCCTGGCCGGTCGCGAACTATCTCGACAAGTTCACTCCACTGCGTTGTTGCCACGGCGTCGATGGAAGCGATGCGATCCCCTGGTCTTATTCCAGAACTCGCTGCGGCAGTCATACTCCCATCACTGTTTTGCTCCATGACGCTCGCTACTTCCCATCTATCTTCACGAACCACCGGTTCTCCCATCAATGAGAACAACACCAGCAGGCCCAACGTGGCGAGCAGAAAATGCATCAGTGAACCGGCGGACGCTACTAACAACCTTTTCGGGTAGCTCTGCCTTCTATAGGCCCTTGACTCATCCCCTGGCTCCACATCATCAAGATTGGTCATCCCAACCAATTTCACGTACGCCCCAGCGAGTATTGGCTTCACACCGAACTCAGTTTCTCCCTTTCGGAAGCTAAAAAGGCGAGGACCGAACCCTAAAAAGAATTCTGTCGCTTTCATCCCAGTAATTCGAGCCGCTATGAAGTGTCCAAGTTCGTGTGCGAAAACGACGAAAGCTATGACCAGTGCCACGACGAGCATCGCTTTGGAAACCCACCCAAGCAAAAGCAGTGCGCCGACTACGCCACACAGTCCAAATAGTGGTCTGGTCTGCATGTTGTTATTCATAGACGAACCTTCAGACACTAACGACTTCTTTCAGCGACATATCCTGTAACACATTCGCGGCCCCGTCGGTCCGCTCGGATTACTGACTCAATTGAGTCTGCCGCATTCTCGTCATATTCTTCCAACGCACGTTCGATGAGAGTTGAGATCGAGGACCACGCAATATTCCCTGCGAGAAACGCGTCGACCGCAGCTTCATTAGCTCCATTCATCCATGCCGGGGCAGTCCCCCCTAGTTGACCAGCCGTGTAAGCAAGCCCGAGACATTTGAACGTTCCCGAGTCAGGAGGCTCGAAATGCAGTGTTTTCGTCGCACTCCAGTCAATTGCGCCAAACGGAGTACTCGTGCGGTCCGGATAAGACAATGCGTACGCAATTGGCAGTTTCATGTCTGGCTCAGATAATTGGGCCATTGTCGTCCCATCAGTGAATACGGCCATGGAGTGAACAATTGATTCCGGATGCACGACTACTTCAATATTCTCATAGGGAACACCGAATAACTCATGGGCCTCGATAACTTCGAGGCCTTTGTTCATCAACGTCGAAGAGTCAACGGTGATCTTGGGGCCCATGGACCAGGTCGGGTGGGCTAGTGCGTCATCCACTGTCACCTGCTCCAGATCTTCGGGCCGGAATCCTCTGAAGGGTCCTCCACTTGCTGTGAGAACTAGCTGTCGGAGATGCTTCGATTCAGAGTCTTTCTCAATTGCTCTGAGACATTGGTGGAGAGCAGAGTGCTCGCTATCAACTGGTATCAGCTCAGCTCCGGGGGTGGAGCGGAGAGGCTGAACTAGTGGTCCTGCAGCTATGAGGCTCTCCTTGTTAGCCAAAGCTAATCTTCGCCCCGATGCTAAGGCCGCTAACGTCACCCCAAGCCCTGCAAAACCGACCACTCCGTTAATTACTACTTCAGATCGAGTTGCTAACTCCTCGAATGCACCTTCGCCGGCTAGTACTTCGATACCTGACGGGATCCCAGATCTGAGCTCACCAGCTAACTCAGCTTGACCAATCGCTACTGCGTCGGGTCGGAATTCTTTTGCTTGCGCGATGAGGAGTTCAACTGACGACCAGGCCGCTAACGCCGAGATTCGAAACCGGTCGGATTCTGATCTAACTACCTCAAGAGTCTGAGTGCCGATTGAGCCGGTCGAACCCAATACGGAAATCGTCTTCACTCTTGTTCCTCTCAGTTGAGTACAAGATCGGCGACGAAGTATGTGGTGGGGAGGACGAACAGCAGCGCATCAAAGCGATCAAAGACTCCGCCATGACCAGGGAGCAAAGTCCCCATGTCCTTAACGCCCATGTCTCTTTTAATCATTGACTGCGCTAAGTCTCCTATCGGCGCAGCCAAAGCGATGGCTAGACCGAGCCAGAAACAATTCATCATCGATTCAGACCACGGGTATACGCCCGGGAATCGATTCAACACAAGCGTCGTTACGACAATCGAGAGCATCATTCCGCCTATGAGTCCCTCGTATGTCTTATTGGGGCTCACCCGGGGGGCGATCTTTGATTGTCCGGTGGTACTGCCTATGACATAGCCACCTACGTCATAGGAAATAGTGCCAATCACCGCGCCAATGAGTATGGCGTCGCCATGAGGTTGCGCCAGGATAAGCGCGCCAAAAGATCCCAGTCCGCCAACCCACCCGAAACCAAGCAAGGTGACAGCGAAATTCGCCGTCGCATGCTGAGACTCAACATCGAACAAAAACCAGCAGAGTCCGGTGACCACCAACAAGGCGAAGACAACGGGATACGCCTCATATCCGCGGTGGTAAGCCCCGAGCGACAAACCCACGACCGCCGCCAAACCAAGGAGGGTCGCGGGTCGATAACCCAAATTCTGTGCTGAGGTGAAGAACTCAAGAGCTGCCAGACCCAAAGCAACTAGAACCATGATCAAAATGGCCCAGGGTCCAACCTTGAGTAATCCAAAAAATGCCGCCGCCAACGCAAGTCCAACCACTATCGCCACCGGCAAATTACGTCCGGAAGATCGCCCCGCGCCATCTTGATTGTCGCTCTTTGTGGAGCTGTGTGTCACCACTCGATCATCCTCATTCATACTGGTCGAATCCTCATAATCTTGACGGCCTTCTCGCCAATGGGGCGCTGGGCCACCAAAGTCCTTCCAGTCTCCACCGTCTCTATCTCGTCTCTGTTCATTTGGTTCACTCTGAGGTTCATCAGCACTTGCCATTATTCGTTGACTTGGAGGCGTGTCAAAAAGTTCAATGACCCTAGGAGATGGTTTGTCTTCTTGCTCTAATCGCTCTTGTTCTGGGCTCGATGCCAGATCACTGTCGGTCTCTACACCTACCGGTTGTTGCTCGACATCTTCTTGCGTGAGTTGGGGGGTTTGTTCATCAAGAACCAGTTCAGCTGTGGGTTCACCAACTAATTCAGAGAGCTCATTGGAGTCTTCGGTGCGGGATAAAGAGTTGGCCTCTGCTGGAGGGTCAGTTATCTCGAACGCTTCCTCCTCTATCTCCAGGTCGTTGTCCGGTGCGACGTCTTTTTCAACGCCAACGGCCTCATCAGAGCGATCCTCATCTCGTTCTTCTACCTCGACTTCGTGAATAGGTCCGGTGTCGAATACGGGACCTCCGTCTCCTTCAGTTGCCCCAATTATCGGAGCATCATCGAAAAGTTCCTCGTCGAAGACCTCCTCATCTTCGAATAGGGATTCGCCGAATAACTCATCAGTAGAAACCTCATCTTGGAAAAACTCGTCGGTACTCGATGCGCTATTAGCGTCACTCGTTTGCCCACTGATCTGTGTTGAATCTTCTACCGACAAAGGGCCGGTATCAAATAATTCTTCTTCGGTGCCGGGTGAAACGGTTGGAACCGTGTCCGAACGGACCGCATCCATAAGGCCGGTGTCAGATGTATCAACGAGATGAGGGTCGTCGGGTAATTGTGGGAATAGGCGTGATCTTCCCAAGGTCGTTGCATCTATTTCCGGTGGATCTGGTCGCTCACCCCCGTCAGGTTTTTCACCTGAACCAGGTTCAGACCAGTGAGGCATCGGTTCTTCATCAAAGTCAAAGGAAAGCAACGGCTCGTCATCGACGTCGTCATGCTCAGTTTCATTCTGGCGGGGGTCTAAGTCGCCATTGTCGCTATCAGCCATAGGCTCCCCCAGTCCTCACCTCAGACCTCAAGCAACTCCTGCTCTTTAGCAGTGAGCGCGCGGTCAATCTCATCAACCGCTTGTTGCGTGTAGCGGTCGAGATCCTTACTGAATCTTTCTTTATCGTCTGAAGAAATCTCTTTGTCTTTTTCGAGTGCATCTAAATCCTGGCGAGCGGACCGGCGAAGGTTACGGACTGCAATACGGCCATCTTCGGCCATCTGTTTGACCACTCGTACCAGATCTTGCCGTCGTTCTTCGGTCAAAGGCGGAAAAACCAGTCGAATGACTTCGCCATCACTACTGGGATTGATGCCCAAATCCGACTCCATTAACGCTTTAGATATGCCATCAATCGAACCTCGATCAAAGGGTTGCACAACTAAGACCCGCGCTTCAGGCACCGAAAAGCTTGCGAGTTGCTGCAACGGTACTTCCGCGCCGTAGTAATCGACCTTGAGCTTTTCAACTAATGCAGGTGTCGCGCGACCGGTTCGGACTGTGGAGTACTCGTTTTGTGCGTGTTCAACTGCTCGATCCATGCGTTCTTGCGCATCAGTGCAGATTTCTTGCGCAAACTCGCTCACTTGACCAGCGTACCGATCGCGACGCCATCCAGGATGGACTCAAAGTTGCCGCGTGTCATTAGGTCAAACACGACTATGGGTGTGGCGTTGTCCTTACAGACCGCTATCGCTGCGCTGTCCATCACCGCGAGTTCTTGAGAAAGAACATCCAGGAAGGAGACTTCATCAAGAAGCTCCGCATCCGGATTGGTTTGCGGGTCAGATGTATAGACGCCATCAATACCCGAGTGGGTTCCCTTTAGCACTGCATCGGCGTCGATTTCCGCTGCTCTCAGCGCAGCGGCAGTATCCGTTGTGAAGAACGGGTTACCCGTACCTGCTGCAAAAATCACAACTCGTCCTTTGTCGAGGTGCCGTTCTGCTCGCCGCCGAATGTAGGGCTCTGCTATCTGAGCCATTCCTATAGCAGTCATAACCCGGGTGGGGACCTCGGCTCGCTCTAACGCATCCTGCAGTGCAATGGCGTTAATCACTGTGGCGAGCATCCCCATGTGATCAGACTGAGCTCGGTCTATTCCACCAACTGAGCCTGACATTCCTCTCCAGATGTTGCCACCACCCACAACGATGGCTATATCAACATCGTGGGATTCGCGAACTGCCGCTATCTCAGAAGCTAGGTTGCGCAAGACGTCGCCGCTGATGTTCTCACCGCTTGAATCGGCTAAAGCTTCTCCTGAAAGCTTCAAGACAACTCGTTTCCAGGGGCAGGTGCCCTCCCAGCGACGAGTTTGGTCCTTCACTTCAGCTTCCTATCTCCACCTGAACGAAGCGGCTAACCGTTGAGCCACCTAGCAGTTCCGAAATACTAACCTTTTCGTCTTTGACGAATTTCTGTTCGAGGAGGGCTGCTTCTCTGAAGAAGCCATCCATCCTGCCATCAACAATTTTTTCTATGGCTTGTTCGGGCTTACCCTCGTTTCGGGTGATGTTTTCTAAAGTTTCCCGCTCAGCAGCTACAACTTCCGCCGGAACCTCATCCCGTGTTAGGTATTTGGGTCTATTGCTTGCTATGTGAAGCGCAACGTCGTGAGCTATTTCCTGCGTTCCTTGTGCAATTTCTACAAGTACCGCATTCACGCCTCTGCCATTTTGCTGGTGAACATAAGCATCAAGAACGGAATTCGAAGCTGCTTCGTATCGGACTACTTGTCCCAGATCAATGTTTTCTTTAAGCGTAATTTTCATGTTTTCTAGCTCATCTGAGGTTTCGCTTACGGCGTCTTCTCCCCGGGCTAGAACTGCCGTCAGAATCTTGTCCGCTATTTCGCCAAATTGTTCCGATTTAGCAACAAAGTCGGTCTCGCACTTTAACTCGACGATGGCTGCGCTCTGACCGTCNACTCGCGCTACGACTACTCCCTCGCTGTTCTCTCGATCCGAACGGCTGGCGCTTTTCGCTATGCCCTTTTCCCTGAGCCATTGGGCAGCCGCTTCAGCATCGCCATCATTTTCTACCAGGGCTTTCTTGGCGTCCATCATTCCAGCGCCAGTCAGTTGGCGAAGATTNTGGACGTCCTTCGCGGTGAAGTCTGCCATTTGTTCCGATATACCTCGTTGATTGATAGTTAGTTTTCGTTTGTGTCGTCCGCAGGCGTTTCAGAACCTTCGTTGGACGTGGACGCGGACTCGTCTACTTCTACTTCAGACGGTGGGTCAACAACTGGNGTTGCCTGCGCTGCTTGTTCTGCGGCTATACGAGCTTCGCGCGCTGCTGATTCTGCCAGAGCCTTTTGGGCTGCCTCTGACTGCTCTGCGCTAACCCGGGCTTCTTCTTCAGGTGAGCGTTCTCCTGGAGAGCGAACAACCGCCCCTTTGCTTTCGGCAATGTATTTTCCCTCGCGTACAGCATCCGCTATAACTCTCGTCAATAAGTCAGTGCTTCGGATCGCGTCGTCATTACCGGGAATGACGNAGTCAATTAGGTCGGGGTCGCTGTTTGAGTCTGCAACCGCTACGACGGGAAGCTTTAACCGGTTGGCTTCTGCAACAGCTATATGTTCTTTCGGAGTGTCTAAGACGAACACCGCCTGGGGAAGCTTGTCCATGTTGCGCAGGCCATCGAGGTTGCGTTGGAGTTTGGTGAGTTCGCGGGTCAGAAGCAACGCTTCTTTTTTAGGCATGTTGTCGAAGTCACCGGCTGCCTGCATCCGTTCATACTCGAGCATCTTGTCAACACGGCCTCTTATGGTCCGAAAGTTTGTCAGCATGCCACCTAACCAACGCTGGTTCACATAAGGCATCCCTGAGGCCTTCGCGTATGTCTCGATAGGGTCTTGAGCTTGCTTTTTCGTCCCCACAAAAAGCAAAGTTCCGCCTTTCGCAACGGTGTCTCGGACATACGTGTATGCGGCATCNAACAAATGAATCGTTTGTTCAAGATCAATTATGTATATGCCGTTACGTTCTCCCCATAGATAACGATCCATTTTGGGGTTCCACCTTCGGGTCTGATGCCCGAAGTGAACGCCTGCCTTAAGCAGATCCGACATGGTTACAACTGCAGCCATGGTTTCTCCCCCCACGGTTAGCTTGCTGCACCGAGGGCGACACCGCACCAAGTGGAGCGGCGACCGTGAGGTCGTCTCGGCTGTTAGTCATGTTGGACACACCTTGTGTCCGATTCAGAAGTCTAGCGATACGGCGACTAAAGGCGTCGCTGAATTGCTAGCGGCATTATCTACCTACGCCTGGGAGGCTTCCCACGTGGATGGTAGATGCGGTGCTCTGTTACAAGTTCCGAGTTAGTTACTTTGGTGTAAATCTGAGTGGTGGCTATTGAGTCATGACCCATGAGCTCTTGAACGTCGCGCAAATCTGCCCCGCCTTCTAAGAGGTGACTAGCAAAGGTATGTCTCAGCGCATGCGGCGAGCGGCCAGGCAAACCCTTGGACTCCAACAGCTTGTGAATAACTCTCATCACGTCGCGTCGCCCCATGCGATTCCCTCGCCGGTTGACGAACAACGCCGCAGTGTCTCTTCTACCGGGGGTGTAGGAGTCGTCAAATTCACGACTCCCTTCGGTGAGCCAAAGTTCAATGAGTTGACGAGCGATCAAACTCATTGGAAGTCGGCGACCTCTCTTACCTTTACTCCCGAGATCGGTCCGACGTTTCTTACTNCTTCCTTCTACTTCCAAAAGCTCTCGTTCTCTGTCGAAACTGGTTGAGTTCAGGCCGCATAGTTCACTGACGCGCAGCCCTGACCCGTAGAGAAGCTCGACGATCAACCGGTTGCGGAGATCAAGTGGATTTTCTGGCGGATCTTCATCAAGTAACTGATTGATTTCTTCTCTAGTTAGAGGGCGAGGAAGTTTTTGTGCGCCTTTGGGAGCTTGCACCTTGCTTGTTGGATCCGAGCCAATTGTTCCTCTTCTCGTCAACCATTGAAAGTATTGCCTCACCCCGGAGATACGACGAGCCATGGTTTTCTGNGCNCACCCCTCATCGTGCATCGCGACTACCCAGCCGAGGACGTCGGTGCGTTCTATACAATCNGGCCCTACGTAGCCCTGATCTTCGCTCCACTTGATGAACACGCTGAGATCTTGTTCGTAGGCTTGGACAGTGTTATGGGAGGCCGCNGTGCGGGAGCGAAGAAACTCTGCGACGTTCCAATTGTCAAGGCTCACACAATGAACGGTACCGATAGCTGCGAGATTCGGTTGACATGTTCATTCGGAACCCTTTATTCAACAGGCGCATTGAAACAAAGTGTTGCTTGCTGAGTTCTTAAATTATTGATCGTCAAATTTGGCTGGAAGGTGCATACTGCGAACATGGGCTATAACCCCTACAGGAAATATTCCGCGACGGGGGTCGATTACTTGTTGGTCGCTATCGCGGCCTTGATTGCGATCGGGGCAGTTCTTTGGGGCCTTTTCGGATAGCGCTACATGTTTGATCTAGAGCCTGAGGACGGCTTCGAAGTTCATCGCATCCAGCCCTTTCAGGCAACCAAGACATACCTATGTCCCGGCTGTAACCGTGAAATTCCACCGGGGCTAGGGCACATGGTTGCTGTTCCCCTAGATGCGCCCGACCTGCGGCGCCATTGGCATTATGGGTGTTGGAAAGCTCGTCATCGGCGGAAGCCCAGAGGCTGAATACCGCTATAGATCCTGACTGAACTCAGTAACGCTTTTCTTTTACGCGAGCAGACTTACCAATTCGATCCCGGAGGTAATACAGCTTCGATCGGCGAACATCACCAACGGCTACGCGTTCTATTTTCGCCACTGTCGGGGCGTGTAGTGGGAAAGTTCGCTCCACACCAACACCAAAGCTCAGCTTGCGAACGGTGAAGGATTCACGGATGCCTGAACCACGTCGAGCGATTACATATCCCTCAAACATTTGTGTTCGCTCGCGGTTGCCTTCAACCACGCGGACGTGCACCTTGACCGTGTCACCAGGGCCGAATTCGGGGTGATCGCTTCTGAGTTGTGCTTGATCTACTAGATCGGTGCTGTGCATGGCGCACTTGCTCCTGCTAAGGGTTCCGAATTAAGGAAACTGACTGGTTGCTGCTAACAGGCACCCTCGCCAGGGGCTGCAGGTGCCGCGTAAACAACGAGTAGTAATGCTAGCGGCCTGTCACTCCGAAACGAAGCGGTCGGCGATGCTTATCTCGAACTCATCCAGCAAAGCCAATTCCTCACTCGTTACCCCACGTTGCTCTAATAGGTCTGGTCTTAGTTTCGCAGTGCGAGCTATCGCCATCGCTAAGCGCCACTCCGCAACTCGAGCATGATTTCCGCTACGAAGAGTTTCGGGAACCACAAGTCCTCGAAATTCCGATGGTCGTGTCCATTGCGGGTATTCCAATANCAAATCGTCAAAACTCTCTTCATTCGGAGAGATTTCGTTGCCCAGTACTCCTGGAACTAGTCTGGCGACCGCTTCGACGACAACCATTGCCGCAAATTCTCCTCCTGCAAGGACGAAATCTCCTATAGAGATCTGTTCGTCCACCAGGCTGGTTCTAATCCGTTCATCCACTCCTTCGTAGCGTCCGCATAAGAGTGAGAATCCCTCTAAATTTGAAAGTTCTTTGACCTTGGACTGATCCAGGCGAGTCCCTCCGGGGTCTAGGAGNAGAATGGGCCTCGGCGGTTCAACTAGCTCCACCGCTTCAAAAAAAGGTTCTGGTTTCATGATCATGCCAGGGCCGCCACCGAAGGGTTTGTCATCAACAGTTCCATGGGGGTCTGTTGTGGTCATCCGGAGGTCGTGGACGCGAAGGTCTAGCGTCTGTGCTTCTTGCGCTCTGCCCAAAACGCTGAGCATGCCCATGTCCCGAACTAATTCGGGAAAGATCGTAAAGACGTCTATGCGCACGGCCTCAACTCAATTCAAATAGCCCATCGGGAGCATCAACCAAAATAATTCCTTCCGTAAAGTCAATTACAAAAGTCAGCGGGACTAGATGACCGGTGTCTAACTCCAAAAGATCGGACGCCGGATTAGCAACCACCGCCTTCACAGTCCCGCGGTCAACGCCGCTTACTTCTTTCACTAACGAACCGATTAGTTCATGCACCCATAGAGCGTCCGGAATGTCTAAAGGCGCGGCCCTGAGTGTTAACCCTCGCAGTTCCTCTGCTTGGGTGCGGGTTTCTACGCCATTGAACTGCACGAGCCATTTGTCATGGTGTGGACGCGCTTTCGACACGACAAGCTCACCCAAATCACTCACAAGACGGCTTCCGTGGTTAAGTCGCTCTGTTTGGTTAGTGATCAGACGGACAACGACTTCCCCACTCGTTCCGTGGGCCTTACCGATGGTCCCTACCACTAACAGGTCTCCGGTGTCAGGCATGACCTGGGTTGCCGNCGATGCTGCGCTCTGTNCTAATCGCTGAAATCNACCTCGACATCGACGCCGTCCTTAACCGCCGCTGCTCTCACTAACGTGCGGATTGAGTTAGCGACGCGCCCTCGTTTACCAATTACGCGTCCGATGTCTTCCGAGCTTACTTTCGCCATAAGGCTCAGCTTTGTGTCACTTTCTTCAATCTCTAGCTCAACTTGATCTGGATGTTCCACCAGTTGCGCAATGAGATATAGGAGCACTTCCTCGGCGGTAGTTCCCTCTTGCTCGGTCATGACTGCTCCTCATCCTGGCTTTCCGATGCCGAGGCGTCCTCATCATTGGAGGGAGCGTCATTCTCGGTTACGGATTCCTCTGGTTCGTTGATTTCCTCCGGAGCGGCTTCTTCNTTGCCAGCGTCACTTGCGTCGTCTGCAACCGCTGGTGTCGAACTCGACTCGGATTTCTTGGACGAGGTCTTTTGTTTGGGTGCAGGTGCAGTAGGCGGCACAAACGTCTCACCCTTGAACTCCGCCCAGGCTCCTGAGATTTTCAGCAGCTTTTCAACGGTTTCGCTGGGCTGCGCTCCTTCTTGGAGCCAGTGCACCGCGCGTTCATTATCGATCTTGACGACCGATGGTTCTAAACGAGGTTGATAGGTACCGATAATTTCAATAAAGCGTCCATTGCGGGGGGACCGGCTATCGGCAGCCACGACACGGTAGGTCGGTTGCTTCTTCTTGCCCATGCGCATCAGGCGCAGTCGTACGGCCATAGTTATTCAGGTTTCTCCTGGGTCATCTTTTCAAAATATTTACTACTCGGCGTAGCCGACTCGGGAGCCGGTGGAGCAGCTAGCGGCGGCATAGTTAAAAGCCAGTAGGCAAGCCTACCTGTCTAGACGCCCGACGAGCACGTCTCGCGTCAACGTGATTTCATCTACCCGGCAAGGTGAGGTCTAAATCGTCGATATCTAGCTTGGGTATCTTTGTGGTCTCTTTGGGCTGAACTCGGCTATTTCCTCCCCTAGCGGAGTTCTTTTTCCCCTTTTTCCCTTTCTTCGTCTTGGATTTGCGACCCTTTGATTTTGAACCAAGACCTGCAAGGCCCTTCATCGCTTTTCGCATCTCTTTGAATTGCTTCAACAAATTACTTACCTGAGTTGGTGTCGTTCCGCTTCCTTTTGCTATTCGGGCTCGGCGCGATCCGTCAACCACATCAGGGTTAATTCTCTCTTCGGGTGTCATCGAAAGAACAATGGCTTCTACTCTGTCGATTTCTCGTTCGTCAACGTCTGCATCCTTCACTTCTTTCGGGACGCCAGGCATCATCGAAACAATGTTGGAGAAGTCACCCATTTGCCGAACCTGTCTCAGCTGCTCAACGAAGTCATCAAGCGTGAAAGTCCCTTCTAAGAGTCTCTGAGTCGCTGCCTCAGCAGCCTCTTGTTCGAATACTTCTTCGGCTTTTTCAATGAGCGTTAAGACGTCTCCCATCCCAAGAATGCGTTCGGCCATTCGTTCTGGATGGAATTGGTCAAAATCTTGCAGCTTCTCTCCCGTTGAGGCGAAAGCAACCGGGCGCCCTACGACTTCTTTGACAGATAGAGCTGCTCCTCCTCGAGCATCCCCATCGAGCTTGGTGAGAATCACCGCATCGAGTTCAAGAGTGGCGTGAAATACTTCAGCGGTATTGACCGCGTCTTGGCCAGTCATTGCGTCAACTACGAGGAAGGTGTAGTCGGGCTCAACAGCATCAGAGATGCCGGCTATTTCATCCATTAACGCGTTGTCGACTGTTAGCCGGCCGGCCGTATCAACGATTAGTACGTCTCGTCCTGTTTGTTGCGCCTCAAGAAGTCCACCACGCGCTGCCTCTATGGCCCCTTCCGGCGCAGTAAAAACTGGAACTTCTATCTGTTGGGCGAGCGTCTGCAACTGGTCAACGGCCGCGGGTCGTTGTAGATCTGCAGCGACTAGGAGCGGGTTACGCCCTTGCGACTTAAACCACTTAGCTAGCTTCGCCGACGACGTCGTTTTGCCAGAACCTTGAAGGCCGGCCATGAGAACAACGGTTGGCGGCTTTGACGAGTATGCGACCTGGAAGGACTCTCCACCCAGGATTGTTGTGAGTTCTTCATTAACAATCTTTACGACTTGTTGTCCCGGCGTCAGACTCTCCGAAACGTCTGCGCTAAGGCAACGTTCACGCGTGCGTTCAATGAACCCCTGAACGACGTTGAAATGGACGTCGGCCTCCAACAGCGCTAGTCGAATTTCGCGCGTCGCTTCAGAGATGTCATTTTCGGTTAGCCGACCTTTTCCTCTCAGGCGGTTCAAGATTCCGTCGAAACGGTCGGTGAGTGATTGGAACATACTCTTGGTCAGGCTACCTGTATCAGGTCCCGCTATTTTCTTTACTTCTAGTCATTGCCGAAAAGTGCTTCTACGAAAAGATCTGGGTCAAAATCAACTAAGTCACGATCACCTTCACCCAGACCGACAAGTTTCACTGGTAGTCCCAACTCCTTTTCAATCGCAAAAACTATGCCCCCCTTTGCGGATCCGTCGAGCTTGGTGAGAACGACTCCGGTGACGTTCACGGCGTCGGCGAATTCTCGCGCTTGGCTCAGTCCGTTCTGGCCTGTGGTCGCATCGATCACCAGCAACACTTCACATACTTCCCCGGGCTCGCGATCGGCGACTCTCCGAACTTTCGCTAGCTCTTCCATCAAGTTGACTTTGTTATGAAGCCGGCCCGCAGTGTCGGCAAGCACAAGGTCAACTCCCCTCGCTGATGCCGCCTCAGACGCGTCGTAAATGACAGAACTGGGATCTGCTCCTTCACTTCCGCGTATTAGTTCTGCATTACTAGCTAAGGCCCACTGTTCCAGTTGTTCAGCAGCCGCTGCCCGAAATGTGTCCCCTGCTGCTAGAAGAACCTTTAGTCCCTCATCGGTATATCGTCGGGCCACTTTTCCTATCGATGTCGTTTTACCGACACCGTTGACGCCCACAAATAACCAGATAGGCACACCTCCCTTTGGTGCAGCTGTCTGTAGAGCCCTATCTCGAGATAGTTCGGTCGTCATTTGTGACTTGAGTTGGTCTAGAACCATCCCGCCTTCGCTCAGGCCCTGATCTTCAACTGCGGCACGTAGTCGTGTGACAGTGTCCATTGTCGTGTGCACTCCGACATCTGCCAGGATCAAGAGTTCTTCTATTTTCTCCCATATCTGCGGGTCGACTGAACCACCGCGTATGTCTTTGAGTCGGTTAGAAACCAACTCCCGAGCTTTTGAAATTCTTGTCCTGAGCAACTCTGTCCCGGACTCAGACTGGTGGTCTTGAGTCTCGCCGTGCCGCGCGTCGTCAACAGGTTCAGGCTTTTCAAGGTCGTCGCAACTCAAACCTTCATCATGGTTTGGAGGAGTTTTTTTGGTTGTAACGCGCCCATCGCGTTCAGACCACGCTCGATGGGCCCACGGCAGCAAAGCCAACGCGACCATAAACAAAATGAAAATAACTATGAGCAGGGGCGTATTCACTAAAACTGAAACCTACCGACAATTTTCGTCTTGGGGTGAGCTAATCCTAAGAAGCGACCTTTTCGCTCAACACCCGCGACGATCCGCCTGAAGCCATCGATATTCCATAGAGAACGTCAGCGGCTTCCATCGTACGTTTTTGGTGGCTGACGATGACTAACTGAGCTTCTTCTCTGAATTCAGAAACTAGTTCGAGGAATCGATGCAAGTTGATGTCATCCAGAGCAGCTTCGACTTCGTCCATGACATAGAACGGTGATGGTCGACTTCGAAAAATTGCGAACAGGAACGCTAACGCTGTTAGTGACCGCTCCCCACCCGAGAGAAGCGAGAGTTTTCTGACGTTCTTCCCTGACGGCTTTGCTTCCAGTTCAATCCCTGTCTCTAGCATCTTGTCCGCATCACTGAGAGTCAGTCGACCCTGACCTCCGGGAAATAACGTCGAGAAGATTTGAGCGAAGTTATGTGCAACGTCCTTAAACGCCGCTTCAAAGACATCAACTATTTCTGCGTCAACTGCAGCAATAACCTTATTCAACTCCTTGCGGCCACTGCGAACGTCGTCTAGCTGTTCGGCTACGAAGTCATGTCGTTCTTTAAGGGCTTCATATTCTTGAAGAGCGAGGGGGTTAATTGGACCCATTCGGCGCAAATCATTTTCAAGTTCTCGGACCCTTGCCGATGGCGTCACCGCTTCTTCCAGCGATGGTTCTGGTGCCGCTAATGCTTCTGACGTTTCGGCGTTCAATTCGTTGCGGAGCATCTCTTTAAGACTGTCCAGCTTGAACCGGCGTTCGGTTTCGGCCAACTCGTTTGACCCCATCAACTCTTGCGTTTCGGCAAGATTCTTTTCTAGCCCCGATCGTTCCCTTCGCAAGGCCTCGAGGCGATCGGCGATCAGCCTTACTTCTGTCGACAGTTCAGTGCGTTTGGCACGTAATTTTCCTACTTCTGAGTCCAAAAGCTCGAACCGCTCTTGCAACAAATCTCTGAGATCAGCTAGAGCTGTCAGAGTTTCGTCTACTCGGAGTAGATGATCACTGTTCTCCTCTCCCTTCTTGTTGTTCGCCTCTAGTTGGCTCGTGATCTCCTGGTGGCGGTCTTTTATTCTTTGCTGCTGTTCCGCTGTAGCGTTCTGACTTGTTTCGAGTTGGACTCTGCTCTGTGCCGTCGTCCTAATTCGTTGCTCTAGATCCTGTCGTTGACTATGAGCTTCTGTAGCGGCAGATCGCTCGAGTCTTTCCGCCGCTTCGAGTTCTAGAAGTCGTCCTTCGAGGTCAGCAACTCTCGGTTTGTCCCGCTCCAATGCTTTATTCAGTTCGTCAATTCTCGTCGTGAAAATTTCGCTTTCGGAAATTAAGTCGCGACGTTGACGTTGCACCTTCTCGATTCCATCGGCTGACCTTGTTAGCTGATCATCATTGACGTCCAATCGTTGCTGCGCTTCTCTATGTCTCCGACGGACATCTACTGAGTCTGCCTCTGCGATCTTCCGCTCAGAATCTGCAGCCTCTCTGCGAGCGGCTGCGATTTGAAGGTTGTCGCGAGCTTCATCTAGCGCTAGCGCCGCCGATGTCCTTTCCCTAGGCGAGACACTCCAGCCATTTGGTCCGAAGCAGTCTCCGTCCGTTGTCACAACCGTAAGTTCCGGTTGCTCTAAAGCTGCGTCGATCGCTTGCGCCCAGCCCCCATCTACGCAAATGGAGGTTGACAATAGTGAGTTAAGGAGCGCGTCCACATGGGGGTTGGATCCGCTGACTCGCCTGCGTAGGGCATTAGGGACTTCGAACTTCTCTGCATCGTTATACGGACTATGGGCCGCGAGTATCGAACCCGGCGCTTCAGACCTACCTAGCCGTTCTAATGCTGCCCGGGCGGCTACAACGTCTTCGACAACGACTGAAGCTAGAATCCCTCCAATTGCTGCTTCGACGGCTAGTTCCCAGCCCGGCTCGATCTCAATGAGTTCGCCTAGCACTCCCAAGACTCCATCGATTTCACTCACTTGCTGTAAGCCTGAATTGGCGAGTGCTGTCTCAGCTGCAATCTCAAGGGCTTCGACGCGAGCTCTCCAGGCTTGCTCATCTTTGGTTGCTAGTTGCTGTTCTTCAACTAGTGAGGTGACCCTTTGTTCTGCGAGTTCGGTTTCCTTCTGCGCTCTGTCTAAGTCCTCTACCAACGCTGGTTCGGCATCAGACGCAGATGCGAGCGCAACCTGAAGAAGGTCGAGACGCTCGTCTGCTTCATCGATTTGCTTTGTGAGTTCGCTAACTCTGCGCGTTAGCCGTTCGTGTTCCCCACTGCCCTGCTCCAATCCTCGCTTAAGTGGACCAAGTTCGCCTCTGACTTCCGCAGCCTTTCGGGCGGCCTCCAAACCAATTAGCGGTCCATCAACCTCAAGTGATTCAATTTCTATTTGCAGTTGATTCTCGGTTCGAATTATCTCTTCTAGCTGTTGCTCAATATCTGCGCCGCGTTCAGAGAGTCCATCGAGTTCTTCCACGAGTCGCGATAGTTCTGCTTGAAGCGTTAACGCTACGTCAGATGCCAACAGTGCTCCGCGATCACGCTCCGTCGTTTTTGAGCGTTCCTCGATAAGCGCAATCAAGCCTCGACAACGTTCACGTAAAGATTCCACTCTCGGAAGTAGGTCCGTGCTGGGATCACCCGCGACCGCTAGTTGGCTTTCCGAGGTACTAATTTCGATGTCGAGCCGACCTATCTCTCCTCGCAGTCGTACCTGTTCATTAGCTGCCTCAGCAGTTGCATCTTTTGCTGCGGCTTGAGCCGCTTCAAGGCTACGAATTTCTTGCCCGGTGAGGAACAGGCGAATCGACCGCAACTCATCAGCAACGGCGCCGTGACGTTTCGCTGCATCAGCTTGCTTTTCCAGTGGGCGTAGTTGTCGGCGTACTTCTCGTTGAAGATCTTGAAGCCTCGTTAGGTTGGCTTCGGTAGCGAGAAGGCGGCGCTCTGCGCGCTCTTTACGGCGACGAAATTTGAGTATCCCCGCTGCTTCTTCAACAATCGCTCGGCGGTCCTCGGACCTCGAATTAAGCACCTGGTCGATTTGGCCCTGCGCGACAATGACGTGCTGTTGTCGCCCTACACCTGCGTCGCTAAGCAGTTCTTGAATATCAAGAAGGCGACATGGGACACCATTCAACGAATACTCAGAGTCTCCCGTCCGGTACAAAGTTCGCGTAACGGTGACCTCAGTAAATTCGATTGGCAGGGAACCAGAAGAGTTATCGATTACCAAACTCACTTCAGCACGTCCAAGAGCTGGCCGGTCCGGGGTGCCCGCAAATACTACGTCTTCCATTTTTCCTGATCGGACAGTCGTTGGTCCTTGGGCGCCCAAAACCCATGCTATGGCGTCTACGACATTCGATTTACCACTGCCGTTTGGCCCTACGACCACCGTCACACCAGGCTCAAACTCGAGCAGAGTTGGGTCTGCGAAAGACTTAAAGCCCTTCATCGTAAGTGATTTGAGAAACACTGAGTTTGACCTACCCGGAAAACGAAAGCGCCACTGAAAAGAGTGGTACTCCGACATCATGCCCTGTCATCGCGGCTTATTGGTTGACCCTCGGCTAGGTATTTTGAATGCCAAAGAGATTTAGTGACTAGACCTGATAGTCGCAGTAGTAGTGGGTGGTTCCTCCCACTCTCGCAGTCAGCACATCACCGCGACCATTTCGACTGCGTTCGCCGCCTCGTCCGTATACCTCTAGGTATTCGTCGTATCCGCCTGGCTCTCCGAAAACGTCTGAAATTTGGTCGAGAGCTACACCACGGTGCTTCACTGCGTTATGGATCGTCTCGACGATTGACCTATACAACCTACGTATCTCTTGTGTAATCAGTTGATTTGCAACTCTGTCGTGTCGAAGGAGTGCTGCATGGAGGATCTCGTCGCTGTAGATAGGGCCTAAACCGACTACGAATGTTTGGTCCATGAGCAGGGGTCGCAGCTTCGCATCGCATTCGAGCAGACGCCGGCCAAAGTCCGTCCACGAGATGGGTTCGTCAACCGGGTCAAAGCCAAGCTCTGCCACTTCGGGGAAGACTTGAGCAATTTCTTCATTTTGAACCAAAGTAACAGTCGCTGATTTCTCACTGTCAAGCAGCCGTAACTGCCCCTTTTGAGTGAAACTAACGATCAATTGAGTGTCGGCTTCTTTCTGATCCTTGTTGACGGCTCTGCGCAACGTTCCACCGCTACCAAGGTTGATCACTAAGGACTCACCGTTGCCTACTTCGAGGCAGATCAGCATCCCAATTCGCTTAACGCTCGAGATCTTGCGTCCAGAGAGTGATTTAGTCAGGCCATTTTTATTTGCCTGACCGGGAATTAGCCGCTTAGGCCCGAGTACGTCTACCTCTTTTATCTTCAGGCCACCGATTTCTCGGTCGAGATCACGTCGGGCGGTTTCAAGTTCAGGGAGTTCCAGCATGTTCAGTTGTTCCTTACGTGGTGGATCGATCAGGTTCGGCCGTTGCTTTTAGGGTTTGCCAGGCCTGCGTCGCAGCCGCTTGCTCAGCTTGTTTCTTCGAAGTTCCTCGGCCGTTTCCTTGAAGACTGTCTCCGAACCAGACCTCTGCATAAAAAGATTTGTTGTGATCGGGACCGCTGTCAGTTACGACATAGCTCGGATAGTCGCCGTGGGTGCGCAAGACGAATTCTTGCAATCTGTTTTTGGCGCCATCTACCTCAGGATCGTTCGCTACTTGCGTCATTCGTTGCTGCAGGGCTTCAAGCACAAAAGCTTCTGCTGACGTCATACCTCCGTCAAGATAGATAGCCCCCAAGAGCGCCTCGAAGGCGTCACACAGAAGTGATTCCTTCTCTCTGCCCCCGGATCGCTCTTCGCCGACTCCTAACAGCAAGGCGCTGCCGAGGTCGTAGCGCTGCGCTACCTCTGCCAAGGACGAAGAATTCACTATCGACGATCTGGCTTGCGCGAGGTCGCCCTCAGTCCATTCGGGATGAGCACGGTATAGGTGTGTCGTGACGCAGTAGCCAAGTACGGCGTCGCCCAAGAGTTCCAGCCGCTCGTTCGAAGGGGAGTCGCCTCGCTC
Source organism: Actinomycetota bacterium (assembly GCA_002724355.1). Classification (GTDB taxonomy): domain Bacteria; phylum Actinomycetota; class Acidimicrobiia; order Acidimicrobiales; family Poriferisodalaceae; genus UBA6944. The sequence continues at coordinate 50,453 of PBOM01000007.1, read as the reverse complement.
GGCACACCAACTTCTGTGAGACATGGCAAGTTGCAAAAGGGTGGGGTCCTCAAAGCAATGGCCGACGCGATCGGCAAATAGTCGCAGCCGATCTTCGACCTCTAAGGTCCTAGCCAATTCGGGCCATCACATAGTCGATAGCGTCGCGAACAGTTTTTAGGTCTTCTAGATCTTCATCTTCTATACGAAATCCCACCGTACGTTCAGAGAGTTCTTCTTCAAGACCTTCTACAAGTTCGATTAGAGCAAGGGAGTCTGCCTCAAGGTCCTCGACAAATGACGAGGACTCTGTGATCCGGCTGGGATCAATTTCAAGGATGTCCGATAGTTGATCGCGAATGATGTCAAATACTGACTCTCGGTCCGGTTGGCTTTGTTCGACGTGTGTTTCGGCGGGCAATGCAACTCCTATGGACGGTATCCGTTGTCCTCACCATAGCAGAAGGACCCAAATAGCACTTTGAGTGGCAATTGAATCCACAATACCACTCAAGGTAGTTTTGGGATGTGTTGGGCGTTTGGGTCTAGTCGGCTACCGCTGAGGTCAATTCGGCGACGAGCTCTCGTTCAACCATATCTTTGGCCACTCGACACGCATTTAGAATCGCTGTCGGCCCTGCTGAACCATGGCTAATAATGGCCACTCCGTTGACCCCCAGCAGCATTGCTCCACCGACAGCATCTGGATTGAGTTCTGCGGCTATCGGCGCCAGATGACCTAGCGCCTCGGCTCCAACAGAGGCTGCTGCTTCGCTGGTTAACGCAGCGATGATCTCTCCAACGAGAAATTGGACCGTACCTTCTAACGTTTTCAAGATCACATTCCCGGTAAATCCGTCCGCCACCAGGACGTCTACGTCACCACTAAGTACGTCACGTCCTTCGACATTTCCAATGAAGTTGATCGTCTTGTCCTCTGCCAGAAGTCGATGAGTGTCCTTCACCAGTTGGTTGCCTTTTTCGGGCTCTTCGCCGATAGACACTAATCCCACACGGGGTGTCTGCAGTTCGTAGCGAACTTGGCTAAATGCTGAACCCATCCGAGCGAATTGTTGCAGCCAGTCAGGCTGACAATCGGCCATTGCGCCTGAGTCAAGCAGAATCTTGGGAGGCCGATCGGGCACTGGAAGAGTGGTTGCTATTGCAGGACGACTAACTCCCTTGATCCGCTTCATTCTTAGCAGGGCAGCCGCTGCGACGGCGCCGGTGTTTCCAGCGCTCACCATCGCCGAGGCATGTCCATCTCGAACTAATTCTGCGGCACGCACTATCGATGAGTCTTTCTTATTGCGGACAGCACGTCCCGGCTCTTCTGCCATCCCAATAACCTCGGAAGCGGCATGCAAAACAATGTCACCACAGTCATCTGCTATCTGCGGATCCCCAACCAACTCAACGGGAATACCCGCATCTATAGCCTCGCGGACACCTTCGATCACAATTGAGGGGGCGTTATCGCCACCCATGGCGTCGACAACAACCGGCTTCATGTTCGATATGACTCGTTAGCCGACTTCGACCGCTTGGCGACCTGCGTACCAACCGCAGTTACCACAAACCCTGTGAGGCAATTTCGCTTCGCCGCAGCGCGGACAGGTGCTACGAGACGAAGGGCGAAGTTTCCATGCTGCTGCTCGACGACTTCGTGTTTTTGACTTGGAAGTCTTTTTCTTTGGAACGGCCATCGTCGACCTCAACAAATTGGCACGGCAAAACTTGCCGGGCTAGCGAATAGGGGCCCGATTTAGTTCCAATGACCACGTTTAGTCAAGGCAACCCGGATCGGTGTCTTGAGCGCCAGAAACTACCAGCGCAAAGTAAGAGGCTACCCGAATGGAGTTCGACCTACTACTGAAGCATCTGNTCGAATGTCGGACTNCGAGACTTTGTTGAATCCTCACTCTTCGTCGAACACGAGTTCATCTAATGCCGCCCAACGAGGGTCTCGCATCTCAGATTCTGGCGTCTCTCCTGATGGNTCATTTTTTCCGGCGCCGTAACTCGGGGCTGCATCGGAACACTCTTGACTATCCACGCATCGCACCACACCGACAGGGAGTTCCAGAAGGATTGCTTCTCGGACCATAGCTGCCAGGTCAAGGAACTCATCCCCCAACAGATATGACTCGCCTTCTCGCGGGTCCTGCTCAAATAACTCTTCGACTTCTGCTGTAGCTTCTCCATCTATTTGACGTAAACAGCGAGCGCAGTCGGCAGCCCAGTTAACTGCGATCTTGCCGCTAACGGCGACGCCCTCGCTCACTTTGTCCAACACGAGGTCTATGACGACGAGGTGGTCGGAGGGAACCAGAACGTCACCAATATGAAGAGGAGCCTCCAGGTCTTGCAGTTGTGCTGCCCTTACCTCAACTTGCCAGGTTCGGATCGGTTCTAGACGTTGAAGTCTCTCTAAAGGGACCTTTAGCGCAGACAAAGAACTCTCATTGTTCAATTCTCGTCCTGGTCAAACACTTCAGATGCTGAGGTGGTACCAGGATCTAGCTCAACATCAGGCTCTGGTTCAGGCATTTGTGGTTGGAGCAGCGACCTCGCATTGATCACGGCGCTCTGAATTTTTTCAAGAGCTATCGCGAACTTCTCAAGCTTTTCATCGAGGTAGTCGTCAACTTCATGTTGCCGTCTACGAGCTTGAGCCTCCGCCTGTTCAACCGTTTGACGAGCCTTTAGTTCGGCTGATCTCACCACTTCGGTTCGCTGTACCATCTGCGCTACGCGGGTCCGAGCTTCTTCGATAACGAGCCCGGCGTCGACCCTCGCTTTGGACAAAAGATCTTCGCGCTCCTTTAAGAGCCATCTAGCTTCTCTAACTTCTTCGGGAAGTTCCGCTAGAGCGGCCTCCAGTAAGTCAATAATTTCATCTCTGCTGACCATTACCGACGTAGAAAGGGGCATCGGGCGTGCTGCGTTAATCACGTCAATTACCCGGCGCACTAGGGCTTCGACGCCAGGACCGCTCAAGGGTGCGGTCTCTGTCACTTGGGCATCTTCTCTCGGAGGCGCTCAGCGATTGACTCGGGTACAAGATGCGAACAGTCAGTGCCGAATTGGGTTATATCGCGAATGTACTTAGATGCGATAAATGAGTTTTCGCTGCTCGAGGGCAAAAACAGTGTTTCAACACCACTGACAGATTTGTTTGTCTGAGCCATCTGTAGCTCCGACTCAAAATCGGCCGGACTCCTAAGACCTTTGACTATGAAATCGACCTCTAAGCGCTGAGCTAAGTCGACAACAAGCTCTCCGAACTGGACTACCTCGACGTTGGATAACTGCGCGCATGCTTCCGTAAGCATTTCGATTCGCTCTTCGTCACTGAATAGAGGTGAAGACTTTTGCGGATTTCTCATCGCAGCCACCACAACGTGGTCAAACATGCGACTTGCAGTAGCGCAAATCTCCATGTGACCGTTATGAACAGGGTCAAACGAACCTGGATAAAGAACCTTAACCACGAGCGTCTCCTCGCCTAACGGTTCGAGCTATACAAAACGGTACCGACCCTGAGCGAAATCCTCCACTGTCAAACCTTCAAATTCATGAAATCAACCGTTATCTCTTTTGGTGGGTCGCAAAATAGTGACCGTTGCTCGCCCATATTTTCGCGAACGCAAGACCTCCCAGCCCTCTAATGCTTCTAGAGCGCTTTCGCTTTCGGCCACCACGAAGGCTTTACCCGCTGCAGCCAACAACCGATTCCAATCGTCAAATCCATAAGGTGGATCCGCTAACACTAAATCGGCGTCGAGCGACTCGAGCTTTTGGAGCGCATCTCCCTGGATCACCCTGCCATGTATGGCCAGTCCATCCAAGTTGTCCTTGATGGTTCGGCAGGCCTCAGCGCTCTTATCAACGAAATAGGCTTCTTCAGCTCCGCGCGATAAGGCTTCGATACCAAGAGCACCTGAACCTGCATAGAGGTCAACGACTCGACAGCCTCTCGGTAACCCGAGGCTGTAGAGCATGTTGAAAATCGCTTCGCGCGCGCGATCTGAGGTGGGCCTTACTGTTTCGTCCCTGGGGGCAGCGATTCGGCGACCACTCAATTCTCCTCCAACAATGCGCATACGACGACACTAACGGCACACTATGGACATGGAAGTCCCTGAATCGATTATCTGCGTCGACTGCGGAGGATTATGCGGTTTGATTAGTTACGAGGAACCTGACGAAGGCTTTCAACCAGGCGACGTGGTGGCTTATCGCTGCAGAGACTGTCTCGACCGGTGGGACATTGTTATTGAGCCCGACTAGGTCAGGTTCCATTACCCCCTTGAAAGGTTCTCCGCTTCGTCATCACGTCGCTCTATGAACCAGCGAACCTCATCTTCGAGGAAGACATTTTGATCTATAGAGCCTTGTTCGTCGACAAGTTCAGCGGCCAAATCGCGAGCGCGTTCAACCCAGATCCGATCTCTAGCTAACGAAGCCAGCTTAAGGTCATTTCGACCTGACTGTCGCTGTTCAAAAATAGTTCCCTCTCCTCGAAGTTCTAGGTCCCGTTCAGCCAAAGCAAAACCATCAGTCGACTCCTCTAGGGCTCTAAGCCGCGCACCGGCATCAACTGATACTTCTTCGGTAGTGACTAAGAAACAAACCGACTCATGACTGCCTCTACCTACCCTTCCGCGAAGTTGGTGAAGCTGCGCTATGCCAAATCGGTCTGCGGACAAAATAACCATTGTCGTGGCATTGGAAACGTCAACGCCGACTTCAATAACAGTTGTTGCGACTAGAACGTCTAGGTCTCCTTCTCGAAAGGAGTCCATCGTCTGTTGTTTTTCCGCGGCACTTAAGCGGCCATGAAGGATGCCCACTCTCAATTCTGAGAGCTCGCCTTCGGCTAGGTCTTGTCGCGTTTTCTCTGCGGAACTCGCGTCCAACTTGTCACTTTCTTCGATCAATGGACACACCACGTACGTCTGCCGTCCCTGATCAGCTTCAGAACGAACATGATCCCAGACTGGAACAAGATCTTCCGATACCCAGCGCGTCGCTATTGGCGATCGACCCGGTGGAAGCTCATTCAATGTTGAGACATCAAGGTCACCATAAACGGTCATAGCCGCTGTTCGAGGTATCGGGGTGGCAGTCATCACCAACAGGTGGGGTAATCGCTCATCTTGTCGTCCTCTTTCTCTGAGGACCGATCTTTGTTCGACGCCAAACCTGTGTTGCTCATCGACAACCACCACGCTGAGAGAGTCGAAGTTGACTCCGTCTTGGATAAGAGCGTGCGTTCCTATGACAAGGTCAACTGAGCCCTCCTGCATTCCTTTTAGAATCTGACTTCGATCTGTTCCGGTAACTCCATTGGTCAACAGTTGGATCGAAAGAGGCCTCTTTCCGGTCAGGGTCGATTCATCCGAGACTTCTAGATGTTTCGCTAATTCAAACAAATTGAGATGGTGCTGCTCAGCTAAGACTTCAGTCGGAGCCATGAGAGCACCCTGATGACCGTCAGCAACAGCCACCAACATTGCATACATTGCGACCAGTGTTTTTCCGGCTCCAACATCGCCTTGGAGAAGTCGGTGCATCGGTTGATCCGATTCAAGGTCGGCGCTGACCTCTGCGATGGTCCTCTGCTGTGCGGCAGTGAGGTCGAAAGGTAAACCTCTGATGAACTGGTTGGGAAGGTCGCCTTCATTTAAGTGCTTAACCCCCAAGGCGTGGTGCAGACGCTCCATCTTTCGCATACGAAGGACGAGCTGAACCCTCAATAATTCATCGAGCACCAGCCTGTCTCGAGCCCCAACTACCTCTGACATCGAGTTGGGTTGATGAATAGCCTCCAATGCGCTCATGCGATCCACGAGACCCATCTTGTCGAGGAAGTCTTCAGGAATCGGATCGGCGATCTGTCGAGTCTGGCAACGCCGTAAAGCTTCGGTACACCAGCGCCCTATGTCCCAAGTGGTAAGTCCAGCCTTGCTGGACTGTGGATAAATTGCCACGATCCGTCCAGTTCGATCCCCGACNAGGTCCACAAGGGGGTTAGTCATTTGAAGACGACCTCGATAGCGATCGGCCTTTCCGAACAACGCAACCGTTAGACCTTGGCTGAGTTGCTTGGCTCGCCATGCCTGATTGAAGAAGACCAGCTCCATAGTGCCTGTGTCATCGGATAATGATGCTTCAACTATGGACTTCCGATTTCGTGTCCTTCGNGACGTAACACTTTCGATATCACCGACAACCATTACCTCTTGGCCTGGGTGAACGTCAGCAAGTTTGGCTTCATGACTTCNATCTATATATCGCCTTGGGTAGTGAGTCAGTAGTTCAAATACCGAATGTATCTGTGCTTCTTCTAGGGAAGTTCGTCTCTGTTCGCCTACCCCTTGGAGTCGGTCAACGCCTATGGCGTCGAGTTCCCGCAGAGAGATCGGATCTGTCACTCCACTCCAAAAAAGAACGGGTAGTGGCTCTGCCCGCCCTTATGGACTTCTGTCTCTACTTCGGGTCGATTCTCTGCCACCCACTCNGTTACCGCGCGGATGTCAGCGTCAGTTGCTTCGTCGCCGACAATCACGGAAAGGATNTCGTCTTCACCGCCAACAAGCTGCTCTAGAAGAGCTGTAGCAGCTTGCGTCAGGGTGCCACCTATCGAACATATGCCGTCACGATCCAGGCCTATCCAATCGCCAGTTGTTACCTCACCAACAGCGGTGTTAGTTGGGCGAACGGCCTGGGTCACCTCACCAACCTTTACTCCNTCAACGATCTCAGACATCGCTATGGAATTCTGAGCCGCCGTNGTCTGCGGATCGTATCCAAGTAACGACGCTAGACCTTCTGGGATCGACGTAGTTGGGACTACTACCACCGTCTTTTCTGTCTCCGCGTCGACAGCTTGGGCTACCGCCACNATGTTGGAATTGTTCGGCAGTATGAGGACTTCTTCNCCAGGCGCTCGTTCAACAGCANCTAGCAGTTCAGAGGTGGAAGGATTCATGCTTTGGCCACCTAGAACTAGCTCTTGTACTCCAAGGCTGTGGAAGATTCGACTTATACCGCTGGCTGGTGANACTGCNACTACGGCACATGGCACTTCATCAGCTACAACTCTCTCGTCGATCTTTCCAACTTCTGCTGCCTCACGAACCCATCTCTCCTCCATCACCTCTTCGCTTAAATCGGTGACCCTTATCCGTTCCGGCCGCCCGACCTCGATTCCTGCCTCGATCGTCGGGCCAATGTCATTGGTGTGTATATGACAGTTCCATAGCCCGTCACCGCCGACCACAACGATGGAGTCTCCGAGACCCGCCCAAATCTTTTTAAATTCTTCGATTGCTTGGTCGGGTGCATGCAGCAGGTACATCACTTCGTAGCGGAGCTCGGATAGTTCGTCGACGACGGGCGNTTCCACTACAGCAGCGAATGGTCCCTCTTCCATTGCCTCCGGCAGGTCGCGGCCATCAATAATCGAAAGAAACGCATGCAGCAGCAAAAGAAATCCCGCTCCTCCAGCATCTACTACGCCNGCTTCGCGTAGAACCTCTAGCTGCTCCGGGGTGCGCTCTAACGCAGCTTCCCCTTCTTCAAGCGCAAGTTCGACAGTTCGTAGTATCGATCCGTCACTTGCTGCGTCTTGTGCTGCTTTGGCAACTTCGCGCACAACGGTAAGGATCGTGCCCTCTACCGGTTTCATAACTGAACCATCTGCCGCGATGCTGGCTTCACTAAGGGCTACCGCCAGTACTTTCGCATCAATTTCATCTGCCTGTGCGAAGCGGTTACTGATCCCCCTGAGTACCTGCGACAAAATGACTCCCGAATTCCCGCGGGCGCCCATCAATGATCCATGTGAGATGGCAGTACACACGGCTGATCTGTCGTTTGCGTCAACGCCGTTTAATTCCTCCAATACCGATGCCACGGTNAAAAACATATTGGTGCCCGTATCACCATCGGGAACTGGGTAAACGTTGAGTCGATTGATCGACTCTTTATGATCCCCCAGCGCAGCGTGAAACGCAGAGAGGGTTTCAACGACGTTTTTCGTAGTCAACGAGGAGNTGGTTTCCACAAACGCCGATGCTACCGGTGAGCGGCACCATCAATAGGTGACTACCCCGAAAGCTAAACCTCCCCCCCATGGCTTTCCTCACTTGCTAAGTTGTGCCCGCTTCTCTTCGCGTCCTAGGGTCGCCATAGAAGCAAGCGTTATTTTCCGAATTTTCGACTTCAGCAGTGCCATCGGAGGCCAGCCGTGCAGGGTGTCATAAAGTCATATGACCCACAATCAAGAACGGGCGTCGTCGTTGATGACGTTGACCGCTCTGAATACGACCTCGCCCTCGATGCCCTNGAAGGTTCTGTTTTTCGGATGGTTAGACAGGGGCAGAGGGTCATTTTCGACCTCGACGAACAAGGATTAGCTACCCAACTTCGGTTGGGTAGCGAAGTGGACCTTGGTACACCTGATTGGATCACAGCCGTGGGGGGCGACGCGTGACCAGATGCTGGGGATTTGCCCCAGTTAACGTCTGAGAGCCGGCGGAGGTCTGAATGCCTGGAACGACCACCAACCAAAAACTTCACGATTGGGTTGAAGGCTGGGCCGAAGTGCTCGCCCCTGAATCAATCTATTGGTGCGACGGAACCGAGGAGGAGTACGACCGCTTTACCAACTCGATGGTGGAACAAGGGACTCTCCTGCCCTTAAATGACGCAAAACGACCAAATAGCTTCTTGGCCAGATCTGACCCNGGNGACGTCGCGCGAGTCGAAGATAGAACCTTTATCTGCACAGAAGATCCCGCTGATGCTGGCGCCAACAACAATTGGCGTGACCCGGGATCTATGCGAGAAGAAATGCTCTCGTTGTTCAAAGGCGCCATGCAGGGTCGCACAATGTTCGTCGTCCCCTTTTCCATGGGGCCTCTAGGATCGCCGATCGCCCATATCGGCGTTCAACTCACCGACTCACCGTACGTTGCTGCATCGATGCGAATAATGACGCGTATGGGGCAAGGCGCTTTAGACGCACTTGGGGATCAGGCCTGGGTTCCATGTATCCACTCACTGGGTGCACCACTCNTGAATGGCCAAGACGATGTTCCTTGGCCTTGCGATGCGGACAACAAGTACATCGTGCACTTCCCAGCAACTCGAGAAATCTGGTCCTACGGTTCGGGATACGGGGGCAATGCCCTTCTCGGCAAGAAATGCTTCGCTCTTCGGATCGCTTCCACAATGGCCCGCGACGAAGGTTGGTTGGCGGAACACATGCTCATAGTTGGNGTGACTCCTCCCGGGGGTGAAACCAAATACGTCGCAGCAGCTTTCCCATCAGCTTGTGGCAAAACAAATATGGCGATGATGATCCCATCGCTTCCGGGATGGAAGGTNGAAACTATTGGGGACGACATCGCATGGATGAAATTTGGTGAAGATGGTCAGCTTTATGCAATAAATCCTGAGGCAGGATTTTTCGGAGTTGCCCCTGGCACGGGCCAAGAGACCAACCCGAACGCTCTAGCTACTCTCTCAGGAAATTGTGTCTTTACTAATGTCGCCGAAACCGACGACGGGGATGTTTGGTGGGAAGGGCTTAGCGACGAGGCGCCAGCTCGTTTGGTTGACTGGAAAGGCCAGACCTGGACTCCTGAATCTGAGAGCCCTGCTGCCCACCCCAACGCCCGATTCACCGTACCTGCTTCCCAATGCCCGTCGATCGCGCCTTCGTGGGAAGACCCGGCCGGAGTCCCCATATCAGCCATTCTTTTCGGCGGCCGGNGAGCAACCACCGTCCCNCTGGTGGCGGAGGCGCTTAGCTGGGAACACGGCGTCTTTTTGGGGTCAGTGATGTCATCTGAAAAGACCGCTGCAGCTGCNGGAACCGTCGGACAAGTTCGCCGCGATCCATTCGCGATGCTTCCATTTTGCGGCTACAACTTCGGTGATTATTTCCAACATTGGCTCGATATCGGAGATCACCCCGGCGCAAATTTGCCGAAGCTCTTCTACGTAAACTGGTTCCGCAAAAATGACGACGGGAATTTCATCTGGCCAGGATTCGGCGAAAATGCGAGGGTTTTAAAATGGGTCCTGGAACGCATTGGCGGAACAACCGAAGCTGTTGAAACCGCCATCGGAATGGTACCGAAACCTGAAGACTTGGATGTCTCGGGACTTGATCTCAAGCCGGAGGAGCTCCAAACCCTATTGGCTGTAAATGAAGATGAATGGAAAAGCGAATTGACGCTGATCGAAGAACATTACGAATCGATCGGTGAACGACTCCCTAACCAGATGCGAGCTCAGCTATCCAGACTGTCTGAGCGGTTAGCTGGCTGAACTGAATAGGACAATGCGTGTCCTGTTAGAGCAGAATAAGGGCCCGTATGCCGAGTCCCATTATGAAGAGTCCTCCCCATCCATATAACGCATTTTGGTGTCGATTNAACTGACTCTTGTAGCTGTACAAAATGGCTACTGTGACTGCTGAAAGAACTCCATAAAAGACGTGAAACGACTCCGGGGCCCCATCANTTGCATTCAGATGGAGTGCGGCGATTGTCAATTGGACNAAAACCCANAGTTGGACAAACCCTGTGAACCACCATAGCCANGCTGTTTTTAGCCACGCGAGTCGGTTGGCAGTCAACGCCCATATTCCGGCTAAGCCGTTTCCGATGACCAGCACCCAGCAAGCGAACAGGTGCAACGTCCCAAGCATCAGCGTTTCAACTCGTTTGATCTGCGAGTAGATGCAAAAACATGGTCAAGTTCTGGGCGTCACTGTGACCATCGATAAGTTGTAACTCTGCTGGGTTCTTTGATGATTCTTCACTCATTGAGACCACGTCAAGAGCTCTAAGAAGACCTACAGGCGCACCTTGATCAACGAGCGTTGCAACGTCACGAACTATGTGGCGACCGCGAAGACCCCGTTCTTGAATAACTGAACGAATAACTATTCTGAGAAGAGCACACGCCGACGCAGGCGAAACTTCCATAACTCCTTGCGCCTCCGCATAGAGGGGAACAAGGTTGCGGGGTAACCCAGCAGGTGCCGCCCCAAACTCCGGGTTGCTTTCCGCTGTCAGGCCACTGCCCCCACGTCGCGTAGCTTCACGATGTCATCAGCGTCATAGCCCGCCGATCGAAGAACCGCATCCGTGTCTTGTCCGGCGTGGGATGGTGGGCCCTGTATCCCTTCTTTAGTTCGACTAAAGCGTGGGGACGGGTTCGGTTGCATGACTCCTGCGACTTCTGTGAACACCTCGCGATGTTGATTGTGCGGGTGTTCAGGTGCTTCTGCCAACGAAAGAACCGGAGCGAAACACACATCGGTGGCATCCATGATCTCACACCACTCGTCTCTTGATTTAGTCCTGAACACATCACTGATGCGGTCCTTTAATTCCGGCCAAGAGCTTCTAGTCATCTGACCCGCGAACGCTTCGTCCTGCTCTAAANCAGTTAGGCGCAGNAGCTCCGAATAGAACTGGGGTTCGATAGATCCAATCGATATGAACTTTCCATCCGAACATTCATATACGTCGTAGAAGTGGCTTCCCGTATCGAGCAAATTGGTTCCGCGTTCGTCGTTCCAAACGCCCATAGCTCTCATCGAGTGGAACATGGCCATCAAAGTGGCCGCTCCATCAACCATTGCCGCGTCGACTATTTGNCCCTGTCCCGATCGTTGTGCTTCCACTATCCCGCACGCGACACCGAAGGCGAGCAACATCCCGCCACCACCAAAGTCACCAACCAGGTTGAGCGGCGGGAGGGGCGCTTCCCCATTGCGTCCAATCGGCTCGAGGGCACCGGCTAAAGCGATGTAGTTGATGTCGTGCCCTGCCGCCATTGAGTATGGGCCTTCTTGCCCCCATCCCGTCATACGACCGAAAACAAGTCGAGGGTTTCTTGCAAGACATTCTTCTGGGCCTAAGCCCAGGCGTTCCATCACTCCTGGACGGAAACCTTCAATGAGNGCGTCAGCNGTCTCGACAAGTCGTAAAACGACCTCCACTCCCTCTGGGTTTTTCAAGTCCACACCNATAGAAGCTCGCCCCCGAGCAAGTACATCAATGGGAGGAGTCTCCGGGTCCCCGCCCGTAACGTTCCCGGCGCGATCGATTCTGATGACCTCGGCGCCCATGTCGCTTAGCATCATCCCGCAAAACGGCCCCGGGCCGATGCCTTGAAGTTCTATTACTCGAATTCCTTGAAGCGGACCCATACCCATCTCCCTATATACGTCACAGACAATCTAGTACTTAGCTAACAGTTGCCCTTGTTGCCTGAATGTCTTACCAAAGCTCGTCCGTGTAGCGCTTTTCTAACATTCGGTCATACTCACGGGCGTCGAAAGAATCAGTAGATGTTGCAGCCAACATCTCGCCAGCTGATGGAACATCGCCGAAGCTCTGCGCTATATGACTATCCCAGATGCCTGAACGGACTAATGCTTTCGAGCACTGGAAGTAGACCCGCTCCACCTTCACTTCGACCACCGTCTTAGGTGATTTTCCATCGACGGTAAAGGCTTCAATCAACTCTGGGGAAGTCGAAATAGTGGCGCGACCATTGACCCGCATAGTCTCACCTATTCCGGGCACCAGAAAAAGGAGCGCTATGCGGTTATCTTCGACGATGTTCCGCAANGTATCGAGTCGGTTATTCCCTCTACGGTCAGCAAATCGAATTGTGTTTGGGTCAACGACGCGCACAACGCTGCCCTGCTCGCCCCTAGGCGAACAATCAAGGCCCTCCATGCCAACAGTTGCAACCGCCATAAAAGGCGAGGCTTCGATAAAGGACTGATATTGAGAGTTNAGAGAGTCGATTTCTTTCGTAAGCGANCGGGGCGAGGCATCTCCNTATAAAGCATCAAGCTGCGTTACGTCTGTAATTNAATTGGCTGATGTCATTGTGTCGTACCCACCAATCGTTGGAAATCAGCTAAGTATCGCCCCCACAACGGCTCGGGGGTGTCATGACCCATTTCATCATGGATGACTAGNTCTGCGCCCGGTATTAGACCCGCTGTTGAAATACCGCCGTCCAACTGCACCAATGGGTCGCGTCTACCGTGGACGACCATGGCGGGAACAGTCACCTTCGGTAGTAATTCGGCCCTAGACCCTGATGCCATGANCGCCAACAGTTGCCATATTTTCCCGTCAGGGTGATAGCAACGGTCATACGCCGCTTCTTCAAGCGCACGCGCCCAACTTTCGTCGTATAGGGATCCACCATGAAGCTTTCTGGCCGCCACCGCGTTGCTTACAACCTCTTCACGGTTCGCTCCTTCGGTCAGGAGCTGCGCAGCAGATTGGGATGTTGACCGGCCCACGCCGGGTTCACCAGTCGTAGACATCACACTCGTCACCGAGGTCAACCGATCAGGGTGATTAATGGCCAAAGTCTGGGCAATCATGCCGCCCATGGACATCCCCCAAACGTGGGTTTGCTTCAAACCCAATTCGTTCATGACTGCGACGCAGTCCATTGCCATATCAGATAGGTCATATGGAGCTTCGATACCGGTTACTGACCGATCACCAGACCAACTCTCAATCAAGGCTTCCATCGTCGGCGGTTCCCCATCTGTCTTCGACGAAAGTCCGACGTCTCGATTATCCATACGCACGACGTAAAAACCAGCGGAGCAGAATTTTTCTACCCATCCAGGTAAGAAATTTATTAGCTGGCTCCCCAGACCATTGATGAACATCACCGGGGGNTCCGCGCTATTGCCTGACGCTATATAGAACAGTTCCGTGTTCTCATTGTGCGCTCTTCCAGTTCGTTCCGAAGGCATCAAAAATCTTTCTGAGTAATGGTTTCTATCTGTGCATCTAATCGCTGTATCGCGTCGGCGGTACGCGACCCCCACCAAAAGAGATCTTGCCCATCGATGAAAAACGTTGGGGCTATAAGCTCCAAGTCCTTCAAGTGCCTCTTTCCGAATGGGTACGGCTCACTGGGAGCCAAGACAATGTCAGGGCTCAAAGTCGACACAACTTCGTCGGCAAGGGTGTGATACGACTCGTTAGATCTGGAGAAAAGCACTTCGACACCTAAATGTTCAAGCAGAGAAACTCCATACGTTCGCGACCCAATCGTCATCCATGGGCGTTTCCAGATGGGAACAAACGCGGTCAGGTTGCGACTGGCTTTTGGCGGCCCTGGCGAGTAGTTCCATTCGACATCGAAGATCGAAGCAAGTTGAGCTAACTGAGAACTGACGTCTGATAGCGAAGTCACATGGAGAGCCTTCACAGTGAGATCGCGTCCCAGTAGGTATTGGTAGTCCTCGAGTCGGTTTTCTTCACGATCGACTATCACTAAGTCAGGAGCTAACGCCGTGATCGCTTCAACATCCGGGTCTTTCGTTCCCCCAACGCTTTCAATTTCAGGACGTTCACAGAAACGTGTGCATGCAACCGGTTCGATACCCCACGCGATCAAGGTTTCAGTCACACTAGGAACCAAACTAACGACGGTCATCTGCTCAGCCATAGTGCGAGAGTAGACGCGACAAAGCCACAGTCCTACCTAGGCGGTAGCGTCGGAGGCGTGGGCAACCCAGAAGGCGCCGAAAACTTCGACTCAACGACATCGACATCGGGCCTATCCCGCGCACACTTCGAGCATTTAAGCGACGAACAGAGGAATGCTGTGGAGTCCGCTGAGACGCCATTGAGGATTCTCGCCGGGCCAGGGGCCGGCAAAACTCGAGTTCTTACCCACCTCATCGCCCGTCGCATCAGCGACGGGAGCGCTGATGCGCGACGGGTTATGGCTCTAACGTTTACGCGTCGCGCAGCTCACGAACTTCGCTCTCGACTGAACAGAATGGGTATTAGGGATCTAGGGGCCGTCGGGACCTTTCACGCAATCGCCTTAGCCCAAATTAGGCAGTGCAGACTTGATCGCGGCAAGCGCCCGCCGACTGTATTGGCCGGCAGACGTGCTGTGCTCACTGAGATCGTTCGCGACTTCCCTCAGCTAAAACTCAATACTGCTATCACTGAAATTGAATGGCTGAATTCCCAAAATCTGACTTCCGACGAGTATAGAAACGGGCCGGGTATTGGACGAGTTGGTAAAGAGTGGGCTCACCAGCTAGCCGATCTGCAAGATTCTTTTGTCGCATATAAGCGAAAGCGGAGGCTCCTCGACTTCGATGACATTCTGCTTGAATGCACCAACTTGTTAAGAACTGACAAAGCATTTCGCGACGCCCAACACTGGGTTTTCCGTCATTTCTTCATCGACGAGTTCCAAGATCTCAACCGGGTCCAATTTGATCTTCTGAAGACTTGGCTCGGAGACCGACAAGATCTTTGTGTAGTTGGCGATCCGGATCAGGCAATCTACGGATGGAACGGCGCTGATTCGTCATTGCTGACTGAATTCTTAGATTATTTTCCGTCCGCCAAGACCGTTGCACTGACAGACAACCATCGAAGTCAGCCGAGAATTATCGATGCCGCAAACGCAGTCCTCCATGAGAAGTCGCCTTCGAATGGCAATTCTTCCTCCGAAGGTGAATTTCCTACGGAAAAAAGTTTTGCGAATGAGACTGAAGAAGCGATTGGGATCGCCCGATACCTCCGAGAACTCCGATCACCAGAAACAAAGTGGTCAAATCATGCTGTTCTTGCCCGCACTAACGATCAATTGCAACTGATAGCTGAAATATTTACTGAGCTTCAGGTGCCTTTTAGATTTAGAAGCCAAGGCGGAATTTTTCGACTCCCAGAGGTTAAAGATCTGGTCGATCAGCTCTGCGCCGCCGAATCAGACTTTCCTACCCTCGCAGCAGACTTGTTTGAAGACTTCGATCAAGGAGTTCAGAAACGAGTCGCTGAGCTTGCTGTCCAATTTGGCAAAGAAAATTTCAACGCTTCTGGCTCCGGATTCCGAGATTGGCTAAAGACGTTACGCCCCGGCGATTTGGACTCCCACGTTGATGGTGTAGACCTAGCCACATTTCACGCAGCTAAGGGCCTCGAGTGGCCCAGTGTGGTCATCGCAGGGCTTGAACGCGGATTGGTTCCGATTCGACCAAACGACCCTGAGGAACGTCGACTTCTTTATGTCGCTATCTCTCGAGCGCAACGACACCTCCATCTCACTTGGGCAAAATCTAGACAGATTGGACAGTCACTCGAAGACCGCGAACCATCTCCCTGGCTAGATCTCATCGTCACATCTGATCAACGGCCTTCAGCCTCCGCGAAGGAGGTAAGCGTTTCTTATTTGGCCAAGGCCCGGGAAGAATTAGCCACAAATTTCAATGCTGATGCGGACCTACGTAACCGTCGTCTCAGAAATTGGATCGCAGAAACATCTCGGGCGCGTCGCATCGAACCATCAGCCCTACTCCCGGATTATCTGGTCTCCGCAGTCGCCGAGAAATGTCCTACCACACTGTCGGAGTTAGCTTTAGTGACCGGTTTGGGTGAGAACCGTCTCAATCGTGTCGGCCCTGAGATTCTTGAGGTAATAGCCGATAGCCCCACTTCAACTGTCGACGAAGGCTAACCAAACGGCTCAGCTAGTGATCCACATCTACGAATACGGGCGCATGGTCGGAGGGCTTCTTGCCTTTACGAGCGGTCCTGTCGACTAAGCAAAAGTTAGCCCGCTTAAGCAGTGATTGACTCGCCATCAACAAGTCAATACGCAGACCCATCTTCTTGTGAAAAGCCCCGTCTCGATAATCCCACCATGAGAAAAGTCCGTCATCTTCGTAAAACTCACGAAAGACGTCGACCAGGCCCCACCGCTCCAAGGCAGCCAACGAATCCCTTTCCTTTTTCGTCACATGAGTCCGAGAAATCGGATTTTCTGGATCCCAAACATCTCGGTCGTCGGGACAGATGTTGTAATCGCCGCCTACAAGCAGGAGATCATCGGGTTCGCAAGTTTCCTCCAGATGCCCTTTTAGGCGAGCCATCCACGACAGTTTGTAGCGGTAGTGGTCATGGTCGACCTCGCGCCCGTTGGGTACATAGACCGAGGAAACCTTGATGCCACCGCAAATTGCAGAAACAATCCTTGCTTCGGGATCATCTTCCCCACCATCAGCAAAGCCCTTATAAGGTTCTTCAATTCCGACAGACGACAAAATAGCTACCCCATTCCAGCGTCCTTCACCAGAATGCACACTCTCGTAGCCAAGTGCCGCGAAATGATCATGGGGGAACTGGTCTTCTGACATTTTGGTCTCCTGCATGAGAAGAACATCAGGACGTGCGTAACCAAGCCATTCGTCTACTCGCTCCATTCGGGCGTTGAGGCTATTCACATTCCATGTCGCGATTCGCACATCAAGAATCTAGCTCCCGCTAGCCTCCACGATCGTGAAGAGCGAATCATTAGTTTCCGCAGTTTTATTTGATTTTGGCGGAGTTATCACCGCAAGCCCATTTGAAGCTTTCGCGCGATATGAGGCAGAGATGGGCGTTCCAACAGATTCCATCAGAAAAATTAATTCAACTAACCCAAACAACAACGCTTGGGCAAAGATGGAGCGGAGCGAAGTAACTCTCAAAGAGTTCTGTGACCTATTCGAAAAAGAAGCTCAAGCATTCGGACTAGAACTTTCTGGCGAACGAGTTTTGGGGTGCCTTAGCGGTGATGTCAGACCTCAGATGGTCCGAGCTTTAGAGATTCTCAAAGAGAGGGTAACTATCGGCTGCATCACCAATAACATGAAATCCGGACACGGCTCGGGCATGTCCAGAACAGCCGATCAAGCAGCGATCATTGCCGACATCATGACAATGTTCGAAGTCGTAGTTGAATCTGCGAAGGTGGGCGTTCGTAAACCCGATCCTCGCATTTACGAAATGGCTTGCAACGAATTGAAAGTAGATCCATCCGATTGCGCTTATTTGGATGATTTAGGTATCAACTGCAAGCCCGCGGCTGCGCTGGGAATGACCGCTATCAAAGTGGTCAGTCCCGAACAGGCACTTGAAGACCTTGAGAACGTAGTTGGGTTTTCCTTGCGATAACCCGATAACGCTGGCACTCACAAACGCTTATGATCCACTGGTCTCCACGCACAAAAGAAGAAACAAATGGCATCTGAGTTCATCTTTACAATGCGCAATCTCGAGAGGTTCTATCCGCCTGATCGCGAAATCTTGAAAGACGTGACGCTTGCGTTTTACCCCGGCGCGAAAATCGGAGTCCTCGGACACAACGGCGCGGGCAAGTCATCGGTGTTGCGAATAATGGCAGGCCTAGATGACGGTTTTACTGGAGAAGCTCGACTCTCCCCGGGCTATTCCGTTGGCCTTCTTGAACAAGAGCCCCAGCTTGACGATACAAAAAATGTTTTCGACAACGTTATGGATGGAGTAGCCGAGACCCAATCTCTTATCGACCGTTATAACGAAGTTTTGGCCATGTGGGGAGACCCTGACGCGGACCTAGAACAGGTCGGAGCGATGCAAGCAGAGTTAGAAGATCAAATTCAGTCTTCGAACGCGTGGGATCTGGAACGCCAGGTAGAAATAGCGATGGAAGCCCTGCGAGTTCCTCCAGGAGATAGCTCGGTTTCCATCCTTTCTGGAGGAGAACGGCGACGGGTAGCTCTGTGCCGACTCTTATTAGCGCACCCTGACCTCTTGCTTTTGGACGAGCCCACTAACCACTTAGACGCCGAATCAGTGGCGTGGTTGGAGCGTTTCCTTAAGGACTATGACGGCACCGTAGTTTCGGTAACCCACGATCGCTATTTCCTTGACAACGTTGCCGGTTGGATTCTTGAACTCGATCATGGCCATGCTTACCCATACGAAGGGAACTACAGCGGCTGGCTCGAACAAAAACAAGCACGGCTTGCTTCTGAGGAACGCCAATCAAATGCTCGACAGCGGACCCTCGCCCAAGAACTTGAATGGGTACGTCTTTCTCCAAGAGCACGACAAGCCAAAAGCAAAGCTCGACTGTCTGCATACGACCAGCTGCTCGCTGAGCATGAGGCAGGCGAACAACGAGACGAGAAACTCGAGCTCAGCATTCCGATGAACCGGAGACTTGGCGATCAAGTAATCGAGTTGAAGAGTGTTATGAAAGGTTTCGGAGATCGACTTTTAATTGAAGATCTCTCCTTTATCCTGCCTCCGGCCGGAATCGTTGGAGTAGTGGGTGCTAACGGGGCCGGCAAAACCACTTTGTTTCGAATGATTACCGGTGAAGAGGCGCCGGACTCAGGAGAAATCACAATAGGAACCACTGTCGATTTGGCTTATGTCGACCAATCTCGCGACGAGTTGAGCGATGACAGCACGGTCTATGAAGAAATAACCGACGGGTTGGACATAGTTCAGGTTGGGAATCGTGAGGTCAACGGTCGCAGCTACGTCGCATCGTTCAACTTCAAGGGACCCGATCAGCAAAAGAAGGTCGGGGACCTATCCGGGGGTGAAAGAAACAGGGTCCAATTGGCCAAGGTCTTAAAGACCGGAGGCAACGTGTTGCTTTTAGACGAACCAACCAACGATTTGGACGTCGACACATTGCGTTCTCTGGAGGCCGGTTTAGAGGCTTTCCCAGGCTGCGCCGTCGTCATCAGCCACGATCGTTGGTTCCTAGATCGTGTGGCAACTCATGTATTGGCATTCGAGGGAGATAGCCAAGTCCGTTGGTTCGAGGGAAACTTTTCGGAGTATGAGGAATTTTGTCAGCGCGAATTCGGCGACAACGCAGGGCCTAAACCCATCAAGTACAAGCCCTTAGCTCGATAATCGCGCGTTCCGCGCGAAAATTACTCGTCCTAAGTACCAATCATCATTTAGCTATTCGCGCGGTTTGCGTGTTTAAATACATTTAATTCACCTTACGCGCGAAAATTTCGCGCGAATCGCGCGAATATCCACCTTCTTCGCGCGTTTAGTGACTAAGTTGCCGTTTGCACTCATAGTGACCAGCTCAACAGGAGAATGCCGTGGCCGCCAAATCAGCAACAAAAACTAAAAAGTGGCGCAGTAGAGCGGTCACGAGAACCGTCGACGCAGGCAACTCTGCTTACTGCGCCGTATGCGAAGAACTAATCAAGTTTCGGGCCAGAATTCGAGCGGACCAAATTATCTGCAACGTTTATGTCAATAACAAATGGGACCGCGTTGAGCACTACCATCCCGAATGCTACAAGAAGGCTAAATCACCCTACGGCGCTCCAGCGGACTGACTCACGACTACCCTGAGCCCGCGCCAGCAAACGCGCCTTAAAGAATTTGGCTCAAGAAAAGCTTGGTTCGGTCTTCAGTCGGATTGGTAAAGAAATGTTCAGGGGTTCCCACCTCTACGATTTCGCCACCCTCCATGAACATGATCCTGTCAGCGACTTCACGAGCAAAGCCCATTTCGTGAGTAACAACCATCATTGTTATTCCGGACCGGGCCAGTTCCTTCATAACGTCCAACACTTCTTTGATCATCTCAGGATCGAGAGCAGAAGTAGGTTCATCGAAAAGCATTACTCGAGGTTCCATTGCGAGAGATCGCGCTATCGCCACACGTTGCTGTTGACCTCCTGATAGCTGCCCCGGAAACTTCTCAGCTTGTTCAGGGATGCCCACTCGCTCAAGAAGCGCCCGAGCCATACTCTCAGCTTCAGCTCGAGGTTTCTTACGAACCCATATCGGTGCAAGAGTGATGTTGTCTAAGACAGTCAGATGGGGAAAGAGGTTGAACTGTTGGAACACCATTCCAACTTCGGAACGGATCTTTTCGATATTACGAAGATCGTTGGTGAGCTCAATGCCATCTACAACAATGTCACCACCTTGGTGAACTTCCAGCCGGTTGATACAACGAATCCAGGTGCTCTTTCCCGAACCCGAAGGGCCGCAGACCACTGCCACTTCACCCTCTTTGATCGTCGCCGTTACGCCCTTTAAGGCCTGAAAATCACCGTAAAATTTGTCGACGTTTACGCAAACGATCATGTCGTCGCGATCCGCCAACCGGTCATTAGCAGCAGTAGTTGCGTCATCTATGCTCATGATTTTTCGCTCCCGATCTGGAAGTTAAATGGATTATTCATCATCTTTCACCAAGCCCAACTCGACGCTCAAGGCGCTGGCTGTATTTGGAGATAACGAAATTAAAGAAGAAGTAGATCATTGCGACAACAAGAATGCCTTCGCGTTTTACGCCCATGAACTCACTTTGGGCGGGTATGACAGAGTTAGCAACCCTTAGGAAATCAAAGAGTCCAATGATTGCTAGGAGAGACGTCTCTTTGAACGAGGAGATGACTTGACCGACAAGCTGCGGAATCGAAACCGTCAGGGCCTGGGGCAAAACAATGAAACCGGTCCGTTGCGCAGCCGTTAAGCCAATCGCATCGGCTGCCTCATATTGGCCTTTCGTAATTGACTGCAAACCCCCTCTGACATTCTCAGCTAAGTAGGCCGCTGAAAACAACGTGTAACCAGTTAACACGGCCGCAAGTTCTGCCAATTCCATCCCGTCGGGCAAGAAGAGCGGAACCATAACTGAGAAGAAAATCAGGACGCTAATCAGAGGAACGCCACGAATAACTTCTATATAGCTAGTTGACAGCATCCGAAATATCGGAAACTTAGAGGTACGCCCCAAAGCGAGGAGAACTCCCAAGGGGAAAGACAAGATGACCACAATTACCGATACGAACAAGGTCAGGCCTAACCCACCAAGAAATTCATCGGACTGAAGGTCAACAGTCGACGGAGTATTGATCATTGTCGCCAAATAATGGACAAGAGCCATAACCCCTAGCCAGCCAAGAACTAATTGACGTCTCTTCGCGATATCACCAATGAAGTTCGGAGCAAGTAAAGCCGCAAAGGCTAGGAGCAGAAAACTAATACGAGCTTTTTGAAGCATCGGGTACCAGCCGAAGAAAGCTGCCACCCAATTGAAGATCGCTACTACTAGCAGCACGGTCGCCGCTATCCGACCCGCCTCGCCAATGTCGCTTCGAGTTAACAACCAAAGAGCTCCGGCTCCTAGAAGCCCAAAGGCCAACCCCATAGGCAAGTCGGTCGAAATCACATGGCCATAGTCCAAGGCAGGGTCCCGAAGCACCACCCAGAAGAGCGCAAATGGGCAGATCAACCAGAGCAGATTGCTACCAGCCTTCGACATGCCGACATATCGACTGGAACGAAGGAATCTACCTACGAAAAATCCAAGACCGAGAAGTACCCACATCACCGTCCATGGCATCTGCGTGGAAAACGCGACCGTGGTGCCAGGTTCAGCAATGTAGGTGCCATCAACAAACGCATAGTGCCCGTAGGGCACAACCCAAAGCGTCANAATCGCAATTCCAATTCCTACATAGACNATCGAAGTGATGGGCAAATCGACATGTCGACGCNCNACAGAGCTATATCGNCTCCAAAGGGCNGCCCCAAACGCAAAGAGAACCACCGCTGCAATCCACCAGTCAACCCGATCCACCATGGCAGCGCCAAACGATTCACGTTGCAGTGAACCGTCCAAAGTTGACAACGCCTTTCCTTCGCTGTCCATCAGCACATTGGGTTCCCGAACGACCACGCACAGGGCTATTAATCCGCCAACGCCCATGAACCAAGTAGAAAGCCNNCTTAATGGCAACCCACCCCAATTGGCCCAGATTCCCGCGCTCANTCCAGCGAGCNCAACAACAAACCCNAGGGCNACCCAGACCCTCACNTACTGAGACTCTGGATACGACAAAGTCATCAGNGCTCGGAGGTTGGTTCGAACCGCCACCCACTCACGATTCTCACTAAAGACGAAATTGAGGACGCCTCGAAGCATGAGAAAGGCAGCCAACGCTCCCAATATGGTCAAAATCGTATTCGCCCAATTCGAGAAGAGATTCGTTCGCAACCATTGCCCTACGGAAAGCCTCGGAGCTTCGTTCGGNGAGATGCCNTCTTCTTGTTTNAGTGCTACTGATATCGGGTCTTCTTCTTCCATATCAGCGTTCCACGATCTTCATACGGACATTAAAGAAATTCACGATTACCGATATCGACAACGAACATGAAAGGTAAAAGAACATCCAGATCGAAACAACCGGCAGGGTTTTNCCGGTCTGGTTATAAACCGTCTGACCAACTTGGACAATGTCGCTATAACCAACAGCTATAGCAAGTGANGTGTTCTTAGTCAGGTTCAGATATTGGTTGCCCAGGGGAGGAAGCATCACTCGCAAGGCCTGAGGAATAATCACTCTGCGTANGGCGGTGGAACGCCGCAGCCCTAAGGCTGCCGCCGCTTCAGTCTGACCCTTTGGTACGGCCAGAATGCCNCCGCGGACAATCTCAGCGACAAAGGCCGCTGTATAAAACACAACCCCAAAAAAGACAGCTGCGAAACCAATTGAAAAATTAAGACCNGAAGGCCCGTAGTTCGGAAACTTGCCTGTTTGAACGATGTTCGGTAAATCGACATCAAGGGGTCGGCCCCTCCGACCATTGCCAAACTTGTTTCCTAGAACCTCGAAAAGGTCACTAGTCGAATTGATCATCCAACTCGAGAGGCCAGGCCATAGCACCAAGAAGAAAAATGCGCCTACAACACCTCCGACAGCCGCAAAAATCATTCTGAAGTAGTCGTCATCAGTCAACTTTGCTAATCCAGCAGGGGTGCGTCGGCTATTGAGGAAACTTCGAATCCAGAAGACGCTTGTTCCTACGCACACAGCCGCTATCACAAGTTGTAGGACGGTCTCTGGCACAGATGAGACTAAAGATGAAAGTGCGTCGAAGATACTCCCAATAAATCCAAAGATTGGGTGAATGAACCAGCCAATAATCGCGACAACGACCATCAGCCCNAATGCGCTCAGGATCGGNTANGTCTCCTCACCAGTTGCGTCCTGTTGNGNAACACGNCGCTTCCGCAAGAANTTGGCNAGCACGAGACCTATCAGTAGAACGATCATCCATTGATAAAAGCCGTCCGCTATATGCGCTCTTGGCATCGACAGGCCTTTGTTGGATATGTGCAGCCATCCGTTGATCGGACCGACCTCGGCCGTTACACGGTCCAAACTGGCGAACACTGCGCCGTAAAACAGAATCTGCACAAGTAGCGGAACATTTCGCAGGGTCTCTACAAAAACCGTCCCAATTTTCTTTAAAAGCCAATTGTTCGAGAGTCTTGCCAACCCGACGATCACTCCCAAAATCGTTGCAACAAGAATGCCCGCTATGGCCATGCGCAGCGTATTGACCATCCCAACCCAAAGGGCGCGACCGCCAGTATCTGGATCGGTATCTATTCCCGACGAAAGGTCGATTCCAGGGTTGACCGATAAGAAGTCATAGTCGGTCGGGACGTTAGAGGCTCGCAAGTTGTCGCCTGCTTGGTTTGCGAGAAACCAAAGAGCTCCAAGGGTCAAGAGCAGCGCCACAATCTGGACGACCCACTTGACGACCGTGACGTCCCGATAAAGGGGAGGACGTTCATGATGAATTGACGGCGGCGAATTAATTGCCACGAGCGATTCCTTCTCCAATAAACGCGACAGCCTCGGGTTAACGATTGTTCAGCCTAGAGGCAAGAAAGGGGCTGAAGGTCGATTTGACCTTCAGCCCCTTCTAAATTCTGATTTAGTAGCCGGGGGCTACGTTCAGAACCAAATGGTTATATCAGCGCGCTGGTGGTGCGTAAACGAGACCGCCGGCGGTCCAGGCAGCATTTGCTGACCCTTCTCGACTCAGCCCAACAGGGTTGAGGTTACGGCTATAGATCTCGTCATAGTTTCCGACCTGCTTGATGACCTGATAGAAGGCATCGGCTGGAAGGCCCATGCCGCTCTGAAGTTCACCCTCGCCACCAAGAAGACGAATGGTTTCAGTGTCGCCACCGGTAAGCATCATGTCAACGTTGCCTGAGTTCAGGCCCTTTTCGTCAGCAATGATGGTTGCGTATACGGCCCAGTTGACGGCATCAGCAAATGCTGAGTCGTTCTGACCATATGTTGGGCCAAGCGGCTCTTTCGAGATAGGTGTCGCTGGGAAGATCACCCAGTTCTCACCATCTGGTTGCTGCTTTGCCTTTCGACCAACAAGACCTGAACCGTCAGTTGTGATGATGTCACATGCGCCTGAGATGAAGTTGTTGGTGACAGTGTCGAAGTCTTCAAAGGTTTGAAGTTCGATGCTTACACCTGCTTCAGAGGCAGCGTCAGCGATGTTCTTTTCAGTGGTGGTACCTGCACTGGTGCAAACAACCGAACCACCGATGTCGGCTACTTGGGAGGATCCAGAGAATCCATCGCTTGCGCGTCCCATGAGCTGCTGACCGTCATAGTAAGTCGTGGGTCCGAAGTCCATACCGACTTCAGAGTCACGGCTTTGGGTCCAGGTGGTGTTTCGCATCAGAAGATCAACGTCACCGGTCTGAACTGCAGTAAAGCGCTCGGCTGCTGTCAAGGAAACGAAGTTCACCTTGTTGGCGTCACCGAGAATGGCTGCTGCCACAACTCGGCAATAGTCGGCATCGAAGCCTGCCATGCTGCCATCAGCTTGGAGTTCTGAGAACGCCACCGCAGAACCTGACACACCGCAGTTAACGGTGCCACGGCTCTTGATCGTGTCCAGCAGGCTTTCGCCACTGGCAGCGAGCGTTACTTCAGTCTCTTCTGCTGCGTCTGATGACGAGCCGCTTGCGCTGCTGTCGTCAGAGGAGTCGCTTCCGCCACAGGCCGAAGCGGCCAGTGCGACTGCGAATAGCGTGGCGAGCAGTCGCCACATAATGTTTTTCCGCATCTGTTTGAGTCCCTCTCTGTTGCGGTTGCCGGCCCCGCGACCAGCATTCTGCTCGGTTATGAGTGTGTGCACGGTATACGGTCAACAAGGCAAACTTTCACCTTGTGATCTTTTCGTCACAATCTCTTTACCGGGCTGAAACCCTATCTGCTAAACGATCGTTAAACCACGCTGGAGTCAACTTTGTCTTTAAGGAGCCTGAGAAGCCATGGCTAACCCTCGAGATCATGCGATAAGTGCTCGCATCGCCACCGATGCTGGCAGGTTGCTGGTCGACATTAGAGAGCGACTCTTCAGCCAAGGGGCAGATAGTTGGACTGTCAAGGACACAGGCGACTTAGAAGCTCATCGATTCATCGCGGAAGAACTAAAGAAAGAGTTCCCAGAGGACGGAGTGCTCTCCGAGGAAGGGCGCGATGACCTGAGCCGGCTAGATAAGGAGCGGGTGTGGATCGTCGACCCATTGGACGGCACTCGCGAGTTCGGCGAGCCTGGGCGCTCCGACTGGGCGGTACATGTTGCATTGACTGAAAATGGGGTTCCAACAGCCGGGGCAGTTGCTCTTCCTGCTATTGAGACAACGTTGTCAACGGATCCCGCTCCTCAACTTCCTCCCCCTCATGGTGGTCGACCAAAGATGGTCGTCAGTCGTTCGAGGGCACCTGCCGCGGCAATGATCGTTGCCGAAGCACTAGGCGCCGAACTGTTGGCTTTAGGTTCCGCTGGCGCCAAAGCGATGGCAGTCGTACTCGGTCATGCTGATATCTATGCCCACAGCGGAGGCCAGTACGAGTGGGACAATTGTGCTCCAGCGGCAGTAGCACTTGCTGCTGGTCTCCACGCAAGCCGGTGTGACGGGTCGCCTCTCGATTACAACTATGAGGACCCTTGGCTTCCAGACTTGTTGATTTGTAGACAGGAATTTAAAGATGAAGCGGTCGCTGCGCTTAGACGCGCTATCGACGGATAAGAAAAGGCAATGGAACTTAAAACAACACAGTTCGAAATCGACGGGTCGGTAGCAATACTTACGCTGTCCCGGCCACAACGGCGCAACGCGTGGACGGGAAGAATGCATACTGAAGTCCGCTATCTGCTAGATCAGGCCGACCGGGACTCTGAGATTAGGACCGTCATCATCACTGGAGCAGGTGATGATTTTTGTGTTGGAGCAGATAGTCAAGCTCTAGAAGGCCATCTAGAAAAGGGAGGTTACGACTCCGGAACTGGGTCGGACTTAGCGATGCCTGGTTATGGAGTCTCTAGTGAGTTCGACCAAAACTTCGCGTTTATGTTCGGCCTCAACGTCACGACCATCGCGGCGGTTAATGGAGCCGCCGCCGGAGTTGGTTTCGTTCTAGCTTCCTTCTGCGATCTTCGTTTCGCGGCTAAAGATGCCAAGCTAACTACAGCTCACGGCCCGCTTGGTCTTCCCGCTGAGTTTGGTCTTTCCTGGTTACTGCCCCGTCTCATTGGACTGACTCGTGCAAACGATCTGCTGTTGTCCAGCAGAGTGCTGACGGCTAGCGAGACAGATGGGTGGGGTCTTTTCAACAATGTTGTAGAGGCTGACCAGTTGCTCTCTCATGTCATGTCTTACGCGAGGGAACTACATGCTCGAGTTTCTCCATCAGCGCAAAGAATGACCAAACTTCAGGTGTACTTGGATCAACATAGAGATGTCGGCTCCGCCGTCGCAGCCTCCGAAGCGCTACTGGAGTCAGCCATGCGCGACGCTGACTACCAAGAGGGAGTTAAAGCGTTCACCGAGCGCCGACCCCCGAAGTGGGGTTAGTGATGACACATCTGCAACGCCGTAGATCCTGAGAAGCCTGCATCAAGTGTCGAGAATAGTCACAGTTCCTGTGTCGCCATCAACTCGGACCATTGCGCCATCTGGGATCCGTTTCGTTGCGTCTGTGGCGGATACAACGCATGGGATACCTAATTCTCTACTGACAATGATTGCATGACTTAACGCTGCGCCTACGTCCACGACCACACCTGCGGCGGGAACAAACAGCGGAGTCCATGAAGGGTCTGTTAAGGGAGCGACGAGCACATCCCCAGGTTCCAGTGCTGTTGGGTCATGACTATCCAAGATCACCCGGGCGCGGCCCTCAGACACGCCAGGACAGCCGGGTAGCCCTTGGATCGAGTCGCCCGCTTGGACTTGTTCGACGACGACAGCATCGCGTTCGGGCCATGACGAGAGCGGCTCGGCATCACCCACGATGACGAAAGGCTCTTGTCGCGCTGCTGCGAGATCAAAGGTCGCTTGTCGCTCCTCAATTTTCTCGCGCCATCCCTCGGGATTATCGATGGCCGCATGCTGCTCAGAGAAGCGCAGCATCGCGAAGCTATTGATCTCGGGAAAGACCCCTCGTTCAACCATGCGTTGACCTAACACCCGGGCGGCCATCCGACCTTCCTGAATAAATTTCACACAGTTGGTTTTGGTGCGTTCGCGGCCAGGCATCAAAACGGAAGCTCCGTGGGCTCCCGCCAGGAACTGTCCTTGAGCTTCCGGGTCACCTTCAAGCATCGCGCCGATCTCCGCTACCAGACGTTCCCGTTCAGCAGAAAGCTCAGCTTGGTGATCTTGCGGTGCTGCTGATGGCGGCGACACGCGCATCCTGTCTATCGCAGCTAGGGCAAGATCGGGATTCGTTTCCCAGGTGGGACAAGACATTTCCCACTCGTTTGGGCCCCTTGAGCCATAGGACTCAAGAAACTCGTCGAACTGGGAAACGAAGTCTTGTACCTCTGACTCAGCGCTGTCTCTCAATCGCTTATTTAGTCCCTCAATACCGATCTCGAATACCGAGTTGACGCTGCTCGAGCTAGCCGCAATGCGACCTAGATCCCACATCGCCATTGACGGGGCAGCAGATTCGACATCCCCAAGACCAGCCATAATTTTCATAGCATCGGTGGGCCGACCAACTGCTTCGCAGACAGCTGAAACTATGCCCATAGGAACTGTTGTGAGGAAGCTAATAAAGATGTGTTGAGCAAACAGTTCCCGAAATCCCTCGTTAAAGAAATCTTCTATCCAATCGACAATTTCATGGTCTCCCATGGCATCGAAATCGGGCCGGTTAGCACGTAAAGCGTTCACTCTTTCTTCTTGTTCAAGGACATCTGGCAGATCTGGCGTCGTGAGAGCCCATAGAAACACCTCGCCTATCCGAGCCTCAGCTTCAGGGCTGGGGTCATCGGGATGCTGTTCATATGGTGGGATGCCAGGTTGCACACCAAAAAAAGCTTCATCAATGTCTTGCGCTGATAATCCTGGGGCTCGTTCACCAAAAATCCGCATCAACGAGGCGTTCAGGTAGGTATAGCCACCAAAGACACCCAGGAACACTGGATTATCGGGGTCAAACTCACTCTCTTCGAAAGCGCCAATCCTGATGTACGCATCTCGAAAGCCCAACTCGCTCATTTGGAGCCCGCTTTCGTTCTGAAACGCGAAATCGAAAGTGGCTAATGCGACAGGGTCCGGGAACACTTCTCCGACATTCGCGCGCGTCCAAATCGGATAGCGGTCCGAAGTCTTAGTTCCGACAAAGTATTCCTCAGCCATTTGGTGCTCCTCCTCTATGAGCGATCTAACAACAAAGACCGATGGACCGGATGACTGCCTCCCCCTCTTGGCAGCCACCCGGCCAGATCTCGGTCTTTCTTACTAAGCCCCCCAGCGGTAGTGAGAATCTTCGATTTGCGTTAGATCGCAAATCACAACTGCGGGCACTATAGGCACCGGTACCCCCATTTATGCAAACGATCGTTAAGTAATGCTTCCTGTTAGATCGTTTTTGTCACCGCGAACTTCGGTGTGAGATACCTTCTTGCCGTGGTTTCAGATAGCACCGACACTTTTGATTGGACCCAAGCATGGCCGCATCTGGTCACTTCGCCTGAAGCGGCAGCGCAAGCGGTTCAAGACGGGGATCTCGTCGGTACTAGCTTGCCTGAGCCAACTGCCTTTCTGAATGCTCTTGCGGATCGCAAGGACCTTAGCGATGTTGCAGTCTTTGTGCCTGCGCCTCGACGCGGCGGTGCCGCCGTTGCGATGAATCCAGACATAGAATTGCGGGCTCCGTTCTTGACTCAAATTTTACGAGAAGCAGGAGCTGAAGCAGAGCTAGTACCAGTGCGACTTGAAGATTGGGGCAGGTTCAGTATTCGAAATCCGCCTCGCATCGCTTGTGTGCAAGTTGGCACACCATTGCCCGATGGAACAGTTCCGCCTGGATCAGCTATCGCAGGCAACGACGCGTTAATTCGTCGCACTCGAAGGCCGGGTGATCTCGTGTTTGGGCTAGTAAATCCCGTGGTGCCTTATATTCACGGAGATGCCTTCCACGTAAGTGACTTTGATGGCCTAATTTATGTGCCCCTCAAGGGGTCGATGCCAATTTTTGACCAGCGAACGCCACCATCGAATCTCGACCCGTTTGTTGATGCACTTGACGAACTCATTCCTGATGGCGCGACCGTTCAATCCGGAGTTGGCGGCCTGACCGAAGTTGCTCTAGCTCGTTTGACTCACAAAGAAGACCTCGGAATTCACACCGAGGTGATGTGCCAAGGGCTGATGGAATTAATGAAGTCAGGTGCCGCGACTAACCGATTGAAGTCAGTCTTTCCTGACAAGACCATTTTCACTATCGCTTTGCCTGAAACATTTGAATTTCTCGACAACAATCCCAACTGTCAGATCGTGCCAGCGCACGTTGCGCTGAATCACAAGACGATTTCGGAAAACCGCGATATGCGATGCGTGAATGGGGCGCTCGAAATCGATCTTTGGGGCCAGGCCAATTCGGAGATGATCGGTGGTGTACAGCACAGCGGCGTCGGTGGCGCTCTCGACTTCTTGCGCGGGTGCCAAATGTCCGACTCGGCGATGTCAATTCACTTGATGCCAGCGACCGCTCAGAAAGGCGCCGCATCGCGAATCGTTCCTCAGATCAATGTAAACGCCGTGACAGCTACTCGTTACGACGTCGATGTAGTTGTTACAGAATTCGGTATTGCCCGGTTAAAGGATGCTTCGGTGCGCCAAAAAGCAGAACGTTTGATCGCGATCGCGCATCCCGAACATCGTGAACAACTCAAGGACGCTGCTCAGAAAATGGGCATCTGCTAAACGTTAACTGCGCGACTTTTCTGGTCGTACGAATGTGGGCTCGTCAGGTGTGCTTCGCTCCGGCGAGTAGACATAGCCCATCTCATTGAACTCATTGATCGAACGGACACTGTTTATACGGTTGAGTATGAGCCATGACGCCATCGCTCCGCGGGCCTGCTTGGCGTAAAAGCTGACGATCTTAAACTGCCCATTCTTCTCATCTAAGAACCGCGGGCTCACAACTCGAGCTTGCAGCACATCTTCCTTTACAGCAGAGAAATATTCTTTCGAAGCCAAGTTGACGACCACTCTTGAACGGTGCCCATCTAAATCTGCTGAGAGGACCTCGCTAATTTGGTCACCCCAGAACTCATAAAGGGTTTCACCGCGCGACGTATTCAAGCTTGTGCCCATCTCAAGCCGGTAAGGCTGAATGAGGTCGAGAGGTTTCAGAACTCCATGAAGCCCCGACAGTATGCGGAGGTCTTTTTGGGCTCTAGTGAAGTCACGTTCGCTATAACGGCCGACATCCATACCGACATAGACATCGCCCTTGAACGCCAACAACGCCGGCCGAGCATTCTCAGTGGTGAAGTCTTCTTCCCAGTCTTGGAAACGCTCCGCGTTTAGGTCAGCTAGAGCAGGCGACAGGTGCATGAGTTGCCCCAACTCCGCGGGAGACTTCTTCACCAGTTCGCTGACAAGCACAGCAGAATCTTTAATAAGCGTCGGCATCGAGTGTTTCTCTGTTAACAAGTCCGAATCGAAGTCGAGCGTTTTGGCGGGTGACAGGACAATCAGCACAATGGGTTCCTCCACTTTGGAGTCTAGAGACTGAGAGGCGGCAACTCGGGATCTATCTCAAGTCACCATAGTTTCGGTCATTTCCAATTAGCCCTTTTGCAGCTTCTGAGACTGCAATCACAACGGAACTGAGAGATCTTTTCAGTCACTAGGGCCTAATAGTTGGCGCTCAAAGTCTCTATCGTAAGAACTCAGAACCTGACACCGGCTAGCGTGCGAGCCGTGATCAACAACTCCAACCCAGCGTATTAAGCGGGAACATATGGCGACCACTATCCAGCATTATCAAGACCTCGGTGACTTTGACTATGGCGCGAGCGACCAGGTCTCACCACTTATTCGCCGAGTCATATGCAAGAACCCCACACCGTTCACGTACAAGGGAACGGGGACCTATTTAGTCGGGCAAGGAGAAGTTGCAGTCATCGACCCCGGGCCTCCTTTGGAAAGTCACCTCGACGACATCCTTAGTGCTTTAGAACCTGACGAGGTTGTAACGCATGCCTTTATCACGCACACCCACAGTGATCATTCCCCTTTGACTGCGCAGCTAAAGGAAAGGACGGGAGCAATTTCTTACGGCTTCGGGCCGCATGGAGCGGTCCGGGACGACGACCCAGAGGACCGAGTCGACTTTTCTGCATACATCTCAGAACAAGAGCAAGAGCAGTACAGAAAGGAGTACGACGAGTTACCCGAAGAGTTAAAGAAGGAAGGTGCGGATACCGAGTTTTCACCTGACGTATTTCTGAGCGACGGTGACATTATTTCCGGTGCCAATTGGACAATCCGGTCTATTCACACCCCCGGTCATTGTTCAAATCATCTTTGCTTCGAACTAGTCGAAGAAGCTTGCTTATTTTCAGGAGATCACGTGATGGGATGGGCTACCAGCGTCGTCGGACCCCCCGATGGGTCGATGAAGGACTACATGGTTTCTCTAAGGAAACTTCTCAACTTCAACCACGAGCAGTATTGGCCGACCCACGGCCCAGCAATTCCCAATCCGATTGCATACGTTCAAAGCTTCATTAGCCATAGAGAAGAACGCGAAGACCAAATTCTTGGGTACCTCAAGCACGGGCCTCAAAAGATCGCCGACTTCGTGCCGGAGATGTACGAAAAATACGACAAGAGACTCTGGTATCCGGCAGCGGGATCAGTCCACGCCCATTTGCTGCACATGGTTGAAACCGGGCGGGCCGAAGTCATAGACGATCATGGTGAACCAAAGTTAACCGCCACATACCAGCTCCTCTAACTAGGAGTTCGCATATCCGCGCTTCTCACTCCCCCCATGAGTAATTTTTCCACTCGATGCGTTTAGTAATTGCCAACTGCACAGTCGACTATTCAGGCCGCCTAGATGCGCACCTGCCCCAAGCCATCCGTCTCATTATGGTCAAAGCCGATGGCTGTATTGCGATTCACGCCGATGGCGGCGCGTACAAACCGCTCAACTGGATGAATGCCCCTAACAATGTCCGTGAATTAGAGGAAGATGGCGAGCTCACATGGATCGTCACCAACCCGAAGGGGGAGAAGTTAAGTATCCAGATCCACGAGATTTTGTCCGATGTTGGGCACGACATGGGCAACGATCCTGGTCTTGAGAAGGACGGAGTCGAAGCACACCTTCAAGAATTATTAGCCGCGAATATCGGCGACATATGCGACGGGATGGTGTTGGTAAGGCGCGAGTATCCAACCGATATCGGGCCTGTTGACCTGCTCTGTCGGGACGCTAATGACGCGGCCGTCGCCATAGAAATCAAGCGCCGAGGTGAAATCGACGGCGTGGAGCAATTGAGTCGCTACCTTGATTACCTCAACCGGGACGGGAATCTCCGGCCTGTCTCGGGGATATTTGCTGCTCAGGAAATCAAACCGCAAGCACGCGTGTTAGCCGAAGATCGCGGCATCGAATGCCTGGTGCTCAACTATGACGAACTAAGAGGGATAGAAAGCAACGAACTTAAGCTGTTCTAACTCTCAATGGACCGCTGTCGTTGTCAAGCAAATAGACATAATCCGTTGTCAATTACAACCCGCTCTTCTGGCGTGTCCTTTTGAGCGACTGTCCGATAAATCGCTTGATCACCTTCTACCCACATCTGAACGGTGAGGGAGTCCCCTGGGTACACCGGAGACGAGAATCGCGAGTCCATGCTCTTGAAACTGGATGGATCACCATCACACAGTTGGTGCAGTAGGGCGCGGCCGGTGAAACCGTAGGTACACAAGCCATGCAAAATCGGTTTAGGGAAGCCCCCGAGTTCAGTCGCAAACCATGGGTCACTGTGCAGTGGGTTGTAGTCGCCAGAAAGCCTGTAGGTCAGAGCCTGATCGGTTCTTGTCTGATAAGTCACTTCATGGTCTGGAGGAGCATCCGGAGCGTGGACTTGTGGAGCGGTATTTCCTTCTTCGCCACCAAAACCTCCCGAACCTCGCACAACTATCGAAAAGCGCAGATCAAAAAGAGGTTCGTGTGTTTCCTTCAAGGACACCTTGGACTCTGTTTCAATGATCGCGTTCTTGCCCTCGCCTTTGTCCCAGATGCCGCTGACACTTTCCTCAATAAGCACTGTTCCTGCTACAGGGATCGGCTGATGCAAGGTCACTCCTTGCGATCCGTGAAGGACTCGGCCCCAGTCGATTTCCCCCACCTTGCCAAGCGCTCCGCCCGACCCACCGATTACAACTCCTTGAGTTGGAAATGTTCGTTGTTCAATTCCTTTGGAGTTGTTTGTTGTGAACTCAAGCTCTGAACCAACTGGGTCTTCAGCTCCTGCTCCAATACCAACTGCATAGAGTAAGGAGTCGCGATAGCCCCAAGATCGTTCAACTGGATCGGCTGTNGCACCTACGGCATTGGGATCNATAGACATGGTTAGTCCTTCCTGTCTCCTGTGATACTAGTGAAGCGNCNTAGCTGAGTAGCCCTCCGTCAAACGGCTGACCATCCATACCGGAATTGAGTTGTGCTTCTGATACCAGCCGTCGCGCTACTTCNGCTATTTCGGTGGGATCATCAACTGCATCGGTGGTAGGGCCGCGATGCCAACCGTTCGCAACTGCTAGCTGCCGGCCCGACGCTTCGAACACTCGGCCCGTAACGTCCGACGATTCAGCGCTTTGCAGCCAGGTAACAATTGGGGCTATGTATCTGGGGTGCATNAGAGCTTTGTCCTCTTCCGATGCTTGACCCATACCTAAGTCTTCCGTCATTCGAGTCAACGCTCCNGGAGCGACTGCATTTACGCGCACGCCGTAACGCTGCATTTCNCGNGCAGCGATGATTGTGAACGCAGCGATACCCATTTTTGCGGCGCCGTAATTTGTCTGACCAGGATTGCCGTAGATTCCTGAAACAGAAGTCGTATTGACAATTGAGGCNTTGACTTCTTCACCAGCCTTTGCTTTATCCCGCCAATATGCNGCAGCCCAACGAGCGGGAGCGAAAGTGCCCTTTAGGTGAACCTGAATGACAGCGTCCCACTCCGCTTCCGTCATGTTGACCAACATTCGGTCGCGAAGGATGCCGGCGTTACTTACGATGCCTGTCAGATCTCCGAAAGTCTCAATGGCTTGATTAACCATCGCCTGCGCGCCTTCCCAGTCCGACACATCATCCCCGTTTGCTACCGCTTCGCCGCCCATAGCTGCTATTTCTGCGACAACCTCGTCGGCAGGGCCTAGATCAGAGCCAGTTCCATCTCGGGCGCCACCCAAGTCATTTACGACGACCTTCGCGCCGTGTTCTGCNAGCATCAGGCAGTGCTCGCGGCCTATGCCCCGGGCGCCGCCCGTAACGATCACTACCCGGCCTTCACACAGCTTGCTCATCTTTCGACCCCTTCGTCGATCCATTAACTTTGGATCGGTCTAGTTTCACGAATTGTCGCAGTAATCCTCTATGAACTTCACGACGTCAGGCATCTTGCCTAGCACACCCAGCAGAAATATTCCGACAAGTTGACGCGCGCACACTATCGGAGCATATGGCCCTACCATCCACTTACGTGCCTGAGCTTTTCCGTCTCCCACGTTGGGCTCTGATGCTCGGATTGCCGATCTTTTTAGCTTCGCTCGTTATCGGAGTGTGGGTCATCGACACAGCGGCGCACCGGGATCGAGTAGTGCGAAACGTGAAAGTTGCGGGCGAAACCGTTGGTGGGCTCACCGACGTCGCTTTGAGAGCTCGGGTGGAAGCAATCGCCGACCGTGTCGCTGACACACAAATTGTGATTCAAACCGAGCTTGGCGACGCAACTTGGGTAGCTAGTGATCTTGGGGTATCTCTTAACGTCCTCAACACATTTGAGTCCGTTATGAGTACCCGTCGCGAGGGACTTATTAACCGACCGCTGAATTGGCTCTCCTCACTTGCTTCAACTACCTCAGCAAAGATCGACGTTGANATTGACTTACCAACTCTTGAGCNAGCTCTTTACGGAAACGATCGATTTGAACGACCACCCGTTGAGCCATCAACCCGCGTTGCTCTAGACCAAGTTCAGCTAGTACCGGGCGTTCCAGGAAAGCTAATTGATGTCAGGGACGCCGCTGAGGCCATTACGCGCGTCATCGAAGAGGGAGGTAATCCAAGTGTCCAAATTGGGACAGTAGAAGTAGCTACTAGATTCTCAGACAACGCTGTAGCTGAACTCGTAGCTCAAGCAAACCGAGCGGTACAGACTCCACTTCAGGTACGACTCAACGACTACGAGACGGTGGTAGCACCTCGGGTCATAGCAGAATGGTTCGTCCTTGATATCGAAAATTCCGTTCCCACTCTCGAGCTTGACCACGCGCTAATTCTTTCGTCTCTGGAAGAACTACTTATGCCAGGCAACACNGGCGCCGGACAAGCTGAATTCGATGTACGCAATGGCCTGGTGAGAATCATTTCATCTGACGGAGGAACCGCTTGCTGTGACGCGACGGCTGTTGAAATCGTTGTCACAGCTTTAGAAGCTGGACATGGGGATCAAATTCATGTCCTNCCCAACCGACCCGCTGCGCCCAGAGAGGCCGTAGATCGNCTCGAGGCACTCGGGGTGGTAGAGAAGGTCTCNTCTTTCACAACNAAATATGCCTGTTGTGTCGGACGAGTAACGAACATCCAAAAATTCGCCGAAATCATGAATGGTCGATGGATTAAACCTGATGGACGGCTATCGCTNAACGAGACNGTGGGGCGACGCACCGAAGAAAGCGGCTTTGTCCCCGGCGGCTTTATCTCCAAGGGCCATCTGGTAGAAGACATCGGAGGCGGGGTCTCTCAATACGCAACGACTATTTTCAATGCTTCTGTACGCGCCGGACTCGACTTTGATTACTACCAGGCACATTCAATCTATTTTGATCGATATCCGTATGGTTTAGAGGCAACTATCTCTTACCCGAAACCTGACTTGGTCATCACGAATCCCACCCCATTCGGGGTTCTTATCTGGAATAGTTGGACCGATGAGTCAATAACCGTTGATATCTATTCGACTACTAATGTCCAGGTGACACTCGAAGAACCGACAGAGACCCCANTGGACCAGTGCACGCGAGTAAAAACTAAACGGCTTCGAGTTTGGCAAGACGGGTCAGAAGAAGCCGACTACTTTTTCGCTACGTATAGGCCTGAAGAAGGTCTTAATTGTGACGGAACGCCCTCCGATCCAGACCAAACCACAACAACCACCATCGCCTTGGAACCCCAAGAGAGCGACGGCACTCAAGATCAAGCGCCGAGCAACAGTGGCCCAGTCNCCACAACAACCACTCTTAATTCAGAGTGAGGCGCCCGCAAAGCACAAATCGATAGCCTGATGCGGGTGCCTCAGTGTGACGTTTTGATTGTGGGAACCGGCCCAGCTGGCTGCGCAGCGGCCATCACTGCTAGACGGCTGGGTCTGAAAGTAACCGCCATAGATAGGGCCACCTTCCCTCGGGATAAATGTTGCGGCGACGGCCTCACGACTTTGGCGTTAAGGGAACTTGACTCCTTAGGCCTAACCCCATCTGCTAGCAGCTGGCTAACCGTCAATGATGCATACATTCGGTCACCATCAGGCAGAGAGCTCCACCTACAACTCCCCCGAAACCGCGGGCAATACGCTGCCATAGTCAAGAGAGTTGAACTTGATGCCGAATTAGTGGACCTAACACGTGACGAGGGCGCAGATGTTCGTGAGGGTTGCTCTTTCACTGCCATCGAATTAACGGCGCAAGGGGCTCAGGTTTCGCTCAACAACGGTGAGAGCATCCTCGCACGCAATGTAATCGCGGCTGACGGGATGTGGTCACCTGTGAGAAAAGCTCTGGAATGTGGCCCCGCCGGTTACCGGGGCGACTGGCATGGCTTCAGACAGTACGTAAAAGCTGACGGGCCTCAAAGCCGAAATTTGTGGGTGTGGTTCGAAGAGGATCTCCTTCCCGGCTACGCATGGTCCTTTCCTTTAGCCGATGACCAAGTGAACTTGGGGTTTGGGGTAGTCAGAGGAAGTCGTCTCAGCGGCAAGAAGCTCGCTTCAATATGGGCGGGACTCCTGGATAGACCCGCTATTAGGCAAACTCTCGGCAATGCAACCCCGCAAGATTCGCACACCGCGTGGCCAATTCCAGCTCAACTGCCTAGGGCTCAGCTAGCTAAGGGCCCGGTGTTATTTGTCGGAGACGCCGCAACTGCAACCGACCCCCTNACTGGCGAAGGCATCGGCCAGGCGCTAGAGACCGGCAGATTGGCTGCCGAAGCAGTCGCTCGAGANGCAACTCCCGAACTAGCCGCAGTTAGTTACGAAGTCTCAGCTCGAGCCGCTCTCCAACTCGATCATCGTCTAGCCAAACGCCTCAGTAGCGTTCTCGCTAGGCCCCGATTGGCTGAATTAGCACTTCTAGCCGTAGACACTAATGACTGGACTCGCAGGCAATTTGCTCGTTGGATGTTTGAGGATTATCCAAGAGCTTCCCTTTTCGACCCCAGAAGGTGGCAACGAGGCTTATTTAATCGAGATGGTGCCTGGGCCGAATCCAACTAAACGCACGACCAGTTGCGCAGCGTGGCCTAACGAGACAGTCTTTGGGGGTGTCNGACGCGAACCCGTTGAGCGAACATCTCAACTTCACCAGGTCTGAATGGGCCGCGCTTCGCGACGCAACGCCCTTACCTCTTACTGAGGACGAACTCAGCGACCTCGCTGGTCGCGTCGAACCAATCACTCTNGCCGGTGTCCGGGACATATACCTTCCACTGTCGCGGCTCCTAAATCTTCGNGTCGAAGCCCAGCTTCAACTTCAAAACATCACNTCAGACTTCTTTGGAAGAAATGCTTCTTCAAGACCGTTCTTAATCGGCGTCGCGGGCAGCGTCTCAGCAGGTAAGAGCACTACTGCCAGGATTCTGCAAGCAATGCTCGCGACATGGCCCCAGCACCCGAGGGTCGATTTAATTACTACTGACGGCTTTTTGCAACCCAACGCCGAACTCGAAGAACGAGGTTTGCTAGGTCGTAAAGGGTTCCCTGAGTCTTATCGCCAAGGAGCTTTGGTGGAGTTCCTTCGACAAGTAGTTAACGGAACGCCCCAGGTGTCGGCCCCCATCTATTCACATGTCACCTACGACATCACCGATGAAGTTCANCTAGTTGAGCANCCCGACATTTTGATCGTCGAAGGCTTGAACGTTCTACAAACAGGGTCTCCTTCCAACACCCCGTTCGTTTCCGACTATTTCGATTTCACTATCTACGTAGACGCAGACACAGAGGATCTGGAATCTTGGTATGTCGAACGCTTTCAGCAACTTCGCTCTACGGCATTTCGCGAGCAAAGCGCCTANTTCAGCCAGTTCGCTCACTTACCCGTCGATGCGGCTGAAGCCGTAGCGCGAACAATTTGGCGTTCCATCAACCTCGTTAACCTCCAAGAGAACATCTTGCCAACTCGGGCTAGAGCGGATTTAGTTCTCAAAAAAGCCGCTAATCACGAAATACAGTCAGTTCAACTCCGACGCACCTGATTAGGCAATAGAGGCCAAAAATCGCTCGGCCTCCCTGACTCCACTACTCTCGCCGGTCGTGCACTGCCTATTTTGTTCCATCGTTGACGGTAGCTCAGCTTCGAACACAATCTACGAAGACGAACATTGTCTTGCTTTCATGGACATCCTGCCGATGACCCCGGGGCATTGCCTAGTCATACCCAAGCGTCACGTAAGAGACATATTTGAACTTGATGATGACACTGCGGCTCACGTCTTGGTCGCGTGCCGATCCGTAGCCCACATCATCCGTAACCGACTCGAACCTTTAGGAATCAATCTGGTCAACAACAACGGGGCAGCGGCTGATCAGTCACAATTCCACTTTCATGTGCATCTTGTTCCTCGGTACGGGCGCGACCGCCTTCTCCATCCTTGGGAAAGGTCGTACGGCAACCCAGATCAGATTCGTTCCATAGCCGAAATTCTGCGCGGTGAACGAGAACTTCCCAGACCCGAAGAGGACAGATAAAGGTTCTTGAAGCTAGGTTCACGAGTATGNCGCAACGCTACGAAGAATTTTCTGCACTCTCCATCACTGGCCCTGACCAAGACGGCATCTTGGATATCTGCATCGACACGCCAGGCAAACTAAACGCTGTCGATGAAGCCAAGCACCTTGCTCTAGCCGACGTATGGAAGGCCGTTGATAGCGATCCCGACACTCGGGTGGTCGTGATCCACGGCGCTAACGGAACTTTTTCAGCCGGCGGCGATATGGCCATGATTGAGAAGATCATGGACGACTTTGAATATCGATCTAATTCTCTCCGCGAAGCTCGCGACATTGTCTACAACATGATCAACTGCTCCAAGGTCATCATCTCTGCAATAGAAGGNGTCGCTGTGGGAGCAGGCCTCGCCGCTGCCTTCATGGCAGACATTTCGGTTGTCGGCAAGAACGCGCGAATTCTGGACGGCCACACAAAGCTTGGAGTAGCTGCCGGTGATCACGCTGCGATTATTTGGCCTCTCCTATGCGGTATGGCGAAAGCAAAGTATTACTTGTTGACCTGCGATTCGATGTCCGGCGAAGAGGCCGAGGCTATGGGCTTGGCAAGTGTCTGTGTTGACGATGAAGAGGTCATCGACGAGGCCTATGCCATAGCTCGAAAGTTAGCCAATGGCAGCCAGTCCGCCATTAGATGGACAAAGTACAGCCTTAACAACTGGCTTCGGTCCGCTGGGCCAGCCTTCGATACCTCGGTCGCATTGGAAATGTTGGGCTTTACCGGTCCTGACGTGCGAGAAGGTCACGCTGCAATAATGGAGAAGAGGAAACCCAACTTCGGTTAGACAGGGCTAAGTCGTTAGTTGTTCTAGTGCGGTCTCAAGTTTCTGCAGGGCGGCAACGGGTTGCTTGACTTCAACGACATTAAGACCACAGGCGCGAGCCGCGTCCAGATTGACTCGGTTGTCGTCTAGAAACACAACATGCTCGGCTCGAACGCCCAACTGTTCTAACGCATGCATGTAAATCCGGTGCTCTGGCTTTCGCATTCCAACGAATGCAGAATTAATTACGACATCGAAAAGCTCATCGACCGGCAGACCGTCGTTCACCATCGGCCAAGCTTCAGCAATATTGTTCGTCAAAAGTCCTGTTAGGAAGCCTCGTTCCCTTAACTGAGAGATCCTCTCCACGACTTCGGGTATCACTGTCAAATGACGAAATAGGAAATGNGCGCTCTGAGGGTCCCATATCGTTTCGGCTCCAGGGAGATCTTCGCGAGACCAGGTCAGATAAGCGTCAAGACTGAGTTCTCCCCTCTCAAGTCGAGCAAATTGCGAATCTGGATCATCGTCTCTGTATGCATTGCGGCGCAGTCGCATCTTGTCCTGGTCTACATCAATTTCTCTATAGAGCTTTTCCACGATTGGTCCCGGCGGCACAGTTATGACCCCTCCCCAATCGAAAAGAACGGCATCTATGTTTGATTCTTTCGATGTGACGGTCACGCGGGGTCGGACCTCCAAGAAGTTGTAAGTTCTGCGAGTAGAGCATTGATTAGCCGAAAAGATGCGNCACCAAGTCNGTTTCACTATGTGACTTTTGAGGCCGTTACGACCTCTCTTATTTCTACCCGATCAAGCCAGTCTGGGGTGGTAGGCGGATCCTCATTAATTAGAACCGCCACAGCTCGGATTCCGTTAGGGCAGGACTCAGGCCATGGAGTGAATCCGTCGGTGATAATGATCAGCAAATCTGCAGGTGGATAGCTTTGAGCAGCGGCGTCGATTCCTTGACTGAGATCTGTTCCACCGCCTCCAATGAGGTTCAAATCGGAAGAGTGGCGAACTATTTGCGGTTTGCCCACTACCGAATCACACGTAAAGACTTTCAAGAAATTGAACCGAATTCCCGCCGCCGACATCAGGCCATCAATCTCACCTAGTGCCTGACTCAGAAGTTCTTCACTCATTGACGCGCTGGTGTCGAGCACTATGGAAATTTCAGGGAGTCGACTCTTCAAACTTGGAAGTATGACTTTGGAGCTACTTCTCCATCTGCGACTGGGTCTTTGGTAGCTGTAGTCAACGGCGCCAGTGACCTCTGTTATNCCTCTACGAAGGGTGGTTCTTAACTCCTTGCGCCAATCGACCTGAGGTTCGAGCACCAGGTCAGCCCACCGAAGCCATCCCCCGGGGGTTGACCCATAGATTCTGTGATGTGCAACAGTCTCAGAAGCAACCCTCCGTCTAATCAAGTCTCTTTCTTCTGATCCGATACCTCGGTCGTTGTCATCACCATAGGGCTGGTCCCAGGATCGCGGATTACCGTGAGCTGAGCTACCGCAGTCACGCGAACTACTAACCCGCGGTGTTCCTTGAAAGAAATACTCTTCTCCAAAGAGCGAGTCGGGCATTCCAAGTTCATCAGCGCTCGCCGCATTGAGTGGCACCGGGTGACCTGTCTCCAAGTCGTCGTTTATCTCCGCGTCTGAGGCATCAATCCAATGGGTCAGTTCCGCTTCTTGAATACCGATCTCTCTAGCTCTGCTCGCATGACCTCGGAGCAAATGGCCAACTTGGTGAACTAGTTCCACTCCAAGCATTTCAACTTCCCAGTCGCGCGTCTCAGCGTGGTCTACATATATGCGGAAATGTTCNTCTCCTGCCACNCCACCAACTGTTTCATCAGAGATAAATCTCATGGCAAACAAAGCAGACGCCAGGTATGGGTAGTTATAAGCCGCCCACAATCGAGCCGCCACTATTCGCTCTTCAGAACTCATTCAACAAGCCCGGCAGCCTTCAAAACTGGCAGGAACGCTGCTGCTTCTGGAGGGGCGCTGACCCCCTCCGGACGAATTTGTGCCAACACCCTCGCAGCCATAGCCCCTACATCGGGTGCTTGNGTAGTGGCCACGGCCAGCACGCGCCATCCAGCTAACCACCGTTCAGGAGTCGGATCCGCAGCCACGGCTCCAGCTACTGCTGAGAGGGCCGCGTACAAACGATCACCTCGTTCAGGAAAGACAACTCCGTCTGGATCTCGAAGAGCTATTTCAGGATCGGGCAGATCCAACTCTTGAAGCCATGTNAGGAATTCAATTCCCGCTCCTTCGCCTACACAACCAATAACTAAGTTTCTTATGATTTCCGGGGAGGCATCGAGCACCTGAGCGGCCGCTAGCAACTTNGAGAGCATTTCCCAGGTTCTAGGGCTCGGCCATGCTTTTCCGGCAAGCGCACGTTCGGTCGGCGGCTGTATGACTAACGACGGCCTGACCGCTAAAAAGCCCCCCACGAGCGCTGCGCCGCTAGGAATTTGTTTTTCCCAACCCCCGGGGAGATTTGGAACACGTGGTGATGGGAAGCCCGCCATCAAACCCGTGGCCACGCCGACAGGGTCGACTGACCAATCAAGGTGACAAAACCTATTGGCAAGTGGTGAGGACAGATCCCANCCATCGGCCGCCTGATCAGGAGGGTTCGCCGCAGCCACTATCGACAATTCTTCCGGCAGGGACAAATCGCCCACTACCCGTTCGAGCACCACTCTTAAAAGCGCGGCTTGAACTGCAGGCGGAGCGGTCGAAATTTCGTCGAGAAACAGCAGCCCACCACCAGCATCTGAAAGCCGTTTCGCCCATCGAGGAGGAGCGAACTCAACCTGCTCTTCGCTCACAACCGGGAGTCCACTGAAATCACTGGGCTCACGAATACTTGCTATGACCACTTCATAGGGCAAACCTACGGCTTCACACATCGCAGCAACGGCTGAGCTTTTACCGGTTCCNGGAGGGCCCCAAAGCAACACGGGAACGCGAACNGCCACAGCNAACGATAGGGCTTCCAGGACCGCATCGTTCTGATTTGCCATGGACGTAGTCTCCTCGAATTTTGGCTGCCTGTCTCCCATCTTGGTAGCACGCGGCTGTCGTCGCGCGGATAATCTGCGAGCTAATGGAAGAACACCTAACTGCACACGAAGATGTCACACCTATGGCAGACGCAGCCACTGGGCCGCTAAAGGGGATTCGCATTCTGGACTGCACCCAGGCCATAGCCGGTCCGTGGTCCACCATGATGCTTGGCGACCTTGGCGCTGACGTGATCAAGATTGAAGCGCCTCGNGGTGACNTGCAACGACCTATGGCGCCCTACACNCGCGAGGACAAGGAACGTTCTTATGGAGGTTCCTTTTCTACGTATAACCGGAATAAGNGGGGAATCGTTCTTGATTTCAATAAGGCCGAAGACAAAGAACAGTTCCTTGCTCTTGTCGAAACTGCTGATGCCGTCGTGGAAAANATGCGTGCCGGTGTCATGGACAATCTCGGCTTAGGTTGGGAAACGCTTCGAGAACGTAATCCTCGACTGGTGTACGGAGCAATTAGGGGCTTCGGAGATCCACGAACTGGAGCTAGCCCTCATGCCGACTGGCCCGCTTATGACGTCATCGCGCAGGCGATGGGAGGACTCGTTGC
Source organism: Actinomycetota bacterium (assembly GCA_002724355.1). Classification (GTDB taxonomy): domain Bacteria; phylum Actinomycetota; class Acidimicrobiia; order Acidimicrobiales; family Poriferisodalaceae; genus UBA6944. The sequence goes on along the minus strand of PBOM01000007.1, from coordinate 5,774 downwards.
ACAAAATGGAAATGGGCCCGAGAATCGAATNCAGGTNGGCCCATTTATTGGGGACATATATCCGGGAACTATTGGGGCTATGGGTGTTTTGGCTGCGTTGTTTCATGCGCAAAGGACCGGTGAAGGTCAGTTCGTCGATGTAGCGATGGTNGACTCGATAATGGCGCTGGCTGAAATGGGAGTAATGCGTTACTCCTACTTGGGTAGNNCCGATACTCCTCCGAGCGGCAATCGAAATGACTTTGCTGTTCCGTTTGACGTGTTCGAGACTAAAGATGGTTCGATGGCTATCGCAGCTCCCANCGATCANCATTGGCAGGAGTTGGCAACCGCTATGGGACACCCTGAATGGGGAGCAGACGAGGACAAAGCGACTATTCGAGCTCGGGTACTGAATCGCGAACCTTTGGATAGCGCGTTGACGGAGTGGGCTAGGAACCGAACCAACCAAGAAATCCTTGACCTAATAGGCGGAAGAGTGCCCTGTGGGCCCGTCAACTTACCTGGTGATCTATTCTCAGATCCGCACGTTGAGGCCCGAGAAATGCTCGTAGCCGTCGAGCAGCCGAGCGGCCGACCAATCGTTCAAGTTGCCTCTCCAATCAAAATGACNAGGACCCCTACGGGAATCCATCGGCGCGCACCTCGACTTGGAGAACATACTGACGAGGTTTTAGGNGAGATCGACGAGCTTCGAGGTCGNTTCAATTAGGTCCTTNGACCNACGAAATCCGCTATCAACTGTNTTGCGCATCTGCGCACTGATAAGCCACATCGACAAGTCCTTCACCTCTGGCGTCGAGTAGNACAGACTTCCCAAGTTGATTCATGACATAGCCCATAGATAGGCCTAGTTGAGGGTCCGCGAAACCGATTGACCCACCAGCGCCCACATGGCCGAAAGCACCTTCACGGATGTTGACCGAGTCATGGTCTCCAGTCCTTGAACGTCGATTATCCATTCTCANCATGAAGCCTTCAGAAAAGCGTGTTGGTAGCAGAAGCATCGCATCACATTCAGTTGCTACNGAGACGCTAGTCATGCGCTGAGCCTGTCTGGCGCTCACAAACTCACCTATGGCACATGGTTTATAGACCCGNGCCAGACCACGGGCATTAGTAATTCCACCCCCGCCCCCTAGTTCAGCAGACCACACTTCCGGAGANTCTCCCTTTGCTCCACCTCGGTTACGCCATGCTCTGCCCTGTAACCCGTCNGCATCAGCGAGAAAAGCTTCGGTAAAGGCTGAAAATTTTTCGTGGGCTCCCGGTCGAAACGGCTGTAAGGCCGAAACACGGTGGTGTTCTTCTGATGGTAAGCCGATCCAAAAATCAGCATCTGAAGGCTCGGCAACATCCTCTTTGAAAAAAGTCCCTAAGCTTTTACCCGACGCTCGACGCACCAACTCGCCAGCGACCCACCCGAACGACATTAAGTGGTAACCATTCCGAGTTCCTGGNGACCACCATGGCTCTTCCGCCGCTACNCGNTCACACATGTAATCCCAATCAAACGCAGCTCCTTGCGGTAACTCCTCCCGAAAAGCNGCGACGCCTGTGGTGTGATTCAACATCATGCGGTTGGTAATTGNGGCTTTCGTTCCGTGAGCAAATTCNGGCCAAACCTCTGAAACCGGCGCGTCGAGGTCAAGNAGTCCTCTNTCGGCAAGGAGATGNCAAGCAAGCGCTACTGCCCCCTTCGTGCATGAGTTGACNACAGCGATCGTGTCTTCGTTCCAAGGGTTTCCGAGGGTGTCACTTTCCCCGGCCCATAGGTCCACGACGGTTTCACCTTCAAATGTGATGCAAATGGAGGCACCAAGTTCACCTAGAGAATGAAAGTTAGATACGAACTTCTCATGAATAGGTTCCCATCCTTCACTTACTGTTCCATGAATTTCGACGCTCATAGCTGCCAGATTGTCACGTCACAGGCAGTTATGTCTCCTCATTGACGATGTCCTCAGGTAGTTTCACCGTAATGGCGAAGCGCAAAAAGAGACGTCCAGCTATGCGTCACCCTCATCACAGTTCACCGCCTGTGCTAGCCGGCGCAGTGTCGCCCATAAAAACGGTGCCAGCAGATATACCGCGCCCGGATTACGCCGAAAGCGGTGTTCCGCAAGTAACGGCACCCGACGACCTCAAGAAGGACATCGATACCGTCGAACGAATGCGTCTCGCCGGGTCAGCGGCAAGAAGAGTGCTCCGTAAAGTCGCCAACGAAATAAGCCCGGGGGTAACTACCGACTACCTCGATCAGGTGTGCCACCAAGCATGTATTGAGGAAGGGGGTTATCCAAGCCCGCTGAATTACAACGGATACCCCAAATCACTTTGCACCTCTATCAACGAAATTATTTGCCACGGAATTCCAGATGATCGACCGCTTCGTGAGGGCGACATTATCAACTGCGACGTAACAATCTTTCTAGATGGAGTTCACGGTGACCACAGCGAAACTTTCGCTGTCGGCAACATTGATCAACCGTCGACTGATCTCATTCGGATTACCAGAGAATGCCTGTACCTAGGAATAGGCGCGGTGCGCGCTGGTGGGTTCGTGAACGAAATCGGCAAAGCTATTCAAACTCACGCAGAGGCAGCAGGGTTCGGTGTAGTGCGGGAATTTATCGGTCACGGCGTCGGCGAAGTCTTTCATCACCTACCTAATATCCCCCATTATTACGAGCCTTCAGCCCGCTTCGAGTTCGCATCTGGAATGACTTTTACGATCGAACCCATGATCACCATTGGATCACCGTCGGCCAATCTATGGGAAGACGGTTGGACGGCAGCCACCAGTGATTTGAGTCGCACGGCTCAGTTCGAACATACGATCTTGGTCAGAGACGACGGAGTTGAAATTCTGACGCTAGAAGACAACGAACCTCAGCCTTTCTTGGCTAGTGGCGGTGGTGCTGACTGGCCACAAACGATCTCTACCGGCACTAAAAATTCACAGGAATAAACGCATGGACGCTAAGAAACTGCTGATAAGTCTGTGTTTAGTCTCGGGTCTGCTGACCAGTTGTGAGAGTCAACCCAAAGCTCGCCCAATTCCATCTACGACGCCCGTCTTGACGACGTTGCGTCCCGAGCTCACGACTACGACAACCGAAAAAGTGATCCAACGGATGGCTTATACCGTCCAGCCGGGTGACACGCTCAGCAAGATCGCCAAAGCGTTCAATGTATCTGTGTCGGAACTGATGCGCGAAAATGGCAAAGAAGACACGATCCTTGGTATCGGCGAAACCCTCTTTATCCCTCCCCCGTCAAGCGACATTTCCGAATGACAGCGACTTCCATCAAGTCTCGTGTGAGGTGGGTTGCCCTACTGACGGCAGGAACTCTCGCTTGCACCGCCCAAAAAAATCCCGCTCCTCCGATCGACACTTCACCATCGTCTATGTCCAAAACCACTACATCGGCTGTAGAAGAATTCCGCGAAAAGTATGTTGTTGTTAAAGGTGACACGCTGATCGCTATCTCGGATCGGTTCGGCATTGACTTGAACGACTTAGTCCGGGAGAACAACATCGCTGATCCGACCCTTATCTATGTGGGTCAGGTGCTGTTGATCCCTCCTCCTCCTGACGAAGGTGATGGACCCCTACTTACGATTCCTCCGCCGACTGATCCTCTTCTGCCAACGCTTGAACCAACCACGTCAACCTCGCCACAGTGATGCAACGCCGGAGCTGCCTGGATTTGTTCTACGCGGCGTGCAACTGTGATTGGGTGATATCAGGGAGACGCGAGTGACCGAGCAGAGTCAATTCACCTCAAGAGTCGACCAACTTGATCAGCAAGTTGACGAGTGGTGGGAACGTTGGAGGGGCATGCCCACGGTCGACCGCTTATTTTTTAGTGCTTCTAACCTCGGTGACTTCAGTCTTATATGGCACATCGTCGGTGGAGTTCGGGCTCTACCTCCGGGGAGAAAGACGGGTTCAGCAGTTGGGTTTAGCGCCCTTTTGGGACTCGAGTCACTACTTGTGAACCAAGGAGTCAAGAGATTTTTTGTTCGTAATCGGCCCGGATCAGCTGATGAGAACACCACGAAGCACCAGCTTCGTCAGCCAATCACATCCAGTTTTCCATCTGGTCACGCGTCGGCAGCATTTTGTGCTTCGACTGTTCTCGCTAGACGCTCTAAATTTGGTTCGCTGTGGCACCTAGTAGCGGGAGTCGTTGCATGCTCCCGTATCCACGTACGTCTACACCACGCCTCTGATGTGGGAGCCGGGGCCTGCCTAGGGTTTTTATTAGGAAAGACGATCGGCAGGCTCGTGCCCAAGGGTTAGGCGCGGCGAGAATGCCAGATCGCCACGGTGCTACGCCTGAGCAGAAACTTCCATCTCTGACTCAACATCTGCGATATCAATCGTTATATCGGCCGAGGATTGTTCGGTCCGAATTAACGCTGAGCGGATATCAAGCAGCACATCGGTTACTTCGCTAGCCGATATCAACTCTCGTTGCATAAAGCTTCCCAGAGAACCGTCGACTATTGACAGAGCCTCTTTAACGTTTTCCGGGACAACTATCTGCACGTCCTGAGTTTCGCTCACCAGATGCTCCTATTCGCTGGAATCAAATTGCCAACTGCTTCTCTCACCCTAGCGCTCTCAGTTACCCCATAACGAGCATATTTGACACAAGAAACGTGTAGAGCTGGAAGAGTAGGTTGAAGGGAATGAGCAACAAGTCAAACATTCCTCTTGGCGTTACCTACGGAAGCTTGGGAGTTTTCGGACCGGGAGCGGTACCGGAAATAGCCCAGACGGCGACCTCATTGGGATATCAATCTTTCTGGACCGTTGAGGCCACGGGAACAGACGCCGTAAGTCTGTTAGGGGCGGTTTCACAAGCTGCTCCAGACCTCGATCTGGCAACTGGAATAATGCCCGTTCAACTTCGCAGCCCGTCACTCTCCGCGATGACCGCTGCAACGCTTCAAGCACTAAATCCAAATCGAACAATCTGGGTTGGTTTGGGTGTTTCGGCACCTGGCGTGCTGAGTCAACATGGAATATCAGCGCCCGACCGACCAATCGCGATGATGCGCGAATACGTTGCTTTGCTGAGGGAGTGTCTGTCAGGTGAGTCCGTAACCTTCCAGGGCGATTTTTGGGAGGTGAAACGCTTTCGTTTGGCGTTACGAAAGCTAGAAAGCACACCAAAAATTGTAGTGGCGGCTCTAAACCCCCAAATGTTGAAACTCGCAGGGGAAATAGCGGACGCTGTGCTCCTCAACTACATTCCACCGGCGCATGTTCCTGAAACAATTCGACATATCCGCGAAGGCGGGGATGCGCTCGTCATGAGTAACGTTCACGTTGCCGTCGCCGACTTTGATGAAGCGCAACGTTCGGCCCGCAAAGACCTCTTCAACTACGCGATGGCCGACGGATACGCAAATATGTTCCGCTCAGCGGGCTTTGACACTGAAGTCGATGAACTTCGCTCGCATCAGGAGCAACGAGACCGAGAGAGCGCTCTCAACGCCGTAAGCGAACGCATGATTCAAGCGATCAACTTCATCGGGTCTAGGGACGAAGTAGCTGGCTTTGTTCGTGAATATGTGGACGCTGGTGTGGAATACCCAATTATCATGCCCATGCCCTGGGGAGAGGACCGCAAACTTGTAACCACACTAACGCTGGAGGCAGCAGCTGCTTTCCAATAGTGACAACCAGGTCGACTTGCGTGAAATCGTTGACGTATCGATTCCCAAGGCCTTGCACAACCTTCACACAACTCGGTCT
>PBOM01000006.1 GCA_002724355.1 Actinomycetota bacterium | reverse complement strand
ACGAGGTCGATCTGCCGCTGATCGTCCAGGACGCCTCCGCCTACGTCGGCCAGCCGATCGCGATCGACGTGCTCGGCGATCTGCTCGACCGCTACGGGCCCGACAAGATCCTGTTCAAGCCGGAGGCGGCACCCCTGGGGCCGAACATCTCGGCGCTGCGCGACCGCACCGGCGGAAAGGCCCCGATCCTCGAAGGCTCCGGCGGTATCAGCCTCGTCGACAACGACGCGCTCAACTAAGGCGACATCGACTGCTTCTCGTTCTATGAGATCAATAAGCCGCCCAGGAGTGGCGATAACGATATCTATGCCTCTGCTTATCGTTTCGATCTGCTTGTCGATATTGGTGCCGCCGTAGACGGCGATGGTTCGAAGTTCACGTGCGTTTGCTAGGGGCTCAACTACTCCGGTGATTTGATTTGCGAGTTCACGAGTGGGAGTCAACATCAAGGTTGTGGGTTTACCGTCTTGACTTCTTGTCGTGTGAGCTATCGCTGGGAGGCTAAACGCCAAGGTTTTTCCTGAACCCGTTTTAGCTTTACCGCAAACATCACGACGGGCCATCGCATCTCCAATAGCGAGGGTTTGGATCGCGAATGGTGATTCAATTCCTTGTTCAGCTAAGGCCGTTATAAGGTCCTGGGGTACGCCGAGTTCTGCAAAAGTCGGTGTCAAGTGAGCGAGCTTTCAACTGGTGGCCGATAGTTCGGCATATGAGGGGGCCGCCTAACGGTTGCCTAAGACGGGGAAGATATAACGCTCTTGTTCAGCGTCGTGAACCTCCAGGGTACTCGCCACTCGCTGATCTCTCAGGTTTAGTGTTTGCGATAGCTGAGAACCTTTCCTGCCCCGATCTGTGTATGAAGGCTCTCTTGAAAAGCCAACTGACCGTTGACCCAGACGTTTCGGATGCCGGCCGATTCTCTTTTGGGGTCCTCATAAGTAGCAATGTCGGCAACCAGATTGGGGTCGAACAACACCAGATCCGCCCAATTACCCTCAGCTATTCGCCCTCTGTAATGCAGGCCGTGAACATCGCAGGACAACGAGGTCATTCTTCGCACGGCGCTTTCGAGGCCCAGAACACCTTGTTCTCGGACATACCTGCCCAGCACGCGAGGAAAGGTACCAAACAACCTGGGATGTGGCCTACCCGTCAGGTCTGGAATGCCGTCAGACCCAATCATGACCCGGTCGTGACGCAAATTAGAAACGATGTCGCCTTCATCTATGATGTGCTGAATACAGATCGTACTTTTTCCTTCAGGGGCAGTAAGGATGTGTCTCACCGCCTCCGTGACTGATATTTCCAACTCTGCCGCTACGTCAACCAACATTCGGCCTTCGTACTGTCGATAAGCGGGGCATGAGGCTAATTGGATTGCTTGTGCCAGTTCCGGGTTGGGATCATCTAAATCGAAGTACTGGATCATTGGGCCACTACCTGCGGTGTATGGGTAAACATCAAGGGTTACTCGAGCCCCATCAGCCACAGCGGCATCGACTTTCGCCAGCGAGTCTTTGACCTTTCCCCAGTTTCTTTTACCTGCAGCCTTGTGGTGACTAATTTGCACCGCGATGCCTGCTCGCTCACCTATCTCCAAAGCTTCGTCAACCGCTTCGAGCAAATGATCGTTTTCGTTTCGCATGTGCGTTGCATAAATGCCGTCATATGGCGCTACGACCTTGGCAAGTTCAAGCACTTCTTCTGTATCTGACCAACGGCCGGGGCGGTAGATGAGACCAGAGGAAAATCCGCACGCGCCTTGCTCCATCGCTAATTGGACGTGATGGCGCATTTGTTCGAGTTCGGCGTCGCTAGGAGGTCGGCGGTCTCCACCCATCTCCAAGGATCGGATGGTGTTGTGCCCAACAAGCATCATCGCGTTAACCGCTGGCTTCGATTTTTCTACGTTCTGGCGATATCCGTCGAGATCGCGCCATTCTGCTCGCACCCCAGATAGGTCCAAAGTGGGCTCCCCGGGTACAGCTGGGATAGCCGAGAAGCCGCAATTTCCAACTACGACACTCGTGCAGCCTTGTGAGACCTTGAACTCCATATCGGGATGCAAAAGCAACGCACCGTCATCGTGAGTATGGACGTCCACAAATCCGGGCGCCAATACAAGTCCAGTGGCATCGACTTCCTCAGTAGCCGAACCAGAAACGTCACCGACTTCGGTTATATGGCCATCATCCACAGCGACGTCGCCAGCGAAACGTTCAGCACCAGTTCCATCGATAATGGTGGCGTTGCGAATAATGATGTCAGCCATTTGCGAAGCCTAGATCAACTAATGGGCATCCTCTCTTTCGTTCGGGCAACTAGCGTCAAAGCAATGGCAAGTGTCCGCAACTTCGAAATTATCGTCGTCGGTGCCGGTGCATCGGGAGCGCCTTTAGCGGCTCGTGCCAGCGAAAATCCAAACTCGACTGTGTTACTGCTTGAGGCAGGTCCTGACTATTCAGATCTAACCGACACGCCAGCAGATCTAAGAAATGGTCACCACAACAGCGTTGTTGACCACGACTGGCGTCTCAACTATTCCCCGACAGAGCAGCGACCCAACCAGCCGCTTCCGAGGGGCCGTGTTACGGGCGGGTCAAGTGCTGTCAACACCTGCATCTTTTTGCGTGGGGTGCCAGAAGATTATGACGGTTGGGTCGACCGCGGTAACTCCGAATGGAAGTGGGAAAACGTTCTTCCAACTTTCTGCAGGATCGAACGAGATCTCGACTTTGGGCACGAAACCTTTCACGGAGATGCAGGCCCAATCACGGTGCGCAGGTATCCATACGATGAACTCACCGAGTTACATCAAGCTTTTCTCGCAACTGCAGACGAGTTGGGATATCCAGAGTGTCCGGACCAAAACGACCCTGACGACTGGGGAGCTGGGCCTCAACCCATGAACAAACTCGGGCAGCTTCGAGTATCAACTGCGTCTGCCTATCTGGCTCCCATCAGGCTGCGTCCCAACCTAGAAATTCGCGGGAACTGCCACACCAACAAACTAATAATTGAAAGAGGTAAGGCAGTCGGGGTTGAAGTGATTCTTGCGGATGGCTCGACTGAAGAGATTCGCTCCAAGTTGGTGGTTCTATGTGCGGGCGCTATTCACACGCCCGGCATTTTGTTGCGTTCCGGCATAGGCCCTTCACAAGATCTAGCTCGGATGGGGGTGGAGGTATCTGCCGAAATGTCCGGCGTTGGTAAAAATCTGTCGGACCATCCTGGTTTGTTTGTTTTATGTCGACCAACTCATCCTGAACTCGTAAATAGTGAGCAACCAATTATCCAAACGATTTTGAGGTACACCTCCCCTGACAACAAAGATCGAATGGATTTACAGATCGAACAGTTGACATTTACGGGTCGGGAAAATGTTCCTTACTTTGGTGTCGCTGCCGTCCTTGAGCAGGTTGACGGCGCCGGGGAACTACTCTTTCCGAACGCTGATCCATTTGTTAGTCCAACAATTAAGTCTCGATTCTGTGAGGTAGACCGCGACGCGGAGCGTCTCGCTGACTGTTTCTTGGATGCCTTACGTTTCACTGAGACCGGTCCCCTAGGGGCTCTTACCGACGAAGTGATGTTCCCTGACCTTGACAGGGTTAATGATCGGGGCGACATCATCGATCTGCTGAGACGTTTCTCGGCATCTGGATACCATCCGTGCGGTACCGCCCGAATGGGGCCATCTGACGATCCTGATGCAGTTGTAGATCAATACGGTCGTTGCCATTCGATAGACGGTCTTGTTGTAGCAGATGCATCGATTTTCCCTACTGTGCCCAGAGCCAACACCAATCCCTCATCAATCATGGTCGGAGAGACAATCGGCGAATGGTTGCGCACCGAACCTTCTCGTTACAACTTGTGATTATCCGACCCGAAATTAAGGATGTACATCTGGTCGTGTCCGACTTCGACGGAACTTTGCTCGGGTCTAGACGAGAAATATCTAGTAGGACTCGAGAAGTTCTGCGACAACTACACGAACTCGGGATCGAATTCGTAGTCGCTACGGGTCGCCCTCCTCGATACTGCGACTCAATTGCAGAGCAAACCGGAATTCCGACGACTTTGCTGTGCGCTAACGGAGCTGTGGAGTACGACCCAGCAAGTGGAACAATCAACCAACTGGCCACACTCGATTTGGATAATGCCCGAGATCTTCTTGTCGAGATCAGACAAGCATTTCCTGAAGCTGGTTTCTGCGCTGAGATGGGCAGCGACTTTGTCGCTGAACGCAGGTGGCTTGAACTGGCGTCTCGTCCAGCAGATAGCAACATCGCCGATGTTGTGCCTCTGCTGAATGAGCGCGTCCACAAGTTATTGATCAACTTGCCAGATATATCAGCGGATGAAACATTGAGTCTCATCGACCCTTTGCTTAGGGGGCGAGCAAACGCTATGCATGCAGGGCTTCCTTTTGTTGAGTTGATGCCTCCTGGTGTCGATAAAGCTTTTGGGCTCAAAAGACTGTGTGATGAGCGACGGATCAGCGCTATGGAAGTAGTGGCTTTCGGGGATATGCCTAATGACGACGCGATGCTGCAATTCGCTGGTTGGGGGGTCGCTGTTCGAAACGCTCACAATTCAACTCAAAATGCAGCCAATGAGATCACCGATTCGAACGTAAACGATGGAGTTGCAAAGGTGCTCGAAAGGATGATGGGTCTCTAGCCAATACCGTTTTCAAGTAACTCGACTAACGCTAAATGCACCAGCTCTATTTCATGTCGTTCAACAAACTCGCCTTGGGTATGAGCCAGCGATGCATCGCCCGAACCGAAGTTTGAAGCAGGTATTCCATGGGAGGCGAACCTAGCAACGTCTGTCCATCCCAACTTGGCTCTAACTTCCAGCTCGTTACGCGAAATGAGAGCATCGAGTAAGGGGTGTTTCAGAGCTGGCGTCGCTGGTGGGGCATGATCATCGATAGTCAACTGATCACATTCCAGGCACAGTTGCGCAACATGTGCTTCGGCTTCTTCGGGACTTCGGTCTGGGGCATATCGATAGTTGATGGTGATAGTCGCTTCGTCGGGAACGACATTCCCTGCAACTCCTGCTTCAACCCGTACCGCTTGCATCGCCTCGCGATATTCGCACCCATCGACAACTGGTCGACGGCCGTCGTATTCATCTAACGCTTGTAAAAGGCTGCTGAGCCTATGAATCGCGTTGCGTCCTTTCCATGGGCGAGCTGTATGGGCTCGTTCGCCTTTATAGAGAGCCTTGATTCTAAGAGTTCCTTGACATCCCGCTTCGATCGCTGCCGATGTCGGCTCTCCTAGCAACGCCACATCACCTTGAACGAGATCTGGATGTGTTTCAAACAGATGTTTGAGTCCATTGTGCTCGGCGGCTACTTCTTCACAGGGATAAAAGACGAAGGTCGCATCCACGGCAAGGTCCTTGAGTGCTAAAGCTGTAGCAAGTTGCGCTGCAAGTCCCCCTTTCATGTCACAAGCACCTAATCCGTAAAGCCGATCTCCTTCAATGCGTGCGCGTTGATTGTCGTTCGCGGGAACGGTGTCAAGATGGCCTGCTATCACGAGGCGGTGTTGTCGCCCTAGCTCCGATTTGGCGATCACACTGTCACCGATTCGGTGCACGTCAAGTTGGGATTCGTTCCTTAGCCGACGCTCAAAGAAGTCCGCTATCGCAGTCTCTTGATGGCTTTCCGAGGGAATGTCTACAAGCTCTGCGGCTAAATCCAGAAGGTCCATCACTACTGCAAGGTTACGGCTTAACGGCGTCAGATTTATGGGTTAGCGAGCCGTTGTTCTACAAGAGCGATCCGGTCATCGGTTTGAACCGCAGCTATTCGGACATACCCGGCGCCAGATGGCCCATAGAATTCGCCTGGGGAGGCCAATAAGCCAACTTCTTCTAGTAGCCGTTGAACAAATCGCCACGCATCTCCATCAGGGGCTGGTACCCACAGGTAGAAACCACCCTGAGGCAGAGGTGCCTCTACACCCATCTCAGCGATAACAGTCGACAAACGTGTAAGACGGTTCCAATAGATCTCTCGTTGCTGTTCTACATGAGTCTGGTCCGACAATGCAGCAAGCGCAGCGGCTTGTGCTGGTCCTGGCACCATAAAGCCCGCATGTTTTCGTACTTCCCGCAAGTAGTCGACGATTGCTGAGTCTCCGGCATAGAAACCGACTCGAACACCTGCAAGATTTGATCGTTTGGAGAGTGAGTGAACTGCTACGACGCCTTGAGTGCCTGACGAAAGTATCGTTCGTGGCGGTCCGTCCCAGGTGAACTCGCAATAACATTCGTCGCTGAACACCGGGATGCCATGCGCTCGGCCCCATTGTGCGGCTACTTCTAGGTCATCTAATCCCCCGGCTGGGTTACCCGGAGTGTTGACCCACAGCAACAATGCTCGTTCTTTGTCTTCGTCTGTAACAGCATCAAGTTGAATCGACCAGTCATCATTAACTGGCACAGGTACCGCTCTACATCCAGCAAGAGTGGCACCCATTTCGTAACTGGGGTAACTAACAGCCGGATATAGGACAGTGTCCCGGTCGGGGTTGCGTAATTTCATCCAATGTGGCAGCCCAGCCACAAATTCTTTCGTTCCTACCGCCGCAGCTACCTCCGAAGCGGCATCCACCTGACAGCCAAGTCGAGCGTCGAACCATGTGGTGATTTGCTCTCGTAAAGCTGGTGTTCCTATTGATGGGGGGTAACTCCGCTCGCTGCCGGAAAATGAAAGGGCGTCGACTACAGACTGCGGGGGTGGGTCGATAGGTGTCCCTATCGAGCAGTCAACAATCCCACCTTTGTGGTGATCAGCTAATGGTTTAAGTTCATCGAGCCGGTCGTACGGATACGGGGGCGGAGAGAAGCCCTTTGCGTTAGTCATACTGTTCCCCCGAATGTACGTGTTCTATGAACTCCGATAGGAGTTCCCGTGAAACTTCATCTAGGCGGGCCTGGATCAACGTTCCTTCTTCTTGATGCTGTTCCAAAAGGACCTCGCCCTCGCGGTGCACTGCCGCGACTACATCTCCGCGGCTCCACGGAATCCGCAACTCCACCACGCTCGTAAGGCTTCTGAGACGATCCCCTATTGAGATAAGCAGATGATCTAGCCCGTCACCGGTGCGCGCAGAGAAAGCCAGTGAGCCTTCGTGACGATAAAGCAAATGGTGAAATCCCTCTTTTTCCGCTTGGTCGCTTTTGTTGAATGCCAGAAGTTCCGGCACGTCTCCGGCACCAATTTCTCTTAGCACCGAACGGACGGCATTCATCTGACCTTCAGGGTCTGGACCTGCTCCATCGACTACGTGCAACAGCAGGTCGGCCTCTGCGACTTCTTCCAGTGTGGATTTAAACGCCTCCACCAATCCAGTAGGCAGTTTCTGAATAAATCCGACGGTATCTGTGACCAGCACAGTCTCGCCGCCTGGGAGTTGCAATCGGCGAGTCGTAGCATCAAGAGTCGCAAAGAGCCGATCTTCCACGAGCACTTCGGCTCCGGTTAAACGGTTCAGCAACGTACTTTTACCTGCGTTTGTATACCCAACAATCGCGACAGTGTGAAATCGAGACCGTCGGCGAGATTTGCGTTGGTTTTTTCTTGTGCGGCGGAGACCAGTTAAGTCTTTTTCTAACTTCGCCAAACGTCTCTGTATTCGGCGTCGATCAACCTCTAACTGGGTCTCTCCCGGCCCTCGGGTGCCGATACCACCACCTTGTTGACTTAGTTGATCGCCGCGACCCCGCAATCTGGGGAGTCGGTACTTGAGTTGAGCCAACTCGACTTGAGCCTTTCCTTCAAGTGTCGTCGCGTTTTGGGCAAAAATGTCCAGGATCACTGCTGTGCGATCCAACGCTGTTCGCTTCAAAATTTTCTCTAGGTTGAACTGTTGAGCGGGGCTTAACTCATCGTCGAAGACCACCGTATCGGCGTCAGCATCATCGGAAGTTTCTTGAATTTCAGTCGCTTTACCTTTACCGACGTAGGTAGCGGGATCGGGGGCTTCTCGCTTCTGAATGACTCGATCGACAGGATCAGCGCCAGCTGTGTCGACCAGTTGGGCGAGCTCATCCAAATTGGCGTCTACCTGATCATCGGAGGCACCGGGAAACTGAACCCCGACNAGAACAATTTGTTCGCGAAAGGAACGGTCGATNAGGCCGGTCGACTCCCCTGCAAATTCACCAAATCCGCCTCGATGACTGCTCTCCTCGTCACGGTGCTCNTCAGACCTGGTCATGTAAACACTTCAANAGCCCCGATGTAGACCGCCGGTCCAANAAGAATTGGATCTTCTTCAATCAACACCTTTACGTTGCCACCGGGCATGTTGACTCGAACTTGNTCGCCAACAAGGCCCCACTGACATGCGCGAACGGCAGCCGCTGTTGCTCCGGTTCCACACGCTCGAGTCACCCCAACACCGCGTTCCCAAACGACCATATCGAGAGCGTTTGGATCGTTCTCTCTGACGGAGATGAACTCGACATTCATGCCGTCGGGATAGAACGCCTCGTAGTAAGGGCCGATAGTTGCTATGTCAACGAGGTTTTGATCTTCAACGGCGATGACTAGGTGGGGATTTCCGAGATCGGCCGTAGCAGCAAAAGATGATCCGATCTCATTCAGAATGTTCTCGTGAACTCCTGGGCCAGGACCCACCGGCCCCATCTCGACTCTTACTTGGGCTTCGCNTTGATCTCCGTCGATAGCGACGGTGCGGCGACCCCCAGCAGTGTCGATTTCGAGAGACGTCGGTCCAGTGTTATTGGCCATCGCGTGCGCTTGTGCAAGACAGCGAATGCCATTTCCACTCATTTCTGCTTGAGAGCCGTCCGCGTTGTGGAGCACCATCGTTAAGTCGGCTCCGTCGCTCCCCGGTAGCCCAAGTAAGAGACCGTCTGCTCCGATGCCAGTCCGTCGGTCACAGAGTTGTGCAGCTAGCTTTTCGATCTCGCGAGGTACATCACGCGTAAGTGCGACGAGAAAGTCGTTTCCTAAGCCATGGTGTTTTGTTAGTCGCATAGCAAGCTCCTGCACCATTGTCCCAGTTCTTTGGCTCATAACTGCGATGAAATTTCATTAATCACTGATGTGAGTTGACTTCTTGGCACCCACTCAACGCGCGGGTCGCGCTTAAACCAACGTTGNTGTCGACGNGCAAAGCGTTTAGTTCGTTGTATCGCTAGCTGNAAGGCCTCATCGAGTGNTGTCTGTCCTNGAATGTGAGCGAGCAGTTCTTTGTAGCCAAGTGCCTGGCTTGCGGTAACCGAGAGCTCGATTTCCGCTAAGCCTCGAACTTCGTCCAAAAAGCCAGCTTCCATTTGATCTCGATAGCGACGCTCTATTCGTTCATCAAGTTCACTACGTTCTATTTCGATNCCCAAAATTCGGTATGGAACTTGTGGGTAGCTATTCAACCCTGGTCCGAATGATGAGAAGGGGCGTCCCGTGCCCAGAGTGACTTCTAATGCTCGTATGATGCGCCGTCGATTGTTGTTCTCCATGCGACTCGCGCCAATTGGATCGAGATCTGCGAGTCGACGGTGAAGTAGTTCAGTTTCGGGGTCTGCTTCTAACTGCTCGGCGATTTCAGGAAACCTCGGAGGGGGTGTAAGCCCGTCGACTACACCTCTCACGTATAGGCCTGTTCCTCCAACTAGGAGGGGAACACGGTTACGTTGGTCAATACTTTTTCGAGCTGATGCATGAGCTTCTTGGAAGTCAACCAAGGTAAAGGTTTCATGCGGATCGACTAAATCGATTAGATGATGTCGTACTTCAGCCTGCTCCTGGCTGGAAGCTTTCGCTGTGCCTATATTCATGCCTCTATACACCTGCATCGAGTCGATCGACAACAACTCGACGGTCTTGACGTGATGCGCAATTTCCATCGCGAACGCGGACTTCCCACATGCGGTTGGCCCAACTACGACAATGGGCTNCGCCGTCAGTCGCTCTATGGCAGTCAGGAAGANGCCACCGGTATTCGCGTTTTATGTTTCGCAGGCGCAGTTACTTCCAACAACTCGCCGATGAGGTTGAAGGTACGTGCTCCTGTTACAAGAACTTGGGCATAGCTTCCCGGTCGAATGACGTCCTGGGCGGGAAAGTGGACCAGTCGGTTGTGACGTGTACGGCCGGTGAGCATGCCGCTNTCGCGTTTGGAGCGGCCCTCGACGATNACTTCTTCATCACACCCAACTCTTGTTTGGTTGCTGTGAAGACTTGACCGTTCAATAACCTGACGCAANCGTTCCATTCGTTCTGCCGCAACATCCTGCGGTATGTATTGANCCACTAGCTCAGCTGCCTCAGTCCCGGGTCGCGGTGAGTAGATGAAAGTGAATGCATTATCAAATTGGACTTCAGCCGCTACTTCCAGCGTCTTTTCGAAGTCATTATCGCTTTCNCCCGGGAAGCCGACGATTATGTCGGTGGTGACTGCTAAGTCGACGATTCGCCGTCTAGCGTCCGCGATTTTCGTCAAATACTTATCGGCTGTGTAACCCCGGTGCATGGAGGCCAATATCTCGTCACTGCCAGATTGCAAAGGCAAATGGAGGTGCTCACACACCTCGGGAACCTCAGCCATAACGTCGATTGTTTCAACGCGCAGATCTTTAGGGTGGGGACTGGTATAGCGGACTCTTCGAATTCCCTCTATTTCCGACACTGACCGAAGCAGATCGGCAAAAAGTGGCCGGGCAGTGCGACGGCCTTCTATCCACGACCGGCCAACAAGTAGTTCCCAATCGTCCCGTAGTTCTGAACCTCGCAGCTTGAGGGTGAGGTCACGGCCATAGCTATTCACGTTTTGGCCCAGGAGGGTGACTTCCGTAACGCCGTTCGACGCTAATTGTCCGACTTCGTGCACGAGCTCGCCGTAGGGACGAGAAATCTCTTTGCCTCTTACTGCGGGCACTATGCAAAAGGCACACGAATTGTCGCAGCCGATCTGAATGGTGACCCATGCTGCATGATTGGCGTCTCGTTTTACGGGAAGCGCTGATGGGAACGCTTCAGATTCTTCCAAGATTTCAGTGAGGGGCCCGTTAGTTCGAGCTTCTGTGAGTAGTTCGGTTGCGCGGTTAACGTTGTGGGTTCCAAAGACCACATCTACGTGGGGTGCTCTTTCTCTTATCGTCTCTCGGTCTTTTTGTGCGAGACATCCTCCGACTGCAATTTGCAGGTCCGGCCGCTCTTCTTTGAGCTTTTTGAGATTACCTAGCTGTCCGTAGAGCTTGTTGTCTGCGTTTTCTCGGATACAGCAGGTGTTGAGGACGATGACATCAGCATCATCGAAAGATTCGGCTTCTTCCATGCCGTCCGTTTCGAGTAGACCCGCGATCCGTTCCGAGTCGTGTTCATTCATTTGACACCCGTAGGTGCGCACGAAGTAGCGA
Source organism: Actinomycetota bacterium (assembly GCA_002724355.1). Classification (GTDB taxonomy): domain Bacteria; phylum Actinomycetota; class Acidimicrobiia; order Acidimicrobiales; family Poriferisodalaceae; genus UBA6944. The sequence goes on along the minus strand of PBOM01000006.1, from coordinate 11,253 downwards.
CCGGTCACCCCTCTAAGGCTATTGGGNAACTNGACAAGGTGAACTCACTTACGGGGGAATAGCTCAGAGAATCTCTCAGTTCTTACCTGTGAGTGAATGCAAAGTGCTCTGACATCTTGTCTCTGATTTCTGACATGTGGNCNAGGTATTGCTTCATGGTTCCGTTGTAATTGCCGTCTTGGCGTCGATTTTCTGCACCCTCAAAGTTGTAATAACCCGGTGTGCAGTCGCGATTTCTACTTGTTTTCCCCCGGTGGGCGATTACTTCTTGTACCCAACGCTCTTCAGCGTCATAAGTGCAGTCCAAACTATGGATCTGATTTTGTCGAACAAAGTCGATGCATTCGGCTATATGTTCGCCTTGGCTGTTAAGCACGTCCGTCAGATTGAAAGCGAAGAACGCCTGATAGCCGCCCATTATGAAGAGGTTGGGATACCCATGGGAATGTATTCCGAGCAGGGTACGAATTCCGTCCGAGTACTTAATGTTTAAGTCTTGGCCGCCTTCGCCAATGATCTGGTTGTATATCCCGGTTTGTTGCACTTCGAATCCGGTCGCATATATCAGTACATCCAACTCGTATTGCGTACCGTCAAACTCGGGTCCGGTCGCATTAATTTGACTGATGCCTTCGCCCTTGGTGTCGACCAGAGTGACATTGGGTCGGTTGAACGACGGCAAATATTCGTTATGGAAACAGGGGCGTTTACACATCAGCATGTACCAAGGTTTTAGGGATTCAGCTGTTTGGGGGTCTTCTACGACCTCGTCNATGCGTTTGTGGATCCGCATCATCGCGTCAATATTGGCGTTTTCTTGGCGTTGAATCTTTTCCTCACGCGACATGGCAGCTCGTTTGGCTTTGACCGCGTCGGGTACTTGAGGTCCTTCAATCGCTCGTGCTCTTCGTTGCGCCTGCCATCCAGATTCCAAACCTGCGGCCCATTCGGGGTCGGTTTCCCAATCATCTCTTACGTCTATTGAGGANGGGGTGCGTTGAAAGACGTACAGCTCTTTCGATGCTTTCGCTAATTCAGGGATAGCTTGCACAGCGCTTGCGCCTGTCCCGATGATGCCAACTCGTTTATCGGCNAGGTTCTGGAGATTGTCACCGGTGTATTCGTAATCCCAGCGCGATGTGTGAAACGAGTGACCGGCAAATGTCTCAATGCCATCGATCTTTGCAAGTTTCGGTTTCGACAGTGTGCCGTTGGCGCAGACGACAAAGCGCGCTCGAATGCTGTCCCCTCGGTCAGTTCCGACCAGCCAAACTTCCTCGTCTTCGTCCCAGACCGTGGACGTAACCGTGGTCCCGAACACCGCTAGGTCGTAAAGGTCAAATCGTTCCGCGATGGTTTTGCAGTACTGGTAGATCTCTTGACCACCTGCATAATGGCGGCTGGGTACGTAGCCGGTCTCGTCCAGCAGCGGCAAGTAGTCATATGCGACNACATCNCAGGCGACCCCGGGGTATCTATTCCAATACCAGGTCCCTCCTACGTCAGCGCCGCGTTCGACAATTCGTATGCTCTCGACGCCCTTTTCTCTGAGTCGAGCAGATGTAAGTAGCGCCGAAAATCCGCCTCCGATAAAGAGCACCTCAACCGAATCGTTAAGCCTCTCGCGTTCTTCTACTTGATGACCGTAAGGATCGGTCGCATATTTCGCTAGTTCACCAGTGAGATCTGAGGTATAGCTATCGGTTCCGGGAGGTCGGTAATCCAGGCGTAGGTCGCGTTCCTCCGCGAACTTTTCCTTGATCTGGTCGTAGTACTCCTGAGGCGGCCGATCTTGACTGTCGCGGCTGTAATCAAAGTTGAAAATGTTTTGCGGCTTGTCTTGCTTCTTCGCCATCAGACTCTTTCCTAGAGAACGTTTGATTGCGTTCAAAGCTATAGCGCCATGACCTCGCGTGATTGCTTGGTAGCAGATTTTGCGTCAGTTAATTACCACGTCATTTGCTAATGAGGTCGGTGGCTAATCCCTAGTCGACGCTTCTGCGATGGTTATTCGTCCGCGACGTCAACAGTTTCTTCAGCTTCCGACTCTGTGTCTGGGACTTCAGCTTCGGTGCCTAAATCGCCGATTCCTAATTGGGATCTAATGCGGCCATCGATTTCAACCATGACTTCCGGATTATCGATGAGGAACTGTTTGGCGTTTTCTCGACCCTGTCCGAGCTGTTCTCCTTCATAGGTGTACCAAGCACCGGACTTCTTGACGATTCCTTGTTCCACGCCAACATCTACGAGTGAGCCCTCACGGCTAATGCCTTTCCCGTACATAATGTCGAATTCAGCTTGCCGAAATGGAGGCGCGACTTTGTTTTTCACAACTTTGATGCGAGTTCGCCCGCCAGTGATTTCGCCGTCAGACTTGATGGCTTCGATCCGGCGAATATCTATCCGAACCGACGAATAGAACTTCAACGCTCGCCCACCTGGTGTCGTCTCAGGACTACCAAACATGACACCAATTTTTTCTCTGAGTTGGTTGATGAAGATAACAATGGTTTTAGTTTTATTTAGATTCGCGGTCAGTTTGCGTAACGCTTGCGACATGAGGCGGGCTTGCAAACCAACATGAGTGTCGCCCATCTCCCCTTCAATTTCAGCCCTTGGCGTTAAAGCAGCGACCGAGTCGATGACCACCACATCAACTGCTCCTGAACGGATAAGCATGTCGGTAATCTCAAGGGCTTGCTCACCAGTATCGGGCTGAGAAATAAGGAGTTCATCAACATCAACACCAATATTTTGAGCGTAATCAGGGTCCATCGCATGTTCGGCGTCGACATAAGCGCAGATACCACCGGTACGTTGAGCTTCCGCTACGACATGCATCGCCAACGTAGATTTTCCTGATGCTTCGGGACCGTAGACCTCAACGACACGGCCTCTGGGAAGCCCCCCAATGCCAAGAGCCATATCGATCGCCAAACTGCCTGTCGAGACAGCTTCAACTTTCATTTGGCCTCGTTCACCCATCTTCATGACAGCGCCCTCGCCAAATTGACGTTCAATCTGCGACAGTGCCATATCGAGTGCTTTTTCTCGTTCCACGCTGCATGTCCTCCTCGGACTGGTATTTCGGCCTCATCTGAAGCCAACTTCGTCAACAGGGTCAAATAGCTAACCCCGATGGTGGAAACCGTACGAATGGGGTCGGACCCCGAAAATGTGCGGACAGAATTAAGGTACATACGAACACTTGTTCGGTCAAGTATCGAACACGTGTTCTTAGAGGAAAGATCTTGAGCATTCTGTGTCTGAACCCGCGAGACTCTGGCGATGAGCACTTACCTAGCTGACAGTGATTTTGAACTCTTGCAGATCGAGCGCACGGGTGGCGTTGCCTTTGTCACCGTGGATGCCCCACCCATGAATGTTATGACTCCCCCACTTTTCAGGGAATTAGCAAAATTCGGCGCCCAAGTTGCGGAAGACGATTCAGTTCGAGTGGTTGTACTGAGAAGCGACGACCCCGATTTTTTCATCGCCCATTTTGATGTTTCGGCCATCCTGGAATTCCCCGTTGAAGGTCCCGCCGAGAAACCCGAAAAACTTGAGGGATTTCATCTTATGTGCGAGACCTACCGAACCATGCCCAAGGTCACCATCGTAGAGATCGGAGGTCGAGTCGGGGGCGGAGGGAGTGAGCTCTCTATGTCCTGTGACATGCGTTTTGGTGCTTTGGGGAAAACTGTCATCAACCAAATGGAGGTTCCTATCGGAATTCTTCCCGGAGGGACCGGCACTCAACGCTTGCCGCGTCTAGTTGGGAGGGGTCGCGCCATGGAAATAGTTTTAGGGGGAGTAGACGTGGATGCCGAGACCGCTGCGGATTGGGGCTACCTCAACCGAGCCTTACCTCCTGAAGAGTTGCGTCCTTACGTCAATGAACTGGCACTCCGCATAGCCAGCTTTCCTCCTACTGCAGTCGCGCTGGCCAAAGAAGCTGTCAACAACGCTGACACCATGCCTCTCAACGAAGGTTTAATGGAAGAGCGTTACCTCTTTCAGCGTCTTCTCAGGACCGACGAGGCGGAACCTGCAATGCGCAGCTTCTTAGAAGTAGGCGGCCAAACCCGGGAAGCAGAGAAACGAATGGGGCAGCTAGTCACCGAAGTTGATTGGTCATAACCGCTATCTCATACAGGTAGCGGTTACGAACGAAAAGCGGGCGCTACTTGCTCAATGAAAAGATCCATTGACTCCTTTTTGCGTTCGAGCGGCCCAAAAGTGAAATCGGGCACAATTAGCTCGTCCAGACCCACCTCTGCGTACTCTCCGACTATGTCGATAACTTCCGTTGGGGTTCCGACGATGGTGGCACGACCAAAGTCTGTGTCTCGGAAGCGCTCTAGTTTCTCCTCATTGTCTGCTATGAACATCAAAGCGCACGCCGATCGTTCAATTTCTGCTGGGTCGCGCCCGACATCATCACAATGGGCGTCAAGTACCTGACATAGTTCTGCGATATCGGAGGGCATGCCCCAGTAGTTCCATTCATCTGCATGGATGGCCGCCGTGCGCAACGTACGTTTACGTCCACCACCGCCAATCATCAGAGGGATCTTGGTTTGGACTGGTTTCGGATCAAGTGGAGCGTCGAGAATGGTGTAGTGGTCGCCTTGATAATTGGTGCGATTGTTCGAAAGTAGCGAAGTAACGATCTCGACCGCTTCGTCCAGACGATCCAAGCGGCCTTTGACAGTAGAGAACTCAAAGCCATATTTCTCGTGTTCATTTTCTTGCCAACCAGCGCCCAGTCCAAGCACCACTCGTCCGCCAGATATGTGATCAACGGTTGCAGCTATTTTCGCTGTAAGTGCTGGGTTTCTATAAGTATTCCCTGCTACCAGCGGGCCTATTCTGACTCGCGGCACACTTGCGGCAATAGCAGCCAAAATCGACCAAGCCTCATGAATTGGTTGGTCAACGTTTTCCTCGTTGGGCATGAAGTGGTCCGCGTACCAAATGCCGTCCCAGCCTGTGCTTTCCGCATAGCGGCAGCCTTCTAGGGTGTCCTGCCATGTTTGACCATTGCCTGTCCAGAAACTAAATCGCATTCGAACAGCCTGTCAGATGTCGTTGCTATGCGCAGAAACATCCAAAGGAATTAGTGACGTTGAGTCGACGAGGGTGTGCGTCGCTCCGGTTGAGCTAATGACGCTTTCCATCAACATCAGTCGTTCGACTCGAAAGTTTCCTTGGACTGTTGCACCTGCCAAGTTCGGAACGATGTCGCTCTTAGTCCGACCAAGGGTGATGTGACCCACAAAGGGCAGCTGCTGTTTCGGGGCTAATCTGCCTGTTGACTGCCGAACATTCTCGGCTAATCGGGAAAGCCCCTGGACGGGCACAACGAGATGTCGATCTCCAAATTGTGTGACTCGCGGCCCTAGAACACCAATCGTCTGGGCAGCTTCGATTTTCGCGAAACGATCACGTAATTCTTCTAAGTTCACCGCATCAAAGAACTGCATCGTTATATGCCACTGCTCAGGCTGAACCCATTTAACGTCAGCCTGGCTGCGGTCAAGCTGTAACAGCATTTTCTTAGTTTGTTCGTCCAGCGGAGCTGATATGAAAGCTCTGGCCACGACTAAGGGCGAAGCCCTTGTAGATGCAGTCTTAGAAGATTCAGCAGTGAGATGACACTGAATTGCCTAATTCGTTCGAGGTCACCTGGAAGCTGGACCTGTTCGACAGTTTCAAAGCCCTCCATCGAAACGGCCAACCAAGCGGTGCCGAAGGGTTGAGACTCCGTCGCACGAGCTGGATCTTCTATCGAGGTCGTCGCTATACCAACGTCTGATAGGAGAATCCCGCGCGCAACTCGCGCCATTTGCATGGCTGCGTCATCGGGCTGCCATGACGCCGGGTCGCCTTTCAATAAATACGACAAAATTCCGGGGCCTCGGGCCACTACACCCCCCGCAAACGCCCCTGTCCCATTTCTAGCTGTCGAAAGCCGGTGAGCGAGATATCCACCTGTTGTCGTCTCAATCGCGCCAAGAGTTAGTCCTTGCTGCGCGAGCTGAGTGAGAACCGTTGATTCCATATTGTCTTCGTCCACTGCAAATACCAGATCGCCCAGCAAGCGGCGGAGGGCTTCTTCTTCCTCACGGAGAATGTCTTCCACTTCACCAGAAGTTTCAGCCTTTGCTGTTATCCGTACCTTTATTCCTTCGACTCCACTAGCGAGGAATGCCAAAGTCGGATTTCCTGCTGTTTCCAGTTCGGCGATTCGCGGACTCAGGAGCTCGGCTAGTCCTGACTCACTCTGGCCCCATGTCCTTAAAACTCTGCTCTCGATTACCGATGTAACCCCTGACCGATGCTGCAGATCCGGCAAGATGGTCCCTAGCACCATTTCTTTCATTTCGTAAGGAACACCGGGGACCGCGTATATAACTTTGTCGTCCCCTCCAGGAATAGCGACGGGTACCACTAGGCCGGGAGCGGTTCCAGGCTGCTGCTCGATTGTGTGGGCTCCTTCTGGGACCATTGCTTGGCGAAGGTTGTTTTCGGGCATGTCACGCCCTCGACTTCGAAACATTTCTCTGATGCGTTCAGCGATCACTTCGTCCAGAACCAGGTTGGAGTTGACGACACTGGCTATTACCTCCCTGGTGATGTCGTCTTGGGTTGGTCCGAGCCCACCGCAAACAATGATCGCGTCACTCCGCTCTAGGCCCAATCGCAAGGCTTCTTCTATACGAGACCAGTTGTCGCCAACTTTGGTTTGGTGATGACTGTCGATTCCCGCCAGTGCTAGCTGCTCACCCATCCAGGACGAGTTCGTATCAACGATCTGACCTAGTAACAGCTCTGTACCTACGGCGATAATTTCACAATTCATTTCTTGACCTTATTGTTCTTCTCCAACGCAACTACATGCTCGGCATGTTTGAGACAGCCCACAAAAAGCTAGACATCCTTTCCTAATTGCGCTTTAGCTATTCTTCGAGCACCAGCGAGGTATGCGATTCCGGTTTGGACCGTCAAGAGCACAGCTGTCCACAGCGTCGCCGTGGCCAACCAGTGAGCAGATTCCGCAATCGGCGGAATGACGCCGAACCCGATGGCCCACAGTTGAACAAAGGTCTTCCATTTCGCCATCTTGGTCGCTGGCACCGTAATACCGCGACGGCCAGCTTGGGAGCGGTAGGCACTAATCGCTAGCTCTCTAACCGCGATTATTGCTACTGGTAGCCAATGGAACTGCTCGTTTGCTACAAGAGCAAACATGCCCCCTAGTACCAGCACTTTGTCAGCGAGTGGATCCAGAAACGCTCCAGACCTTGTAGCTCCTTGCCGTCGCGCGAGCCACCCATCGACGAAGTCAGACATACCAATTGCGAATCCAACAGCGAAGGTCAGCCAAGATGGCTCCTGGGTGGCTATCAGCAACACGAATACCGGGGTAGCGAGTATGCGCGCTACCGTCACAAAGTTTGCGGGGGTCGCTAATGCTGTCGGCCCGTAGGTGGGTGGCGGGTCATCGCGTTCTTCCATTACTGGGCTTCCACTTTTACAGCTTCGATATCTGGGCCCTCTGACTGAACCACAACTACATCACAGATCTCTCCGGGTTTGAGGTCGGATGGGACGCGAACCACCCCATCAATTTCTGGGGCTTCCCTGTGGGAACGGCCGATTCCTTCAGTATCGATCAACACTTCGATTGTTTGCCCCACGATCGCATCACGGCGTGTAGCTGTTATTACATCCTGAGTTTCACTCAACTCTGCATGGCGTTCCCGCATTAGTCCTGCTGGGATCTGATTATCGAGAGACGTCGCGTAGGTGCCTTCTTCGGGTGAGTAAGTGAAGAAGCCACACCAGTCCAGTTGCGCTTCTTCTAACCATTCCAACAACTCCGCTTGATCATCTTCTGTTTCCCCTGGATACCCAACAATAAAATTCGATCGGAAAGTCGCCTCGGGACACATTTCGCGGATTCGCCCAATCCTTTCTAGGAATTTTTGTCCGTTGCCCCAACGCTTCATCCGCCTTAAATGTCCCCGGGACACGTGCTGTAAGGACAAATCGAAGTAGGGCACCCCACTTGCCAAGATCGCTTCTATGAGCTCGTTCGACAAATCAGATGGGTACAAATACAGAAGCCGTACCCGGTCGACGACTTTCGCTGCCGCTTCTACTAGCGAGACAATCGAACCGCGCTTTCCTATGTCCGAGCCGTAGCTAGCAAGATCCTGCGCGACCAGGACAGCCTCTCGGACGCCCAAGTCTTCTATCTCCTGCAATATGGACTCTGAGTCGCGGCTCCGTTGAGGACCTCGAAAAGAAGGGATGGCACAGAAGCCGCATGCTCTGTCACATCCTTCGGCAATTTTCACATATGCCCATGGAAGATCTGAGGCCGGCCGGCGCAAGTTAAGCAAATCGAACTGCGGCGCTTCAGCCTCGGCTATCGCAGACAGCCCATCTGGCCGAGTTCGAAAATTGACTGGCACTCCAAAACCGGCCACTCGATCCACCTCCGGTAGGGCTTCAGCAAGCTCACCCCCATACCGCTCCGCCATGCAACCTGTCACAACAATCCGAGAATCAGCGGAACGCTCACTGTCCAAAGCCAAAATAGTGTTAATTGATTCTTCTCTCGCTTCTTCAATAAACGCACACGTATTGACGACCACCAAATCTGCGACAGACGGGTCGTCTGTAGGAGTAAGACCCTCATCAATCAGCGATCCGGCAATCTTGTCGGAATCAACCTGGTTCTTGGGGCACCCTAAAGTGTGGAGGTGGAAGCTCTGCGCAGAAGGCGTCATCACACCTCTAGGGTACGACTTAACAGCAGTTAGTCGATCTGAAATGAGAGCTAACATCAAGATATGAACGCGGGTCCTCCTGTATCCGAAAAGGAGCGGACTCAATTTGCTATCGAAGGCATGAGTTGCACCGCGTGCGCCGCTCGCATCGAAAGCGCTCTAAAAGACGTGCCGGGAGTCGAAACGGCCTACGTTAACTTCGCTACAGCGAGCTCACTGGTTCGCCACACGAGCCAGGTTGACCCCTCAGCAATAACTCAGATCGTGACGCAGTTGGGTTACCAAGTTCGCCAAGATGGTGACCGGCAATCGATTCAAAAGTCACATGAAGCAGCACTCAAGAAACGAGCTGCTCCAGCCCTGTTAATAGCCGCATTCGCGATGGTCACAATGTTTATTCAATTTCCCGCCAGCAGCTGGATCTTGGCTTCATTATCTACCTTGAGTGTCTGGTGGGCAGGCTGGAGCTTTCACCGCTCCGCGCGCTTACAAATCGCGCAAAGGGCTTTAGCCATGGACACCTTGGTTTCGCTCGGAACCATCGCCGCTTGGGGCTGGTCAATGGTGGTTCTAATTGTAAACGCAGACCAAAACCTTCATTTCGGAGGCGCTACTTCGATAATCGGACTCGTTTTACTTGGAAAGTGGTGGGAAGCACGCGCAATACGGGCGTCGGGAGATTCTTTACGAGCACTTGCGAATATGGCTCCCAAGTGGGCAAACCTACGAGACGGCACTGAAATAAGCGCTTACGACCTGGCAGTCGGCATGGAATTCATCGTCGCTCCCGGGGAACGTGTAGCCACCGACGGTCGAATTATTGAAGGTTCGTCCAGTGTCGATGCTTCTCAATCCACTGGAGAGTCAACACCAATTGAGGTGGCACCAGGCTCAGAGGTCGCCGGAGGCGCGCTGAACGGCGACGGCGCGCTAGTCGTCAAAGCTACCGCTGTTGGCGAAGATACCGAGTTAGCAAGGGTCGCGAGACTCGTCGAGGAAGCACAAGCCACGCAGGCTCCCATTCAGCGCCTGGCCGACAAGGTGGCAGCTAAATTTGTGCCATTGGTACTAGGAATCGCCTTCGGAACATTCATTCTTCATTGGTTACTTGGTCATGGCATTAACGACGCTCTAATCGCAGCAGTTGCAGTTCTCGTAGTCTCATGCCCTTGCGCATTTGGTCTAGCCACTCCCCTGGCAGTGCTCGTTGGAACAGGTCGAGCAGCCCAGTTGGGAATAGTCGTAGCGGGCGCACACGTGTTGGACTCATCGCGAGCTGTGGACACCGTGGTCTTTGATAAAACGGGCACGATCACTGACGGTCACCCATCGATTGTCGAGGCCAACGTTCCATTCGATCAGGACGTCCTCTTCTCACTAGCTGGCACTCTCGAATCTCGTTCTGGTCACCCCCTTAGCAGAGCTTTCGATTCCTTTAGAGACGCAGATGCCGACGTAAAGAATTTTGTTAGCCACCCGGGTAGGGGGATCACAGGCCTAGTGAACGACATCGAATTTAGGGTCGGGAAAGCCGAACTTTTCGACGAAGTTCCATCAGAGTTAGCCCTTTCAAATTCCGAGGGCACACCTGTTTATTTAGGTCGAGGAGCCACAGCAGAAGGAGTAGTCCTAGTTGGCGACCAGATTCGACCTACTAGTACAGAAGCCATCAAATTGCTCCACAGCCTGAACCTCCAGGTGATTTTGCTGTCAGGTGACGGGCATTCAATAGCTCAACAGGTCGGGCAAGTCGTAGGAATCGAAGACGTTGTTGCGGAAGTTCTACCTGAAGAGAAACAAAGCCACATATCAACACTGCAGTCTCAAGGCAGATGTGTCGCAATGGTTGGCGATGGCGTCAACGACACTCCAGCACTTGCAGCAGCAGATCTTGGCATTGCGCTTCAGTCCGGAACAGACGTGGCGCGAAATACCGCTGATATAACCATCATGACCGATGACCCGCGAGCAGTCGCCGACGGAATCGCATTGTCACGCCAAACCCTGAGCACGGTAAAGGCCAATTTAGCTTGGGCATTTTCCTACAATCTCGTTGCCCTCCCACTCGCACTAACGGGAACGCTCTCACCTACCCAAGCGGCCTTAGCCATGGCTCTTTCGTCTTTCTTAGTCGTCATAAACAGCATGCGACTTCGCAAGTTCTCTAGCCTCAGTAGCCCCGTTCATCAAACAGCTAACTGAGGCCCAAAATTCCCGTTCTGACTTGCTCCGCCGAAGTTGTCGCATACTTAGCGCTCTAACTCGCGTAGTCTCAAGTCCGTGACTCGCTCAACTCCTGAACTGCTTTCAGAGTCTGAAGTGCTTTCTCGCTTGCGCTCCAAACGAGGGCAAACCGGTTATAGAGCGATGTTTAGTTCTTGGCTGGGCGGAATAGTCACTGATCCCGCCCTAATGCAAATACCTCTCGATGATCACTTAGTGCATCGGG
>PBOM01000058.1 GCA_002724355.1 Actinomycetota bacterium | reverse complement strand
TCAATGGGGAGAGGGTACGCCGTAGGTTCTGACGGCGAAGCATCTTCTTTTGCGCTTCGGGCGGAAAATCCGTGAAGTTGATGAGGCTTTTTGCGATGAGGACATCGATCAGATCTTCGACAACCCGAGCCATTTCTCGGTCGCTCGCTGCCAGAGCCTTGGGTTTCCGATGGGTTGCCAGCCTCCAGATAGCGGCGCAGTTCCGTATCGTCGAGATCGAGCTCTTCCTGCGCGATCGGCGTCGGCTTGTTGAAGACGCCTGTGATGGCGCCCTGTGCGTTGCGTCAAACGAAAGGCATCGACGCAATGATACGGCCGGGGCCGGGTCGTGCTCAATGAAAAAGCCGCCAAGATTTTATCTAATAGCGGCTTCTTCGAAACTTCGCTGTCAAACCGTAATCAGTGCAGTCGGTCCGGCAGTGTTTTGATGGCGTCGTCGATCAATGCATCGCCCGAGGCGCCTGACAGTTTTTCCTCAAGCAGACTGACGGTCGCAGCAAGGGCCACGGTGACGGCCCGATCGCGAATTTCCTGCACGGCCGCGGCTTCAGCCTGCTGAATTTTTTCGCTGGCCGATTGCTCCTGCCGCTTCAGCATGGCTTTAAGGGCGGCTTCGGCGCTCTTACTATGCGCTTCCGCTTCGGCCTTTGCCTGCTCCATCATCGCTTCGACTTCTTGCGCTGCATCGCGCTGCTTCAGCTGATAGGAGGCCAGGGTTGACTGCGCTTCCTCGCGGAGACGTTGTGCTTCCTCAACCTCGTTGCGAATCTGTGCAATCTTGTCGTCAAGCGCCCCCGTCATTGCACCGCGAAGCGGTTTGAACACGGCGATGATGAAGACGACAAAGGCTATCGCCACCCAAAATGTAGATATGGAGATAATTGTGAGGTTTCATCCGTAGCGGGGTAGTCGCGAGTTTCTGCGTAGAACCCGAGTTCGTTGTTTAGCCAATAATGCAGTCGTTCATAGCCGTGAGATTCTCCGCCAATGAGTGGAGAATCTGGCAACGCAGTTGAGGCGAAGTAGCTGCTGGGAGGTGGTGCCGCAGCCGCACTTAACGACGTCGGCGCGCTAAGCAGTGATCTTTTCGGAGTCTTGAGCCAAGACCGCCAATAGGGGGTGAATACTTTGTACTCGCCTCCGCCAGCAGGTGAGATGCTATTTGGTAGCACTGCCGTTATGCCAGGGTGAGTGTGCAGCACAACATTGTTGTCGCCGCACCAATTGTCGAGCTTGGCGATTCGTCTCTTGGCGTAAAAGCTGTAGTCCTCTGACAAATGGATGTTGGATGCTTCTAACCCCAGTGCTCGTTGTTGGACTTGTTGCAACCAATCCCCATGAACGATCTCTAAGTGGGTACCAAGTTTGCGCAGGGACTGGTCAAGGTCACTGAGACATTGGAGTAAGAAAGTATGACGTCTCTGGGATGCAGCAGGGCCATCTGAAAATTTGTTGTCTACGACGAATAAGCACGACAAGTTGCCTGTGTTGGCCGCAGCGCACAAGGCGGGATTGTCATCGACTCGAAGGTCCCTTGTGAAGACTAGTAGTGAGGTCATACGAGCAGATGTCGAGATGGCTGCGAATTGGGACGCCCTCGAACGCTCAACAAGCAGGCCACTACGTCGCCGGATTTAAGGAGCGATTTTCTGCCAAGTTGGTCAAAGCTTTGGAGACCGCCCGTCGTGCACTTTCTGCTGAAACCCCGACAATGTCGCCGATTTCCCGGAAAGTTTTCTCTATGCCGTCGTCGAGGCCAAAGCGGTGACGCACCATTTCGCGAGTGCGCGGCGCCATATTCCCGAGAGCTCTCTCGATCACTTCCTGGTTGTGCCACTCGGTCACCAGGTCGTCAGGAGTGTGCTCAGAAGAAGCGAGTACCGCGTACAGGTCTCGGTCTTCTCCTTCGATCATGGGACCGTCGAGCGAAGCCATTCTGGTCAAGGCGTGTATTCGTTTCATTTCGCTGGACATTTCGGGTGATGTCACGTCTGCCTCGCGAAGCTGTCGGCGTAATGCGCTGTGAGTGTCAGCGGGAATTCTGATCAGGTTGCTGTGCTGGTCGATTAGACGATTAATGGCCTGACGGATCCAGAACGTGCCGTATGTCGAGAACTTAAAGCCTTTTCTTCCATCAAATTTCTCGACAGCGTGCTCGAGACCGATGTTGCCTTCTTGAATCAGGTCCTCGATGCTAAGCGATCCGGGTACAGGGTACTTTTTGGCGATGCTTACGACTAAGCGGAGATTCGAAAGGATGAATCGTTCCTTGGCGCGGGACCCTTTTTTTGCGGTTCTCTCTAGCCGTTGCAGTTGCTGGAGATCTCGGTAGTCACCGGCCTCCATTTTTTCTTTCGCTGCATTTCCCTTTCGGATGCGCTCGGAAAGTTTGACCTCATCAGCCTTGTTCAATAGCTCATGATTTCCTATGTCGTTCAAGTACAGAGTCAAAGAGGGCGAGATGGCTGCAGTCATCAGGATCCTTTCGTTCGGGTGAGCGAATTGCGGTCTGTGTGATTGAGAGATTTGTTGAGATTGGCCATTTCAAGCACGGTGGTTGACTCATAGCTCCAGCCGTCTGGTGAGATGGCAATCTTGATTTCATAACTTTCTGATCGGGCTCGTTCGTCTAGATAGGCGTTGCTCAGAATGCCGTTAGTTGTTGAACCACGTTTTGCGGTCAGAATGAATTCGGTGGCGTCGGGTTCGACTTCACCCGATGCGATCAGCACCGACCCGCGCGGCACCATGAAACACCTACTGAGGACTTTCGCCTCTGCGTCATATAACCAATACCCGACCTCAGTATGGAATGGGTCTTGGTCAAGTTCGGTCATTCGCCACGCCGCCATCCGATAGTCCAGTCCGTAGAGATGTTGATTTCCGTTGTCTACGGGTCCAAACGGTTTTAATTGGACTTTCTCTAGATAGGGGGTAAATCCAGTGGCATCTTCCTCGTGGTGGAACGAGAAATCTATGCCATCGGATCCCTCCCATTCCCCTGCTAGAAGAGCGAGGGGCCCGAATAGGTTCTGTGTAACTTCGTGAGTCTCCATTTCAATTCCTGTGAGTAAGGGTTGAGCTGATGCGCAGTTGTTCTTCGATGTGCTGCCAATTAATGAGATTTCGTAAAACTGCTTCTAGATATTCAGGTCGACGATTCTGATAGTCCAGGTAGTAGGCGTGTTCCCAAACATCGATGGTGAGTAGTGGTTGTGACGTGGTCAAGCTGGGCAGCTCAGCGTTGGCGGTGGTCGTAATTTGCAGCTTCGATCCGTCGTGAACTAGCCAGGCCCAACCTGAACCAAAGTGGGTGGCTCCAGCCTGAATGAGCTGAGAAATAAACACTTCTGTTGAACCGAATGCTCTATTGAGTTCTTCTTGTAGCTCTATTGATGGACTAGTTCCTGGTGGCGTTAACGACTTCCAAAGGAATTCGTGGTTCCAAATCTGAGCGGCGTTGTTGAAGGTTGAGCCCGTCGAATCTTGAATTACTTCGATGAGAGAGCGGGTGTCGCCTTCGAGCTCCATCATTGAATTGAGATTTCTGACGTAGGCGGCCTGGTGTCCGCCGTGGTGCAGTTGGACGGTGCGTTCGCTGATAAATGGCTCCAGTAGAGAAGCCTTAAAAGGGAGGGGAGTCAGTTCGATGGACACGGTGTTCCTTTCCTGGGGGAGTCTAACCGATTTAGCGCTATTTAGCACTAAATTCCTATTCGAAAAAAAATATGGACCTAGGAGTTATCGCCGCCTCTCGAGTTGCTTTTTGAGCTGGGAAAGATTGCTGGTCCAGATCCACCGCAGTAGTGGCCGGGCGCAGATTTGGCCGACTCGAGACCCTAGATACCACGGGAATTTTAAGCTTTCAGCCCAACGGAAAGTCGTTGCGTGATCGCCGGTTGGGGTAAGCGAGAACTGGCCCCAGCCGCTGACAACTCCCTCGTGTCGTACTCCCATTAATTCGTTGTCGGTCCATTCGGTGATTTCCATCTTGTCTACGAGCTTGAACGGACCAATTTTGGTGTCGCACTCGAAGGTTGTTCCTGCGCCAATTGCGGAGTCGGAGGTGATTCTGATCGCAGTGGCGTCTCGCATCCACTCGGTATGACTGTTGATGTCTTTGACGTAGTCCCAAACCTGTTCGGGGGGCAAGTCGATATCTACAGCTACGTCGATTGGTTGTTTTGATTTGATCATGTCTCCTCAACTCAAGGTTTGATGGGCTGCTACTGCCCCAACCGGGATTCTGAGCGTCCAGGCAACGGTTCGCGTCCAGTTGATCCGAATCAGCTCAGGAATCAACTGTGACTGTCCTTGAGCTATTCGAACATGCAGCGGGACGGCTCGGAATACAGTGACGGCTAGGGCAACGCAGAGTAACGCGAAGCCTATAAATCCGGCTATTTTCGATGCAGCGGGCCCAACCAGAAGGATCATTCCGGTAGCCACGGCCTCGATCACCATTGCTGGCCCAACGACTCGACTAATCAGGGTCTGATGGCGGACTGCGATGCTCGTGGCTTCATCGCCCGATACTGCCCCGAGTAATGGGTAGTGAACGATTTGTACAAGCCAGAGCACCCCAGCCATGAACGCAGCACCTGCGAGAGCTGTTAGTGAAAGTAGTGGTTCCATGTGTCGCCGTTACCAACGATTTAGCTGGGTTGTGCGTCTCGGCTCTGGATACGAAACCTGGGTGTATACGGGTTGGAGAGCAACATCGCCTTCTGGGAAGGGGAGAGGTTCTCGATTTCCAAATGTCAGGTCGTTGCCTGAAGCGTCGCGTCCGTTGACGTATGCAACGAGCAGCACGGCCCAAACAGTTAGACCGAACATTGCGGCGCCTATGCACATGAGTAGTGTCTCGTTCACTGTGCGCTCCGATCGTTTGTGAGGACTAGTGCTCCTAATGAGTGGATCGCCGGGACCCAGAGACCAACGAATATGCCTTGATCCTTGGCGCCGCTGAACCAGAGACTGACCGAGAGGACGAGCGAGAGAAAACCGGCTGCCATAAATAGGACTTTGGCTTTCGAGAAGGCGATCGTGGTTGGTGCCACGTTGGTTAACATGATGTGCTCCTAATTAGTGCTAAATGGATTTAGTGCTAATAATTACATGCTGGAGCTAAGACGCGCAACTCAGTCGACCGATTATTTTCTAAATTTTTGCTGGCCAGAATTCGATGGCCCTGATCCTTGAGCCTCAGCAATATGGAGGGTTATCGAGGTTTTTGATATTGATTGAGGATCTGAATCCTGCGCTTGAATCTGCAACACTTACCGGATGCGCCCAAATCGCTTAAAAACCGACCTAGCAAACGGCGAAACTCGATACGGAACCATGATTTTCGAGTTCCTCAGTGCGGGTTTACCCCAGATACTTCACAACGCTGGTTCAAGCTTTGTGTTCTATGACATGGAGCACAGTGGATTCTCCATGGAGCAGATGAAGTTCCAACTAGCCCTATGCCGGGGTCTTGACATAGTCCCCCTTGTACGCCCACCCGACACCTCTTACCAATACACGGCAACGTTGCTGGACATAGGAGCAATGGGGATGCTCTTCCAAATGTGTGAAACAGCAGAACAGGCTGAGGAGTTCGTCAAATGGACCCGATACCCGCCATCTGGCCAACGCGGAGCAATGTTTGGCGGCGCTCATGACGATTACAGTTCCGATTCGGTGCCCGACATCATCGCTGGCGCCCATGAACGCACCATGGTGTGCGTACTGATTGAGTCAGCCAAAGGCATAGCTAACGCTGAAGAGATCATGTCGGTCCCTGGAGTGGATGTTGCACACCTCGGCCATGGCGATCTGTCTTTGTCCCTCGAAGTCCCAGGAGACACAGCGCACCCGACTATGCAAAAAGGAATCGACGCCATTTTGGAAGCTTGTGAAACTCACGGAAAAACTGCAGCCTGCCTTGCAGGTTCAGTGGAGACTGGGATTGACTGGGTAAAGCGTGGATTCCGAATGGTTAGCTACAGCTACGACATAGGTTTGATGACGGCTGCATTACAGAGCGGCATCGAACAAATCCGTTTAGGAGTTAATGAAGATGGATCTCACTGAAGACCAGTGTCAAGAATTTCGAGACCGCGGCTGGATCGTACTCAGCGACGTATTTGGACCAGAAGAAGTTGAGCTGCTCAGCGATGCAGCACTAGATGTTCTTGAGCGACCGGGCCCCGAAGTTGGCCGCGAAGCCGATGGTTCACCCCACGTGTCTTGGGGCATGCACCTTTTCAACGAACAGCTAGCTGTTTTGTGCCGCCACGAAAACCTTATTAACCCAAGTCGAACGTTGCTAGATAACGAGGTCTACGTCCATCAGTCACGAATCAACATCAAACAGACCAACGGTTCGATTGTTGCCTGGCATCAAGACTTCGGTACCTACCATCGCGTTGACGGGGTGCCGCATCCCAAGGGTGTCATGATCGCAGTCTTCCTCGATGACGTCACCGAAGTGAACGCGCCGCTACTAGCGGTCCCGGGGTCCCACAAAGAAGGTCTTGTATCGACCGCTTCGGTCGATCCGTCATCGCCAGATTTCGAACAGGTGTCGAAATACAGGTATGACATCACCGATGAGACGATGGCCCGCTTGGTAGACCAGTACGGGTTAGAGACGATCACAGCGTCAGCAGGGTCGGTGCTGTTTATGGATATGACCGTCGTTCACGGTTCAACCGTCAACATCAGTCCACTGAGGAGGCTGCTGTTGTATGTCAATGTCTGTCCTGTCGACAACAGGGGAGAAACATACGAACGACCCGAGTATTACGCTGCCCGCGATTTTGCCCCGATCATTCCGGTTAGTTCAGAGGAATTTCAGCTCGCTGGACAGACATGAGTTTGGAATTCGAACAGTTCGATAAGCAGTTCGGTGCCCGGATCCAAGGATTAGATGAGAACCGGGTGATCGATGCGCAGCTTGTGCAAGAGCTTGCTCGCGGTTTGAGCGAACATGGTGTGCTGCTGATGCGAGGTGAAGAAATTTCGCCGAAACGTCTAGTCGAACTTGGTAACGCGTTCGGTGAACTCGAAATACTCCCAGAACCCGATAAACGGCACCCCGACCACCCCGAAATCTTTGATCTCACCAACGTCAGAAAAGATGGAAATGTCGTAGATTTTGAGGAACCCCAAGCGGTGTTCTTGAGAGGCACCGAACGGTGGCACACCGATAGTTCGTTTAGGGAAATTCCTTGCTTGTGCACCATGCTGTACGCGGTCGAAGTTCCCGATGCGGGTGGGGAAACTCAATTCGCCAACATGTACGCGGCGTTGGAACAGTTGCCATCTGACCTCCGATCTGCGGTTCAGGGAAAACGCCTAATTCACAGTTACGTGTTTAGTCGTGCCAATAACCCTGGCCGTATGGACCCGATGAGTCCTGAAGACGAGGCACAGTACCCACCTGTGAGTCATCCGTGGGTTCGCACTCATGCAGATGGACGCCAATCGTTGTACATGGGCGGTCACGCTTCTCACGTCGAAGGTATGGAGCTCGAAGAAGGGCGTGACCTTATTGAGCAGGTACTTGTCGCAGCAACCAAGCCCGAGTTCATATACGAACACCAATGGATGGACAATGACTTGGTTATATGGGACAACCGGTCAACGCTTCACCGGCTCCGGCCTTACGACATAGCGTCGCGTCGGCGCGTTATGCGACGCATAACGGTCGCAGGCAACGAACCTGTCAGCTAGATATCGGATTTAGCTGAGCTTGGACTCTAAGAATCCGATGACCTGGGGCCACAACTCAGCTGCTAAGCCTTCGTCAAATGCTCCCATTGGGTTCTCTTCATTCATGAAACCATGCAGGGCCTGATGAACATTGATTTCAACATCTTTACCCATTTCCCGAAGTCGCTCGCCGAGATTTTCTGCTGCTTCTGGCGGGAAGAAGTCATCGGGTGAAGCCATGTGAGCCTGGACCGAGGCGGTCAGACCCTGCCAATCGGGTTCTTGGTCCCCTTGAGGGAAGCCATAGAACGGCACGGCAGCTTTCACAGCGTCGCCGCGGTTAGCTGCGATCATGAAGCTCAGCAAACCGCCCATACAAAATCCGACTACTCCCACACCGTCGCCTGAAGAAGCGTCGTGGTTGAGCAAATAATCCACAGCGCCACTCATGTCTCGCGCTGCACGGTCTGGCGGCAAATCAGTCATTAACTGACCGGCTTTGTCCATTTCATCATGTCCGGCTAACTCCCCGTGATAGAGATCCGGAGCTAGTGCAACAAAGCCTTGATCAGCTAAGTAGTCAGCTACACCCTTCATCTGCGGGTTCAATCCCCACCATTCTTGTATCACCATGACTGGCGGTCCTGAGCCGCTGTCAGGTAACGCCAAATGTCCTCTGGCGTCATGTCCGTTACTTGCAAATGAAACCATTTCTCCCATACGCAGGACCGTAGTCGCCAATAGGTGTCTGATGCACCAAATATTCCTTCGGAACAAAGCGAGAGCGGCCTGCCAAAGGAGTGAAAGAATAGGGACCCGATTTCTGAGAGGCTTATATGAATCTCCGCCCGAGTCCCGTCGCTCCCTTTTCATATGTCCCTGGTATCGATCCGTACTCCGGGGGAGTGGTCGCAGCGCCAGGAGCTGAAATAATTCACGTGACACTGCTTGAAGCCGTTCCATGGCGCGATGGCTTTGACCGTATTGAGGAAATAACGACTGACGATGGTGTAGACCGAACAGCGCTCTGCGCTGTAGAGCTTCGTTGCCCTCAACCACATTCGTTTGCAGGCTTCATCGGATTTAACGATGAGTACAGAGCCTTGCTCGACGATTGGGGACTCCTTAACGGTGACGATAACCCCATTGCTAGAACCAATGTAGCTCCTGTTCATCACCCCCCCGGAGAGACCGCTCTTCACGCGTTCAGCTACGTCAAGCAATCAGACAGTGCTGTGGAATCGTTTGTTGTAGCGGGTGCTGGGGACTTGATGGACCAAAGTGATCTTCAACCCAGCAGCATTGTGGCGAGAGATCTTGATGGCGGAGATGCGTGGCGTTTACGAATTGAACAGGTGTGCCAGGAGATGGAAGATCGAATGACCGCCATCGGGGTTGGATGGAATGACTGTTCAGTTATTGATGTCTATTGCTCGGAGGACTGGTTCGGTCAAGCTGGTGACACCTTGATCAACCGGATAGGAACATCGATCAGTGTCGGCCTTCACTGGCATGTCGCGCATCCTCCCATCGAAGGGCTCCGCTTTGAAATGGATGTCAGGCGAGTAGGTACCGAAAAGACTGTTTGACTTTAGGCAACCTGAAACGTCATCAACACTGGACTGATCAAGCCTTGGTTGACTGCTATCCCCGCGTTGTCTTTCATTTCAAGCATCCGGGGACCCATTAGGTGACCGAGCGAGACCGGTGGTGGTGAGGCCGGGGGTTCGTTAAAGAACTTCAAGGCCAAGTCGTAATGATCCGAACTCCCTAAGTGTTGAAGACCAGCACTTTTCGCTGCAGCCTCATAACTACTGGCAGGCTCTGGGAAGCTGAATTGTGGGGTTGACGACCACGGCATGGGGTAGGGCAGGTCACCGGTTTTAGTGAGCGTCACGTCGTAGACGACGATTGTTCCTTGGCTGCGACACACCCTCGCAAGCTCACTCATCATCTGGTCCTTGTCCTCAACGTTCATACCGACATGCAGCATGGTGACCGCATCGAAACTGTCGTCCATGAAGGGAAGATCCGTGGCTGATCCGACTTTGAAGTCCACAAGGTCGTTCATGCCGACGAGGTTGGTGAGTTCAACCGCTGCCTCTACAAATTCTGGTGTCAAATCAACACCCGTTACAGAAGCACCGGTAGATCGGGCTAAAAATCTGGCCGTTCCTCCGATGCCACACCCCACATCGAGTAGTTGTTGACCTGGAGCAAGGTTGAGGACTGATGCCACATTAAGGGTTCCTTCTCGGCCCCCAATGTGGAACTCGTCGGCTCCAGCCAAAACATCAGGGTCAAGATTTTCCCTATCGAAGCCGGCATCGACTAACGCCTGAACTATTCGTTCGACAATCCCCTCGTTGCCGTAGTGCCCTTCAACTGATTCAGTCATGTTGAACCCTTTCCTTGTGCCGCGCCGATCAAACCGCTAGAGGTTCTGACGGTACTTCGAATCCCCAGTCTTTGGTGCGAATCATTTCCTGGTCCGCTGTCGCCACTAACCCTGAAGGTCCGTAGAGGGCACCCCCACAAATGATGCTTTTTTCGTCGTCGCGCTCTCTCCAAGATTGAAAAGTGTAGGTGTCACCAATGCGAACTTGATCGAAGAACTCAGCAGCTATGTTGCCTGTCACGGCGCCACCGCCCGAAACCGATGGGGGATCGACNAAGAGAACGTAGGCAGTTACGCAGTCAAAAGCGGTCCAAATAAATTCTCTGGGAATGATGCCGTCTTCGTTGGCCCACTGAGGGGCGGGTGACCAGACAGCAACAACATGTTTGCCGTCTCCTAATGGACGAATGCGGACGCCTAAACCATCGACTTTGTGACCGCAGCCTATGCAATTTGGATANGGCGGATCCCACCCCATNGGGCGCTCCATCGCTGCATCTATGTTGTCTCGAGCGATAGGTGTGCGGGCAGCAACGTGGAGAGGACCCTCTGCAGCTGCCATAACTAGCTCATCTCCNCGATGGACGACCGTTTGGTTATCTTCAACGCTTCGAACGACGGACTCGCCGGGATGTAACGGCTTTCGAATTCGAACCCGAATCGGGCCGTCCGAGTCACCGGCTGCGAGACCGGCTATGNAACCGCCCTGCATGGTGCCTGGCATCCCGATGTAGGTGTCCAATAATTCGAGAGTCGTCTTACTCATCGGTGATGGCCGTAAATAGTNGATACGACATCTGCATCTGTAGAGGCTTCTATGAGTACCGGCTGACCCGCTTTTCTGTTTTTGACAACTTCGAGAGCGGCGTCGATGTCTTCAAGCGAGTTAATTTTCGCGGTTTTGCAGCCCATGCTTTCCGCCACCGCACAAAAATCTGGCCACTCGTGGAGAGAAGCGGCTGGATCCATTCCCTTAGATACGAGTTGGATGTGCTCAGCGCCGTAACTGCCGTCGTTGTAGACGATCACGATGAGATCAAGNCCTAGGTGCACAGCTGTTGAAAGTTCGGTTAACCCACCCATCATGTAACCGCCATCGCCTATGCACAGCACTGTTGGNCGAGTTGGACGCGCAACTGCTGCGCCAATAGCTGTCGACATTCCTAGACCGATCGCACCGAAGCCGTGACTGGTNACAAGGTCTTGCGGGCTGGGAACTGACATGGTCAAGGCATCGAGCATGAATCGACCAGCGTCAACAACGACTTGCCGGTCTTGGGGAAGGCCAGCATCCAGTCGTCGGGTCAGGGTGCGAGGGTCAACAGCACCTTCATAACTTTTGTCGTCGAATGCCTCGGCGGGATCGAAGTCGTGAAGCCGCTGTTCGAGGTCGGTGGTTCTAAATGAAGATGGCTGGTGTTCGGCGTCAGAAAGCATTTCGATCATGGCTTCTGCTACGACTGTGGCGTCGCCAACCACCCCAGCATCAACGGTGACGTGTCGGTCTATGTGTCGGGCGTTGAGATCGACATGTACGACACGTTTTCCTGCCAGCAGCGTCTGATAGTCGGTTGTGAAAAAGTTCAGCGAAGCACCAAAGACGACCAGACAATCGGCCATAGCGAATGTCTCGCCTGCAATTTGATGGCTGAGTGTTCCGTGGATCCCAAGATTGAACGGCTCGCCTTCGAAGTACCCGGTGCCGAGCAAGGAGGTAGCAAGGGGTGCGCCGAGTGCCTCCCCTAAGCGAACCAAAGCATCTCTGGCGTTCGACTTTACGGCGCCGCGACCGGCAAGAATTATGGGCCGGGCTGATGACGCAATGATTCCTAACGCTGTTTCGAGTTGATCTGGGTCGGGCGCTAGTCGAGATGCAGGAGCATTGAGCGGTGGTCTTGCTTCGTATTCAACTTCCTCCCATTCGATATTCAATGGAACATTGACCACTATGGGTCGACGTTCGGCGTGTGCTCTTCTNACTGCGGTAGATACATCTTCTGAAATTGTTTCAACGTTTCTAACCGGTTGGAANCCNGCGCCAGTGGCTACAACGAGCGCATGTTGATCAAGGTTTTGAAGGTGTTGTTCGTTTTCAATTGGGGTGTCACCGGCTACCAAGAGCATCGGAGTCTCATTTTTGACTCCTTCAACCAGCGCNGTGATTGTGTTGGTGAGTCCGGGGCCATGGGTCACGGTTGCGACACCAAGACGGCCTGTTGCTTTGGCCCAACCCTCGGCCATGCATACTGCGTTGGCCTCATGAGTCGCNCCNACCAGATTTACTCCGTGTTGCCGCTGAAGATTTTCTCCGATGAAGAGATTGCCGTCTCCGAGAACCCCGAAGACTGTGTCGACTCCATGATCTACGAGGGCTTGGGCTACTGCGTCGTGTCCTAACATTTGACTTCCTCCCACTGGCGAAAGCGATCAGCATTCCGATCCGGCGAATAAATCGCTTTATCGGGGATGTGNCTTGATGACCTGATTTCCCATGCAGCTAATCACCTCAAAGGGTTCTTTGTCCACGAAGACTTGCAACGAAGTGGCATGCGCTTGGCGCAGTGTTTAATTGTGACGCTACGGTCGTGTTGCCGTCATTGAGAATGGACAAGAGATGCGTTTAGGNCCACTACTGGGGTTTGAGCAAAGTTTTGACACGGTTGTNACTGTNGCTCANGAAATGGAAGCTGTNGGNGCNGGGTCNGTAATGCTCGCCGAGGCGGGTCGAAGTGCNGTNACNCAGGCCGCAGCAGTAATNGCCGCAACCNAATCAATTGAAGTAGGGACNTATGTNGCAAACGCTTTNGCNCGNTCACCGTGGCTTACNGGNCTNACTGCTCGTGANNTAGACGAAATGAGCGGNGGCCGTTTCGTNTTGGGNGTAGGAACTGGAAATGTNCANTTCAACGACTGGTACATGGGTATNGACTCNTCCAAGGCGCTNACTGCCATGCGNGACTTTGTCGAAATAGTGCGNCAAGTANTNGCCGCGCCAGNNGGGNCNCGNGTGAGTTACGAAGGACCGGTGCATCAAGTAAAGAAATGGCGAGCGAGTTTCGCACCCTACCGAGACTCCGTGCCTGTCTACTTGTCGGCTTCGGGACCAAAGATGATGCAGGTAGCAGCTGAAGTTAGTGACGGAATTGGAGTGGGCATTATGGCGTCGGTGGAATTCATGCGCGACACAGTTCGACCCAACGCCGTCGCAGCTGCTGAATCTGTTGGCCGAGAACCAGAAGCACTGGCCTTTCCTATGGGAGCCCTCGTTAGCGTGAACCAGAACTCCGAGTTGGCGCGAAACGCAGCGAAGGCTTCAGTGTGCGGGCTTTTCCACCCTGTTCCCCACCCCTACTACGACTCGCAAATGCGTCAACAGGGTTTCAGTGACACAGCGGACCAACTCGCAGAATTGATGCCCCAAGGTAAAACGGCGGAAGCGATGCAGATCATCCCAGAAGAAGTCGTCGACACAATGACGATTAGTGGAACACCTGTTGAGTGTGCTCGCCGTATCGCTGAATACGAAGGGGTCACCGATCAGATAGTGATGATGCGAGTGGCACAGAAAGATGAGGCCACTGGGGTGCATGCATATGAACCCATTTTCGAATTGATCTCGGAAACGACATCCTCATAAACGCTTCAGTTGTGTCTATCACCAGGGTTCGCGAATCAGAGGATGACAGATTTTTGGAGAACACCAGGGTGGCGGCGCTACTGTGCAGCAATGACTGAACGCATAATCCCAGCCTCTCAGCAGGCCATGTACGACAATTTCCACTTTGCCCCGGGCATAAAAACCGGTGACCTCTTGGTGATGTCGGGACAGGTAGGTATGGACGACTCGGGAAAGTGCCCCGAAGATCTCACCGAACAGTTTCGACTCGCCTTCCAAAACATCGAAGCGATTCTTGTAGAAGCGGGAGGCGACTTATCGAACATCGTGGAAATGACGAGTTACCACATAGGGATGCGAGAACACCTTCGTGATTTCATCGCCGTGAAAGATGAACTTATTCGCGAACCGTATCCAGCATGGACCGCCATTGGATGCACCGAACTAGCGATGCCCGGAGCGGTTGTAGAAATCCGAGCTCAGGCTGTTATTTCCTAAACACTGTGCCTGAGCTATATGACGTAGCTGTTGTTGGTCGCGGGCTCATTGGATCCGCGGCAGCGCGACACCTCGCAGAATCTGGAATAAAAGTCGTGGCCGTTGGCCCGGACGAGCCCACTGACCGGCGAGTGAGTCTCGGCCCTTTTTGCAGCCATCCAGATGAAGGACGAATAACCCGCGTTGCGGGCCGAACGCCTATTTGGTCGCAAATGGCTGCCCGTTCGATTCGGAGGTATGCAGATATCTCCGAGAGATCAGGTATCGACTTTCATCGCGGTTGTGGTCTAGTGACCTCTTCGCCCAAAGCGGACGAATGGATAGAGAATTCTGAGATCGCCGGGGGCAATGCCCGGTCGGTGGATCGACAGTGGGTCGTAGATCAGACCGGGATTTCTTTGGACAACGGGCACCCCGTTTTGTACGAGGGTGCACCTGCTGGCTATATCAACCCGAGACGCCTGGTTGAAGCGCAAAACAAGCTCGCAGCGGCCGCTGGGGCAGTGATCGTTAAAGAAGCCGCGTCATCGCTTACCCATACAAATACGGGACACACTGTTGCCGGGACGTGGGGTTCCGTGAGTGCTCAACGCGTGCTGGTCACAACGGGAGCCTTCGGTTCGGAACTACTGGAATGTTCGCTTGATCTGCGTCGAATGCCCCGAACGACGGTCACGGCGGAAATGCCGTTCAACGAAGAACTGCCCAGTCTCATTTGTGTCGACCCGCCTGATGAACGACTTGACGATATTTATTGGGTGCCCCCAGTCCGCTACCGAAACGGCAGAGTTGCTCTCAAGATCGGAGGTTCGCTTAGAAATAGCAGCCCAGTTCCCCAAACTGCTCTGACTGAGTGGTTCCAAGGAGACGGTGACCCAATCGAAGCGGAAGCTCTCAAAAGTTCGCTGATGAGTCTGTTACCCAATGCACAGATTGATAGCTGGGTTCAGAAGCCGTGTGTCGTCACCAATACAGCGACTGAGCACCCCTATATCGGTTGGGTAGAAGACGGCGTAGCTGTTGCTATAGGTGGATGCGGGTCTGCGGCGAAGAGCAGCGACGAGCTGGGACGTTTGGCATCAACATTGTTTACGTCTGACGGATGGAATGATTCGCTGCCCGCAAATGCTTTTGAGCCAATTTTCAGCTGATAGGACAACGCAGTAGTTTCTACTCTGGTTCGGGGTTTGCTTGAGTGTCGAGCCTCCGCAAGAAAAATTGCACTGCTGGTCCTATAGACACGACAAACCACACGGTTCCCCAGCCGATGGTGCCGCCCATAACCAAACCGCAAGCCAATGCAGCTCCCTCGATGAATGTTCGAGCTTTCCAAATGGCGATTCCTCGCCGATCCAGGGCGGTCATGAGCCCATCGCGTGGACCTGGCCCTAATCGGGCACCGATATAAAACCCCGAGCCTAAGGCGACGACGAGTGGTCCGAGAAAAGTGCAGAGGGCACGAACTATCGAATTACTCGGATTGCCGCCGATGTCGATTGCTGCATCCACAACAAGACCTATAACCAAAACATTTGCCAATGTCCCAAAGCCCAGTGGCTCTCTTAGAGCTAGCAGCGCGATCAGTAACACGACTCCGACAAGAATCATCGCAGTACCGATTGTTAGCCATGTCTGCTCCGCTAGACCCTGATGAAATATGTCCCACGGTGGTAGACCGAAATCCCCAATGACGACGAGCGCAAGACCGACACCGAAAAGCACTAAACCGACACCTAAACGGGTTAAACGCCACGGCAGCGAAGTTTGGATAGTCACCGAGGGTAACGGTACGGGTATGCAGCCAATTTCACGCTGAAGATGTCACTTTCCTGAAAGTTAAGTTGACCCGAGGATCAAGAACCTTCTTTGTGCGCGGAATTTGATGTTCCCAATATCGCTGCGTGGAACCGCTCATGACTAAGACGTCGCCTGACTTGAGAGGAATGTTGATGGGATCTGAGGAACGATCCTTGCGACGTATACGAAAGTTTCTTGCCGCCCCCAAACTTACTGAAGCGATAACTGGGTGTGGTCCTAAGACTTCTTCATCGTCGGCATGCCAATCGACTTTGTCGTTCCCGTCGCGATACAAATTCGCTAGAACTGAGTTGAATTCAGCGCCTGCCACTTCGCTGACGCGTTCTTTGACCCTACGTAACGTTGAAGTCCAAGGAATTGGATCCATCTCAATGCCCGACCAACTGTAGGAACGATCAGGGTCGCCGTACCAGGCATTCAATCTCGGAACGTCGTGCGATTGTCCGAACATCGAAATCTTGTCTTGCCTCCACTGGAGCTCATCAATCAATCGCTTGCAGAGAAGATCTCCGTCGCTGCGACTCCACACTGCGCTCATGAGAACAATTTCTGCCCCCGGTAACTCAAAGGTTTTGATAGGTGGATCCCCAAACAACTGTTCCTGAGAGATAAAAGGCCGAGTAGTCACTAGAAGATGCTAAAGCCGCCGTCAATTTTGATGACGTCGCCCGTGTGCCATCTGCTTGCTTCGCTCATGAGATACACGGCGATTGCGCCGAAGTCGTCTGGCTGACCCCATCGGCGCATCGGAATTCGGGGCATGACGTTATTGACAAATTTATCCCACCCAAATAAGCCGGAAGTCATCTCTGTTTCGATCCAGCCCGGAATTACCGCGTTAGCTGTGATTTTGTAACGAGCCATCTCCACCGACAGACCCATCATCATGGCCAACATAGCTCCTTTAGTCGCTGCGTAGGCTTGACCTTTCGGCGACCCTTGGATGGCGGTACCGCTTGAGGTGAGAACCAAAGTTCCCCCCTCGCCTTGTGAAACCATCTGTCGAGTGGCTGCGCGAAGTGTGTAGAACACCCCGTTGAGGTTGACGTCTAGTACTGAGAACCAATCTTCGTTGGAATGCTCAAAAAACGGTTTTTGGTTTTGGGTACCAATGCCTGCGTTGGGGAAACAACCATCGATTCGACCGTATCTCTCAATGACCGAGGACATCGACTCTTCAACTTGTTCTTCGTTAGAGACATCACACTGGATTGCAGATGCGGAAGAGTTAATTTCTTGAAGCTCTTTTTCGGCAGCAGCGTTTTTCTCTGCGTTAGTTCCCCACACGCTGACATCGGCGCCAGCGGCGGCTAGAGCGCGAGCGAAACCTAAACCAATGCCCCCGTTTCCTCCAGTAATTACTGCGACCTTGCCTGTTAAATCGAATGCCTCATAGCTCATGATCGACTTCTCCCAAATTTGATCTGTTAGGAATACTAGAAGCCTCAGGTTGAGCGAAGACGGTAACTCTCTGGGAGACTCTCAGAATGGAACTTGAGAGTGTGAGAATTGATGGAGAAGGCGCCGTTCGTCACCTTGTGTTGAACCGGCCAGAAGTTCACAACGCGGTGAATGCGCAGCTAGTTCGCGATATGCACGAAGCTGTTCGATGGCTAGATGGGGACGCTTCGGTACGTGTGGTTATTGTTCGAGGCGAGGGTAAGTCTCTTTGCTCCGGAGCTGACTTGAAGCAGGACCGAACCAGTTCTCAGGACACAATGTTGGGTTCAAAGCACGGCGCAACGATGTATGACGCTCTTATGCATATGAACCCGGTCACGATTGCCTTGTGTCATGGATACATGATCGGCGGCGGCGCCGTTTTACCCGCAGCTTGCGATTTTAGAATCGGAAGCCCAACGTTGAACTTGACTCTCAACGAGATCAGCATTGGGTTTAACTTGACGTGGCACTCACTACCGGCACTCGTCAATCTTGTTGGCGCGCAACGAGCCAAGGAAATGCTCATCCTTGGTCGTACCTACAACATGGCTGACCTCAATGAAATGGGGTATTTCACTGACGTGGTTACTGATGATGACGCATTGATACCAGCGGGTGAACGCCTAGCCGCTGAGGTAGTGAAACAGCCACCAGTGCCAGTAACGGTAACCAAAGCCTCCATCAATGCCCAAGCCATGCCGTTAGGTCGAGCGATTCAACACATGGACCACTTAGCGGTTGGATATATGGGTAAGAGTGACAATTCTCGGGTGGCGCGCAATACGTATTTCGATGACAAGCCACGCGAGTGGGGCGACGACTAGCTAATTCATGTGATGGTCAGGAACGAGCAGAAACGAACTGGTCGAGACCCATTGAAGTTGTCATCTCGGCCATAGATTCAAGTCGTTCAGATGGGTGGCAGGTGCCAGTCCCATCAGCGATCCTTGTCATCATTTCAAAATTCGCGACAACTGCTGCAGCATCAAGCATCGTTGCACTGTCTGTCGCTTCAACCAGAGCGGAACGCGCCGCAGCAAGCGAACCTAGATCGCTAACCGAAGTGTCGACTAAATCCGCTAACTCCAGCGCATGCTCAACTGCTTCGTTTTCGCCGGCTTCTCCCATCACCAAAGACAAGTCGACCTGGAGGTCGTTTGCGGAACTGCTCGCACGGAGCATCATCGAATGCGCCGCAGTTCAGTAGAAGCACTCCCGATGAGCTGACAGTCGACCGGCGACAAACTCAATTTGGCGACGAGTGAGCGTGCCTCGAGTCCAATTTAGATCAACCATTTCGCGCGTCGGTATGTACTGAGCGCTCGAGAGAGTAGCCAAAGTGTCCATTGCGGATGGAACTGAACTCAAGGCACGGATAACCGGAGGAAGGGCGGGCAGCCCATCGTAAAAAGGAGCGAGTTCTGGCGTCATATCTTCGAGATGGACTACTGGAACCCAATGATGTTTGGCTGGCTTCGAAGGCTGTCCTTGTCGCGAAGGGTCACCCTTAATAGCTGCAGGGAACGCAGGCCGTTCAATTCCAGCTAATTGAGAAAACCGGAAAACAGAAGCGACGCTGATCGCCACCTCAATTACTTCCACCCACTGCTGCGGAGTAATACCGGTAGCGTCGCGCATCTTGGAATACCACTCTTCGGTCAGTGTCCCAGCATGAACTGCCAGACGATAAACAGCGTCCTGAAGTTCAGAACTCAGGAAAGCATTGCTTGCGACACGCCCGCTTGATGAGGCGCTTTCCCATGGTGGAATTGGATCGGGATCATCCAAGGCCGCTCCGACAATCTCAGCGATCGCTAGTCGTTCACTGCTATTCCACCAGGTTCCAGGAGCAGCGAGTTTCTCCCAAACATGAGCATGAGCAGCAGTGAGATCAGCGCGGATCGGCAATTCGGAAGATGCATGACACTCTTCAACGATCGAAGACGGTGTTGCAGTCATATGGCCTCCGGACAGATATTTCCTCATTGGCACCGTAGCTGCTGAGAACAAGGCACGATAGAGGTATGGCATGGATTGACATAGTTCCCGACGACGACTGGGTCAGCGATGAGGCCCTGCACGGCCTCTACGACCGTGTAGTAGATAAGAACCACAATCGCATTGATTACATCATGGCGGTGCATTCACTGAACCCGAGAGGGTTAGCTGCTCACGACGCCGTCTATAGATCAGCAATGGCAGGGACGCGCAATCTTCGCAAAGTAGAGCGTGAACTCATCGCACTGGTAGTCAGCCTTGAGAACGAATGTCACTATTGAATAGTGCACCATCGGCGCGGTCTGCGTCGTCTGCTGAAAGATGACTCATTATTAGAAGCCATTGAGGAGGACTGGCGGTCGGCGCCGCTGAGCCAAAAACGTATAGCAATGCTTCAATACGCGACGAAGCTAACACTCACCCCTAGCGAGATCACCGCTCGCGATGTCGAAGGTTTACGCGAGGTCGGATTTAGTGATCGAGATGTCCTGGACATAGTTGAGGTCACCGCCTACTACGCCTATGCCAACCGCATCGCTGACGGGCTTGGCATTTCCACTGAGTCGTGGATCAGCGACTGAACAGAGCACCCAGCGCTCCACGGCTTTTTAGGTCACGTACTGGATTAATCCTCGAAGTGAGGGGCGACCTCTTCGGCGAACCGATTGATTGCTTCTAGTCGCCCATCGTTACCGCGACCCAAAACAAAGAACGCTGCATGGTCCAAACCCACTTCGGCATATTGACCAATCTGGTCGATTACCTGTTCTGTTCCGCCGCCAATCTCACCCTCACTCAGGTTGCCGCCGTCAAAGTTCAACCTAAAAAGACTTGTTAGCTCCAGATCCTCAGAGTTACGGCCGGCGATCTCACATTCTCTTTTCACGGCATTCCATTGTTCGGAAAGGAGATCTGGGTGCGCGAAAGCGGAATGGAACGCGTCCCCAAATTTTGCAGTTCGTTCAAAGGCCGCAGATGAATGACCTCCGACCCAAACCGGAATGTGGTTGTTCACGGGTTTGGGGCTGAACCCGATATCACGAAACTGTGTCCAGGTTCCGTTGTACGTCGACAGGCCGGCGCCAAAGAGCTCTTGGAACACTTCTAATGTTTCATCGGCGCGAGCGCCCCGCTGATCCCAAGGTCTGCCCACGGCCTCAAATTCTTCTTTCATCCAACCGACCCCTACTCCCATAATTGCCCTCCCATTGGAGAGATGATCGAGAGTTGCCCAACTCTTCGCTTGTTGGACGGCGCCTCGATAGCCCAAGATGAGAACTGTGGTTCCAAGTAGAACTCGTTCGGTTATTCCCGCGACAAATTGGAGCGTGCCGATGCAATCCAACCATGCACTCCCTGCTTCGGGGAATCCGCTGTTGTCGTCTGCATATGGGTACTTTGATTTCAACGTGGCCGGATCGGGCCAGGCGATATGGTCACTTGACCACACCGACGCATATCCTAAATCTTCTGCCGTTGTCGCAATACGGATCATGGCTTCTCGGCTCGGATCGCGGCCGGCGTCGGGTAAATGAACACCGAATTTCATGAGATCTTTTCCTCCGTTGAGAAGCGACCCTAGAAGATCTCTAGTGAGTCGCGCTGCACGGCCTGCGCGAATGTCTCTACGCTGCTGTCCATGAAGAAGGAGGACTTCTACCGGAACGCCCGTCACGACCTGCCCGGTCCACTTGCGGGAGTGCGAATTATTGACGCCACGACTGCTTGGGCGGGGCCAATGGCATCGTGCTTGCTGGCTGACTACGGCGCGGACGTAATCAGAGTGGCTATGCCCGGCGATGAAGGCTTGCCATGGCAGCCCTTCATTGGAGGCACCTCGCGCTCTTTCGCAGAGGAAACCATAAATCGGAATAAACGAAGCGTCGCGATAGATCTGCGCCAACCCGAGGGGGTCGATGCATTTCTGGCACTAGTAACTTCAGCAGACGTTGTTGTCGAAAACTTCAAACCTGGAACCTTCGCAGGTTGGGGCATCGGATACGACGACTGCCGAAAGGTAAAGCAAGACATCGTGTATCTGTCGGTGAGCGGATGGGGGCAGTTCGGTCCTGAATCGCAACGACCGGGCTACGACCCAGGTGCGTTGGCTCATAGCGGCTGGATGGCACTGAACGGAGAGAAAGATGGCCCACCGTCGAAAGCCCCAACCTTTCTTGCCGACGACCTCTCAGGACTACACGGGGCACTTGCTGTACTTGCAGCTCTCCGTCACCGCGACGCGACAGGAGAAGGACAACATGTGGATGTATCACTGCTTGACTCAATCATCTATCAGTCAAACGGCTACCTCACGCTAGGAGCTACAGGTGATTCACTCGAACGGTGGGGAAGCGAGGTCAGGGTGTGTGCGCCGACGAACTGCTACGAGTGCAGCGACGGACATGTTTTCATGGCGCTCATCCTTGACTCGCATTGGGTTCGACTTACCGAAGTACTTGGCCGTCCCGAATTAGGGAAAGACCCTCGTTACCTCACCAACGAAGATCGTGTCGCTCATAGAACCGAAGTTGATTCACTGGTAGCGGATTGGTGTCGAGACCGCCCTAAAGATGAGGTTGTGTCTGCTATTGACGCCGCCGGCATTGTCATTGCGGCGGTAAATACATTCGCAGACGCTGCGCAGGACCCCCATGTGCTCGAACGGGATCTCTTACAAAACACAACACTCATTGATGGATCTTCCGCTCCCCTCACTGGTCCCGCCGCGAAGTTCAGTCGCACCCCAGTACGAGTGCGACACGGTGCCCCACGTCCGAATCAGCACACAGACGAAATTCTCGAAGAAGTAGGTGTTACCAAAGAACAACTAGCCAAGCTTCGCGACGCTGGAATAATTGATTAAGTAATTAGCGTTCGCTGTCCCTCCGTGATGTCAACATGTAGGGCATGGGAATAGTCCTTGTAGTTCTTGCAGTTGTTGTAGGTGCGTTGGCCGCTGCCGTGGGTTATCTGTTGAGCCAACTGCGTAATAAACCAACTGTCACCGAAGAACGAGAACCCGAAGCCCGCCTCGATGCCGACAGCATTGTCACTGCTGTTAAAGAAGCCGTGGACGCACAAGTAAATCAAGCAGCACAGGCAGCGCTTAAGACCAACAACGAACTAGCTGGTCAACTGATCGACGAACGAACTCGCACTCTTGAAGAACAAACGAAAAACCTTTTGCAACCCGTTGCTGAACAAATGAATCAACTCAAAACGTCTGTTGGAGAGTTGAAGTCCACATATGAGAAAAACAAAGGCTCTTTTGAGAGCTCCAGCCACAATCTGGTCGAACAAATTAATGAGTTGAGTACCAGAACTAGTGCACTAGCTGGAGCGCTGAAGTCTCCATCAGCGCGAGGTGCCTGGGGTGAAAATCAGTTGAGGAATATCATCGATCTTGCGGGCATGGCCTCTTTTTGTGATTTCTCAGAACAGTCCACCGCGACTGGTGATGATGGGGCGCTGCGTCCCGACTTAACGGTGAGGTTGCCGAACGGCGCCTTTTTAGTGGTTGATTCCAAAGTCCCGCTATCTGCGTATCTTCGCATGCAAGAACTGGAAGATCCCGTCGCCCGAGAAGCTGAACTAAAGGGGCATGTAAAAGCTGTACAAGCCCATGTGAAGGAACTCTCCGATAAGCAGTACTGGGCGCTTTTTGACGATGCTCCTGACTTTGTTGTCATGTTTGTACCCGGGGAGTCCTTCTTGGCCGACGCCGTCCGGGCGGAAGCGGGGCTCATTGACGAAGCTATGCGTCAACGCGTCATCATCGCGTCACCCATGAGTTTGATGGCGTTGTTGTTAACGATTGCTCGAGGTTGGCAAACCACACAATTAGCTGAAAACGCAAAGAAGGTAGAAGAGCAAGGCCGGGAGTTGCATCGTCGAGTTGGGACAACTTTGGCTGCCATGGCGAAAACTGGTCGAGGATTGGAAAGCGCGACTAAGGCGTACAACGAGATGGTGGGCAGCGTTGAGAGCAGGGTGCTGCCCACGCTCAGGCGATTCAATGAACTAGGTGTCGCGGGTGAGGAGCTCCCGTCGGTAAAGCCAGTCGAATCGGCGACGCGTAACGTCACGGCTCGAGAGCTTGAAGGACCAGTCGACAAAAACGACTAGATCTGGATCGAAGTCAATTAATGCTGCGAGCCACTTCCACGAATGGATGAATGTTCTCCAAATTTGAGTCAAGGTGCTTACTGCCTTGTCGTAAGAACGGAATTAGCAACTGGGTGACTCCTGCTTCTGCATAGGCCTCCACCATTGATGGATCCATTTGGTCGTTTACGGCACCGATATGGATTTCGAGTTCTTCGATTGAACGATTCTCGGCTTCTAGGAAGTTCTTTAAGCGTGAGACCATTTGCTTGCTCTCATCGGGTGACAGGTTGATTCCATACCAGCCCGCTCCATAGCGAGCGGTGCGTCGGAGAGCAGCATCGGAATGTCCGCCCACACAAATTGGAATTCCTCCATCCTGAACAGGTTTGGGATGCATGCGACACTCCGGTAACTGATACATGTCGCCTTCATATGAGCTGACCTCGTCGTTCCATAGGGTCTTAATCACCTCGAGGTACTCGTCACACCGCTTACCGCGGTTAGGCCAAGGAGCACCGCACGCTTCGAATTCTTCCCAACTCCAGCCGACTCCGACCCCGAAATCGAGTCGTCCGTTGGACAAAAAGTCCAGGGTCGCGTATTCCTTGGCCGCATAAACGGGATTGTTCTGGGGAAGGATGCAGATACCGGTTCCGAGTCGAAGTGTCGAAGTGCACGCGGCCAAGAAACCGATGCTGCTCACCATGTCCATTAAGCCTGAACCTTCTGGAAATCTAAAAACTCCGTCTTGTGTGCCTGGGTATTTGGATTCGTAGTTATCAAATAGAACTACGTGCTCTCCGAGCCAGAATGAGTGAATTCCCATTGCTTCTGCTTTTTGGCCGAACTCCCTTAGAAACTCAGGTGTCGCAACGGGTGAACGTAACGGAGTGAAAAGACCGATTTTCATGGGAGTGCTTCTTTCTGTAGTAGAGAACGCAGCGACTAACGGAGCTGTAGTTGTCTTCGGTCGAGCGTAGCCGGACTGCTGTATGTGGCTCCGGTTCACATTCATGTGGGGTTCTCACTAAGAACGCTCAAAATGCACGTAAGGCAACTGAATCAGAAAATTATTTGTAGGAGATCTATCGAGGCGTAACACGACAAGACATCGAACTCACAGCACAGATATAGGTAACAGTCGATGTCAGATCCCTCCGCCAAGATGATGAAGGTGCCACACTCAATCACAATGCCTGAAGCTGAGTTCTTCTCAGACGACTTCTTCTCTTCAAAGT
Organism: Actinomycetota bacterium; assembly: GCA_002724355.1. Lineage (GTDB taxonomy): Bacteria > Actinomycetota > Acidimicrobiia > Acidimicrobiales > Poriferisodalaceae > UBA6944. The sequence goes on along the minus strand of PBOM01000058.1, from coordinate 11,994 downwards.
CCAACGCGGATCTATCTGCGATGATGCAACTCATCATTGCTGAACAGCAGAAAAGAGCTGTAGAAGGATCCGAACCCGATGCCCTTTTGGAGCAAGGCTTCAAAGACGGTTTCAAACCAAATGGTCTTCCGCATGACCCGTGGATCGTCGATGGGATACTCATCTGTCCCGGTGCAGTAAACGACAGAGGCTCCACCTCTCATGATTGCGGATTCGTAGCGTTCGACGACCATTGGTGTTGGGAACACCCCGATGTTCTCCTAGATGATGTTCGATACATCGACGGACCTAAACGCCGCCAACGTTCTGTGTCGTTGATTCCCGTTTTTGAGGGTTTGGAGTTCGACCTCGTCATATCCCGGGCATCCGCAGGTCAACACAAGATGCGTTCTGCCACGGCGTTCCGAGTTATAGACGGATGCCTTGAAGTAGTCCGCAACAGGACCCCCAAGAAGACATCGGGGCACCGTCACTAGTTCAGCTTGATGGGACAGATGAAACAACTCTTGTGCTGAGAAGCACTGTTCACTGGAAGGCGGCTACGGTCGGTCTATGGCCAGAATCTTTCAACAAATGGTGGCACGACCCGATTCGAGCCAAACCGCTGTCCGTCTAGAGGATCAGGGTTTCGATGGGGTGTCGTTCGTCGACTCGCAAAACCTTTCGGGCGATGTGTACGTGGCTATGACCACAGCGGCGCAAGCTACAGAAGCCATACAAGTGAGTTCTGGAGTCACTAACCCGGTAACACGACACCCTGCTGTTACTGCTGGCGCTATAGCCAGTGTGAACCGGTTAGCTCCAGGTCGAGTGCAGTTAGGTATCGGACGTGGAGACTCCGCTCTAGCGCATCTAGGCAGGGCACCGGCACGCGTGAGCGATTTTGAGCGCTATCTCACTGCGGTGCAGACCTATCTTCGAGGTGAAGAAATTCCTTTCGAGGAATTGAATTTTGGGGAAACACTGGCGCCGCTCGTTGATGAACTCGAACTGGCAGATACTGCAGGGACCAGCAAAATATCTTGGCTCCCCGGATCTGCGGGCAAGGTTCCTGTGGAGGTGTCGGCAACTGGCCCCAGAGTCATAGGCGCAGCGGCGCGACACGCGGAGCGAATCATGTTTGCTTTAGGTGCCGATCCAGAACGAATCCAGTGGGGAATCCAAATTGCTCGTGATGCTCGCTCTGAAGCCGGACTTGATCCCGACGATCTCGCCTACGGCGCGTACGTAAACGTGGTGTGTCACTCCGACCTTGACCGGGCGAGAGACCTAGTGCGTGGAGGACTATCGACCTTTGCGCGTTTCTCAGTAATGCACGGAGAAGTCGTTGGGCCGGTGTCAGATGCTCAGCGCAAGGTTATGAACGAACTTCATGAGAACTACGACATGAAGAGCCACACTCGCGCTGATAGTCAACAGGCTTCAGTGCTAACGCCAGACTTTGTCGACAGTTACGCAATCGTGGGTAACCCCGAAGTATGTATTGAAAGGGTGGGCATGCTTGAGGCACTAGGCCTCGACAAACTCATTTTCGTCGGAGCAACAATGGGCACCAACAGAGACATAGCTGAGCAGTCCGACGCCCTCATCCGTGACGAAGTGCTGCCCAGTTTGGCTCACTAAAGCGACTCAAGAAGCGCCCGGCTGTACATATTTGCAGCGTGATCCCACGTCAATATCGCGTGCGACCGTGCCGCATTTACGTCACGCCATAGACGCTGTATTGGTTCATCGGCTCGCATAGCGTTCGCTCCGCTTGCTTCATACAGACGATCGACTGCGTTGGCCAGAGTTTTCACTCCGAAACCACAGTCCCTGATTATTGATGCGTTCAACACAGGGTCAACGTTTTCGACCGCACCCAATTGATCCAATCGAGCGGCTGCGTCGTAGAGCAGTAATTCAGCAGCATGAATCTCAGCGGTAGATTCTGCTAGCCGGTAGCCGGCAGCTGGATCGTTGCGTTGGACATCTCCAAGTGCCACCAGAAAGTGATCATCGAGTCGCTCTTGGAAACGACGCACAGCGGCTTTTGCGGCGCCGATCACCGGAGCGGCCAATACGAGAATCGCTGTAGTGCGCCACGGACATGTGTAAAGAGGACCGCCGTAATGCAACTGCCCCGGGGCTCTTCGAGTCATTGTTTCAGTAACTCGCAACACTCGGTGAGAGGGCACAGCGACTTCATCAGCGATGACTAAATCCTTGCTCCCGGTGCCCCGAAGACCGACCACATCCCAAGACTTGTGATCGATGATCACGTCTTCAGCAGGGAGTGCACAAATAACGGGGGTGACTTCCTCGCCCGGAAGAAAACCGCCGACACTCAACCATGGCGCGTGATCGCAACCTGAACCAAACCCGAAGCGGCCAGAAACGATGACATCGTCTCCCTCCTGCCGAAACTGGGTTTTTGGAACGATGGAAGCGCTCACNANATTTGTTGGATCCGNCCAGATCTCGTGCTGACCTTCGATAGGCATTTGCGCCAGCATCCAGCCGTGAGCACTCCAGACCGCAAGGCACCAAGANGTTGCCATGCAATATTCACCAGCTACNGCGACAGCACGCATGTGATTCTCAATGGTTGACTGGGCTCCACCAAAGTCGGTCGGCTGCAGAAGACGAGCGGCGCCGATNGTCNTGATGTCAGCNGCGTTATCGGCNTCTATGCAGCCANCTTCGTCAGCCAACGCAGATTTTTTCTCCCACGAAGGTCCCACAGAGTGAAGGCCGTCAATAACCGATTCAAGATTCACAACACCCACCCTAGAGAGCCTACGGCCCCCTGAGTCAACAACCAGAAAGATTCCTTGCCCCTNTCGTCGCTATGGTGGCAACCATAGAACTTTCGATCGGGGTGTCATGGGACGTGTAGACGGCAAAGTAATAATCATTACGGGAGGCGCAAGAGGTCAGGGCGCNGCTGAAGCTGAGCTATTTCGTGACGAAGGCGCCCAAGTAGTCATCACCGATGTCCTNGAAGAACAAGGCGGACAAACAGCAGCCACTTTAGGAGTCGACTTTCTGTTACATGACGTGTCCTCAGCCTCAGCGTGGGAAGTCGTTGTTTCGGATGTAGTNGCTCGTCATGGNCGCATCGATGCTCTTATCAACAATGCCGGCATCTTGAGAGGCGCAAGACTCGTNAACACCAGTGATGAGATNTGGGACCAAACAATTGCGATTAACCAAACCGGGGTTTTCTATGGAATGCGAGCAGTCGCCCCCCAAATGATTGAGCAAGGCTCAGGGTCGATTGTCAACATCAGCTCGGTCGCAGGCTTAGAAGCAACTTTTGCATCGATGGCCTACGGAGCTACNAAGTGGGCTGTCCGCGGCATGAGCAAAATAGCTGCCCTTGAACTTGGACGACATAACGTTCGCGTGAACTCGATTCATCCTGGACTCATCAACACCGATATGACTTCTGAGTTCGACAAAGACCGCATGGTTCGTTCTATTCCGCTGGGACGTGAGGCTGAGCCATCAGAAGTCGCTGCAGTNGCTCTTTTNCTTGCCTCCGATGACTCAAGTTATTGCTCAGGTCAAGAATTCACCGTCGACGGCGGCATGCACCGATAGGTGAGCAACACNTTCGACGCACTCAAAGTCAGGTATTTCCCGCTGATCTTTGCATCAGGGTGGACCTGGAATTTGTCGCGATGGGGGGTCTCTTTTATTGGACCGTTCGTTGCCAATGACCTGACCGGTTCCGCTCGCATGGTGCAACTCGCGGGTGTAGCCCTTTGGTCCCCATTGCTNTTCGGGGGAGTGNTTGGCGGCTGGGTGTCAGACCGATTCGACCGCCGCAANATTGTAATTGGGCAGTTCTTTGTGACTATCCCAGGTCTCATCATCCTCGGTTGGATAGAACTCGCAGGAAGACTTCAGCTATGGATGATTTACCCCGTGCTCTTCANCACNGGTGTCGGCTGGGTCTTNGACATGGTGGGGCGACGAGTAATTGTCTANGACGTCGTTGGTCCAGAAAAAATTGACAACGCCCTAGCNATCGAAAGCAGTGGCACCGCGATTTCCCTCGCCCTGGGCGCCGTAGCCGGCGGATCGCTAATTCAAGCATTGAGCGTCGGATGGGCACTGATCTTCATGGGCGCCTTACAAGTGGTTTCTTTAGCGACGTTCACAGCGGTTCCACGGTTGGCGCGACTGCAACAAGCAACAGCGTCTGGCGCTTCAGCACTGCTAGAGGGAATTCGGATGCTGAGAACCGAGAAAGGTCTCATTTCCATTCTTGGCGTCACTGCATTCGTTAATTTCTTCTTTTTCTCCGCGTCCCCGTTACTGCAAGTCGTAGGTGGCAAGTTCAATGTAGGCCCAGCTTTGTTGGGTCTTCTGGCAGCCATGCTAGGCATCGGNATGTTTGCAGGGTCTCTAGGTATTGCGCACTATCAGCCGNGCCGCCGTGGGCTCCTTTATGTTGGTGGTTCCTACATTGCCTTCGCTTTCATGACGGGGTTTGCTTTAGCCCCTTGGTACGCGGCGTCTGCCGCGTTTCTGGTCCTAGCAGCATTAGGTATGGGTTTCTTCGGATCCACACAGTCGGTGCTTGTTATGGACGCGGTGTCAGAACAACACCGAGGTCGCGCTTTGGGTCTACTGAGTAGCGCTATCGGCGTGCTGCCATTGGGAATGCTGGTTGTAGGCGAAATAGCCGAAGTCGTGGGAGCCTCACGAGCAATAACTCTTTCGGTTCTTACCGGCGCTGTACTGATGACAGTTTTCTTGCGATTCAGGCCGGAAGCTAGCTACATGAGTCAGTCTGTTCGAGAGCCGACAGTTGAGAAATACGAACAACCGGACCTACCCGAAGGTCGTCGACCCGACGTATTCAATTTGAAACCACTCTGATCTAGACCGCTGCTAACCAATCTCTGAGATCAAACAACGAAGCATTTGAAATCTCATGACCCATTGGATACTCCGCGTAGTCAGGTTCACAACCCGAATCAATGAGGACATCGCGAATCCGGCGGCCCCGCTCGATGTCAACCATCGGATCAAGGGTGCCGTGCTGGATCAAAGTATCGGGCACTTGCGTTAGGTCGTACTCGAAATCGGGTATCTCCTGGAGCATCCCGGATAGGCACGCCATCGCCGCAGGTCGGATGTCTGTGTCTTTCGACAAACTGACCGCCAATGTCATAGCGCACCCTTGAGAAAAACCGATGATGACCATCTCCGAACGTTGAAAGCTTCCTGCCTCACACACTGCGTCGATAGTCCGATCAATGGCCTGCACCGAAGTCCGGAACGTTGCAGAGTCAACAACCCCAGCATCGTCGCGCTCGTACCATGCGGCACCAAAAGGGACCAGGTCAATTGGGGCACGNAAACANATNGAAGTGAAACGCCCNTCAGGGTCAATGTGTTGCACTAATGGCGCCAAGTCGTTTTCGTCAGCTCCGAAACCATGCAATAAAACCAACAGCCGGTCACCNGGTCCCAACGAACCCACCGGNTTCACTTTCAATAGNCCNTGATCTTNTTCCATTGGACCCCTGACGCTCGAGTCTGNCGCAATCNCAACACGATAGGGGGAGACGGCTCTACGTCNCCACGTGATAGNCACAACAACTTCGCCTAGGAAGCGACGAACTGTCATCACTCGCTTACGATGTCGAAGAAGATGACTGACGCGACCGATCATTTCGATACTCCCCGGGCATGGGCAGTTGCCATCGGCGCGTCCATAGCGAATGGAGTTGCCTTTGGCGTTCTGTACACCTTCGGCGCCTTCGTAAGTTCGATGGGGAAAGAGTTCAACACAAAACTTGGACCCACCTCTATTGTGTTCGGCCTCTCTATGTTCCTGTTCTTTGGAATGGGAGCAATATCGGGTCGTTGGGCCGACCGCTACGGNCCGCGACCGCTGCTAGTAGTTGGCGGGGCAATGTTTTGCGCCGGTCTAGTAGCTACCTCATTCGTCACAGCGATATGGCAGGGCTACATCGTGTACGGAATCGGATGCGGACTTGGGGGAGGGATTTTCTGCTCCCCGTTGTTCTCGACCGTCGCAACCTTCTTTGTNAAATACCGGGCTTTAGCGCAAGGAGTCGCCGCCACTGGCTCCGGCTTCGGAACACTTTTATTAGTCCCGTTCGCCAAGGCCATCATCGACACAGAGGGTTGGCGCAATAGCTACCGAATACTGGCCGTGATATCCGCTGTGGGCTTCCTAATTGGCCTAGTGATGGTGCGACGGTCACCATCGCAGGCTCCGGGAGTCGCCGGAGGACATGTCCGAAACGTCATGCGGACCAGAGAATTCAAAACCATTTCCCTTGCATTNGGTCTCATGTCGATGGCGTTAATGGGTTCCTTCGCCTTTGTCATCAAATTTGCCGAGGACGATGGCATCACTCCAGCGAAGGCCGCTCTGTTGATGAGTGTCGTCGGCGCATCAAGTATTTTGGGCCGGCTCCTACTCACCGCAGTCGCAGGGAAACTGGGCTCCGTGCGGCTGCTACAGATAGCACTCATGGCACAGCCAGTCGCATACTTTTTTTGGATCATCGCGAATGGCCGTTATTACCTGCTCGTGATCTTTGCCGCTCTACTCGGGCTGACTTATGGCGGCTTTGTTGCCTTGGCTGGTGATGTCGTTGCCTTCTATTTCGGTCTAGTCGGTATTGGCGCAGTCACAGGAATGCTTTTTTTCTATTCAGGCTTTGGCAGCCTGATAGGTCCACCAATCGTAGGGTTCCTAGCCGACCTGTCGACCTTCCGAATCGTGCCAGTCGGGGCAGTGTTTGTGATGGCATCGCTCGGAGCCGTTGTTTTACTCACAGCATCAACCAAACCGGTTGACTTCGGTCAGAGNCAACCAAGCTCACCANCTGACNCTGAAATCCCAGTAGGTAATGGAACGACATCTCGCCGACCTACCGTGTTTGAGCTCGAACCGGTCTGATTGGTCCCAAGAAACTAGAGTGCTAGGGGCGGGGCTGAACACGGAGGGGCGAAGTCGATGTCAGCAGTAAGCGAAATTTTTCCGGGAATCAACATCATTGACTCTGACACTCACTGGTCNGAACCCCACGATTTGTGGACCAGTTTGGCTCCAGCTAAGTACAAGGATCTCGTTCCTCAGATAAAAGAGCACAACGGACGACGCAAATGGGTCGTGAATGGTGACATACCAATAGCTGGTGATTCTGCAGTCAGCGCGATCATGCCTGACGGCGAGAAAATGCTTGGCCTACGATTCCTAAAGGCCGACATCGATATGGTTCACGCCGCCAGTTACGACTGCGATGCGCGCTTAGATCTAATGGATCGGATGGGTATCAGCCACGGGATTGTGTACCCAAATGTTGGTGGCTTTGGCAACCAGAACTTCTTACGAGTCCAAGATGAAGCGCTGCGAATTGCATGCGTAGAGATTTANAACGACTGGATGACGGATCTCCAGCAGCGCTCTGGGGGCCGCATTCTTCCCATGGCTCTCGTCCCTTGGTGGGATATCGATGCCTCNGTTGCNGAAGTTGACCGAATGCAAAAAAACGGGGCNAAAGGAATCGTCATGTGCTCCAACCCCCACGACTCAGGGATGCCCAATTTTGCTCAACCCGAATGGCGTCCATTTTGGGAAATNTGCGAAGCCCTAAAAATGCCGATCAACTTTCATATCGGAGCCTCTGAGGGAGACATCAACTGGTCGGGNTCTGTTCCATATGACACTTGGTCCGGTGACGTAAAGATCAGCCTCGGAGGCGCNGCCATCTTTCTTGGACANTTGCGNTGGATGGTGAACCTGTTAGTAAGCGATGTGCCAGAGCGCTACCCGAACTTGAAATTTGTTTCAGTTGAATCAGGAATCGGCTGGATTCCNTTTCTNCTGGACGCCCTCGATTACCAATGTGGAGAAACAGCACCTGAACATTTGGCTCACCTGTCGATGAAACCTTCNGAGTATTTCAGACGGCAGTTCTATGGTTGCTTTTGGTTTGAATCTAAGACNCTTGCCCCGGCGATAGACCACATTGGTCCCGACCGAATCATGTTTGAAACCGACATTCCTCACCCGACTTGCCTCTACCCCCACAGCGTCGAACGTGTNAGAGAGGCCATCCAAGAACTGGCTCCCGAAGTGCAGAAAAAAATTCTCCAAGATAACGCTGCCAATTTGTATGGCATAGAGGTCTAACTCTCGGTGACATCGACCGGTCGCATAATGAACGAACCTGGCAACGGACTGGTCGAAGTCTTTGCTTTNCCTACNGATCAAGACACGCTTCTTCGCTTGTTAGAAAAAGTGTTCGAGCATTGGCAGATAGTGCAGTTTGGGCCAATCATTCAGGGAGCGGCCTATGAGATAAAGGCNCCCTGCGCCCCACGGATCACGGTGCTNGACGGCTATGCGACGCTCAACTTCGGCCAATGGCACATGCACATATGTATTGGGCCAACAATCGGAGATCCATCACACCCAACTGCACCAGAGGTTGCCGCCATCCGGCCGTGCCAACGCGCCGAGCTTTACCGTTTGATTAGAGACGAGGCACCGGTGTCATGGGGTCTTCGTCTCTACAACGGCGCAGAAGAGCAATTACTTACGGTGCTGTTGCCGAACCCTTTTCTTGATGATGACGACATGCCCTGTGAACCCAATTGGGAGCGCCTCGCCCTATGGGACGACCTAAGAGAACAGTTTCTAAATATCGCTCCAGACTCGTTCGATCGTTCGGGTCATCATTTCGTGCATGGATAACCCTAAGCACGCACATCGCTTGGGCAGCTATCTTGCGGAGCTATGGAAAAGCCGCTTTCAGATCTTTTGGTTTTAGATCTCACCCGAGCGCTAGCTGGGCCAATTTGTGGTCGGCTACTTAGCGACCTAGGAGCTCGTGTCATAAAGGTCGAACCGCCAGACGGGGACCTCACTCGCCTTCTAGTACCCCGAGTCGACGGACTATCGCCCTACTTCACGCAATACAACGCAGGGAAAGAGTGCATTTCGATTGATTTACACACTGAACACGGTCGGGACATTTTCCTTCAACTTGTTCCCCATGCGGACATTGTCCTTGAGAACTATCGACCCGGGGTTATGGAGCGGCTTGGTATCGACTTTGACCGGCTACAGGAAGTGAACCCGAAGATCATCATGGGGTCCGTCAGTGGTTGGGGTCATGGCAACTCCCGTTCAGGCCAAGGGGCGTTCGCNTCGGCTATCCACTCCGAAGCAGGCGTTACTGAAATGGTGGCGCGGCGACGTGACGAGGAACCCCAAAACGATCCGATGTCGCACTCTGATACATGCACCGGGCTTCACGCATTAGGCGCTGTATTAGCTGCGCTGCATTTGCGAGATCGCACCGGCAACGGACAAAAAGTTGAAGTGTCGATGGCGGAAAGCACCCTGATGGTTAACGACCTCGCTGCTATAGAAATGACGGGACAAGACCCGATGGTGGGCTTCAAAGGCGGTCAGAACTGGTCGCCTGTTTTGCGTCTGGCAAATGGAAGATACGTCAGCCTTACGATCGACATCACAACAAATGATGGCTTTCGGTACATGATCGAAGCGATGAATCGCCCTGAACTCGCTGAAGATCCAAGGTTCGCGATCATCGANAATCGCGTAGAAAATCGTGAAGCGCTCACTCAGATTCTTGCCGAATTTGTTGCAACTTTCGATGACGCCGGAGATGTCGAGGCAGCGATAGGCCCCGGGGGAGTGATCGCCGCTGAAGTGCGATCTGTACCCGAGTTAGCGGCGACTGAATGGGCGCAAGAACGAGGGGCTTTCGTTGATGTTGACACCGGCAGAGGTGAAATGATCACCATCCCGCAGTCTCCCTGGCGATTTCGCGATGCTGAGGCAGGTGTGAAGCCATCGGTGGGCTACCGAGGTCAAAATAACCGGCAAGTACTCACCGAGCTTCTCGGTATGAGCCCCGAAGAACTAGATGACCTGGAGAACGACGCGGTGATCAGTAGTCGTCCACCGAGNTGGTCAAGAGATTCNAATAGCTAATTAGATTCCCGGAATAGAAGAAAAGTCCGGGTCACGTTTCTCTACGAATGCGGCAACCGCTTCGGTGTTTGCTGGTGCGCCTAACAGCGTGGCGTATGCCGCTATNTCNCGTTTATGCGCCGACCAGGCTTCCACAGGTCGACCCGCTCCCATCAGNAACTCTTTGGTCGCGANGAGTGAAGGTATTGGGTTAGCTGCGAGCTCTGCTGCAACNCCNAGGGTTTCGGGNATCAAATTGTCNGGCTCACAAACTTTCCAGACCAAACCCATTTCAAGACACTCCTCGGCGGAGAACCANCGACCTGACATCAAAACGTATGCCGCGTTTTGCCAACCCATTCGAGTNGGGAACGTATAACTACTACCGGCTTCAGGCGCCAACCCAAGTTGNGGGAACGGGGTGCGCAGTCGGGCCGAGGTCGACATAAGNACAAGNTCGCANTGAGCGAGGAAAGTCATNCCGATTCCGACNCCAAGACCGTTAACGGCAGCAATTAAAGGNTTTNTGAATTCAGTTAGTTGTTTCAACATTGAGGGAAACAAGTGNTCTGCGCCGTCATCGCCAGAAAGGCCATCTTGCATTTCTTGAAGGTCTTGNCCCGCTGANAACGCNCGTCCCTCGCCTGTGATNACCGCAACCGCGACNTGATCGTCTGNTTCGGCTTCNGCGAGNGCGTCTCGAATCCCNCCGAAAACGGCGTTGTTCATNGAATTCAATGCCTGAGGGCGGTTGATAGTGATGACTCTTACTCGGTCCTCGTCTTTGGTAACTACAACTTGATCGCTCATGACTGCATCATGACATGANCAACGAGNNTTTGCCTACGAGCGTCACNGNGGTCNCNGCNGCGACTTTATNNNGATANTTATATGATATCATTTTAATATCTTGCTNNTTGATGACTGGGAGGCGAGATGGAGACTAAACAACAGTGGGTCTGCACTAAATGTGNAGGCCGAGAAGCTGANACGGGAGTAATCCGCACGACGGGNGGCGGAGCCTCAAGATATTTCAACATCCAAAACCANAAATTTGAATACTTGAGCTGTAANCGATGTGGTTACACAGACCTTTTCCGNCCGTCTGACCAAGGNGGNGGNTGGCGTACCGTTCTNGACGTNCTCACCAACTGAGGCCGGCGGTGAAGCACTCAACTTTCNAAGGAGCNCTTCGATGGTTGACGATGCGCTTCAAAAACTTGNCGAAGAGAANATCATTGATATGGATGACGANNCTAAGGAANTAATGGTAAGCAATCTGCTGGTCGTCTTGACCTGCGAGTCANAAACCNAACCAGTTGTTAACGCGGGATCCCTTTATTAAGGACAGGAGATAAATGCATTACTACGTGGAGTCATGGCAGAAGTACACCGATTTTCAAGGTCGGGCCTCGCGACCCGCCTACTGGTGGCCTGCCCTTGTGTCGTTTCTTATATCTCTTATCCTCTCGCTTCTCGTAGGTCCGCTGTACCTCATCTATAGCCTCGCGTATTTGTGCCCATCCATCGCTTTGGGAGTGCGGCGCCTCCACGACGTAGGACGTACCGGTAAGTGGATGTGGCTAGTCATTACTGGCATAGGTGCGATTGTCCTCCTCTACTGGGCGGTGCAACCCAGCTCGCAGGAGACAAATGAATGGGGTCCACCTGCTGGGACCAACGCGTAAGCGTCTGTAAATTCCGTGGCTCGTAAGGCGTATCCGCTTCGACTTGATCCGAAGATTCATGCAGCTGTTGAGAAATGGGCAGCTGATGATCTTCGTAGCGTCAACGCCCAAATTGAGTATCTGTTGCGCCAGGCCCTCAAACAGTCGAAGCGAACCCCTTGACCGCGCAGACACCGTCGATTGCTGAACTCCATGTTGGCGATGATCCCGAAGTCTGGGCTCACCTCGGCTTCAACATCGAGGACGATAGATGTCGAATTGGCACCACCGATGTGGTGTTCCGCGAAGGTCAACCGGGTATTCACGCCTGGGCTCTGCGAGGCG
>PBOM01000057.1 GCA_002724355.1 Actinomycetota bacterium | reverse complement strand
TACCATGTCAACCGTGACCACGCCTTACTACGTCACCACTCCGATCTATTACGTGAACGACGCGCCCCACATCGGCCACGCCTACACGACCATCACGGCAGATGCCGTCGCGAGGTGGAACCGGCTCCTTGGTCGCGACGTGCGCTTTCTTACAGGAACCGATGAGCACGGGCTGAAGGTGCAACGAGCCGCCGAAGAAAACAACTGCTCACCAATCGAATGGGCAGATCAAACAGTTGTCAGGTTTCAAGATGCTTGGCGACAGCTGGGGATATCTAACGACGATTTCATTCGAACTAGTGAACAACGCCACTACACGGCAGTGGAGAAACTCCTACAAGCTTGTTATGACAACGGAGACGTAGATCTTCAGACGTATGAAGGTTTGTATTGCGTGAGTTGCGAAGCTTATTTCGGTGAAGGTGATCTCGATAACGGGAACTGTCCAATACATGGCAGACCCGTAGAACATGTCACCGAAGAGAACTATTTTTTTAAGCTAAGCCGTTACGAAGAAGCACTTAAAGATTGGTACGAAACACACCCCGATTTCGTTGTCCCAGCAACCAAAAGAAATGAAGCTCTCGGCTTCATCAACCAAGGGCTTCAAGACTTTTCGATTAGCAGGACCTCCATCGATTGGGGCATACCACTTCCTTGGGATCCCTCACACGTCACCTACGTGTGGTTCGATGCGTTGACGAACTACATCACTGCTGCCGGATACGTTGACAATCCACAAGAATTCGACAGGTGGTGGCCTGGGGTCCATCTCATTGGGAAAGACATTCTCAGGTTTCACTGCGTGTACTGGCCAGCGATGTTGATGAGCGCTGGCCTAGCGCCCCCCGAACGCGTACATGTGCATGGGTTTTTACTGGTAGGTGGAGAAAAGATGTCGAAAACCCGACTTAATCAAATAGCCCCATCAGATTTAGTTGACGAGTTCGGCGTTGATGGAGTTCGACACCATTTCCTGCATGACCAAGCTTTTGGGCCAGATGGAGACTTCAGCCATGAAGGGATGACGGCTCGATACAACGCTGACCTTGCCAACAATTTGGGTAACTTGCTGAGCCGAGTAACAACCGTGGTCGCATCAAAATGTGATGGGATTGGACCGGCTCCAGAACAAGAAAGCCCACTCGCCAGCATCGTGGAAGAGGAATATGGGCATATAGCCGATGCCTGGGAACGAATTGCTCCATCCGAAGCCCTCGACTCAACATGGAGAATCATTCGAGAAACAAACGCTTACCTGGAACAAGCAGAGCCTTGGAAGTCAGACCCCGGACCGGAAGTGGACGCTGTTTTGGGCAACGCCTTGGAAGTTCTGAGAATTATCTCCGTGCTCGCATCCCCAGCAGTGCCCGACGCATGTAAAGAAATTCGACGTCGAATTGGAATCGGAGACGACCTAGAACAACAACTTCCCGAAAGCATTCAGTGGGGACAGTACCCTGCCGGACTTGCGGTCCTTAAAGGCGACCCACTTTTCCCTCGCCTCAAGTGATCACGATGAATTGGACCGATAACCACTGCCACTTGCCTGACGACTTGAACGAAGCGTCACATGTAGTCGAAGATGCCAAGGAAATGGGTGTGCACCGCCTCATCGACGTGGGCACCTCAGTGATACGGAGTGGTGAGTGCATCGCACGAGCAGAGCAACTTGACGGAGTGTGGGCTACAGCAGGGGTCCACCCTCATGACGCAAAAGACGGCATTGAGGGTCTTGAGGAGTTACTACCTCACCCAAAAACAGTGGCAGTAGGTGAGTGCGGACTTGATTATTACTACGACCATTCGCCTCGTGACATACAAAGAGCTGTCTTTGCTCAACAAATCCAATTAGCTCATCAATTCAAATTGCCACTGGTGATCCACACAAGAGACGCGTGGTCAGACACCTTTGACTTGTTGGACAAAGAAGGAATACCTCCGAAGACTGTTTTTCACTGCTTCACAGGAGGCCCCGACGAAGCAACCGCTGCAATAGAACGTGGGGCATACCTCTCATTCAGCGGGATAGTTACCTTTCCGAGTGCGCCGGAATTGCGCGCCGCCGCGGCCCTCACTCCATCCAATCGCTACATGGTTGAAACCGATGCCCCCTATCTCGCACCGGTTCCCAACAGAGGAAAACAAAATCGACCAGGCTGGGTGACGCTGGTTGGGCAAGGTGTCGCAGAGGCCCGAGGGGTACAACTTGCAGTCGTAGCGACAGAGACATGGAACAATGCCGAAAACTTTTACGGTCTGTCCTAAGAATCAGATAACACTCCTCCATCAGTAGGCTCCCTCAAGCGGCACGAGAAAATGGTGGTTCGGGGTGCACTCTTTGAAGCAAAAGAGTTGGCAAGGAAATGCCATCTTGGCGTTGTTAGCGATCGCCGTCGTCGTGGTCGCGGCAATGGCTGTTAGCGACACTAGGCAAGCCGTCAATAACGCCGCCCCGCCGCCAGCCAATAGAACAATTTCAGACCTTGAAGTACCAGATCTATCCGTTTCAGGTTTCCGAGTCGGATCCCTCGCTGTCTCGTTAGTGAACAACTTGTTTTCCAGCACCAGAACTCTTCTCAATGTCTCCGATGCTTCGGCTGCAACCATCGAACCAACTCAGACGCTTGCTGATAATCAAACCGCTAACGCCACAACCACAACGGTCGAAGTAAGCACCGATACCACAGCGCCTCCACCCAAAGTTCCGACGACCACCTCCTATGCACAACCAGCAGCGACCATTGCCAGCAGTTCGACCAGTAGCACCCAGCCAGATAGCAGCAATTCAACTTCGACCGTCGTTGTTACGCCTACAACTACTTCAATCGCGCCTACCACCACAATCAAACAAGTGCCCTTAACCGCCACGACCGACTCGCCTCCGGTAAGTGATGAACCTTTGGAAGAATCACTGGAACCAGAGAAAAGTCTCATGATCTTCGGACAGCCTTATCTCGCTACTTGGCCCACGCTAGAAATGTGGGAACGAATGGCCTGGTGCGAATCACGAAATACCTGGGATGTCGACACCGGCAACGGATACTACGGAGGCCTCCAATTTGCATTGGGTTCTTGGCAATGGATGGGCGGAGAAGGAAGCCCCGCTGATGCAACAAAAGCAGAGCAGATCTATCGAGCAAATTTGCTATGGCAGGCCCAAGGCTGGAATGGATGGCCCGGGTGCAAAGCATATTTCGGATGGTCTAGATGGCAGATATCGCAATGACCCTGTCAATTAACGAAATCCAACGCCTGCTCGAAAGCGCTGGAATAGCTCCGAAGAAAAGCCTCGGACAAAATTTTGTGATTGATCCGAACACCGTCCGCAAGATCGCTCGCCTAGCAGAAGTGGGGGAGGGGAGTCGTGTTCTGGAGATAGGGGCCGGGTTAGGGTCCCTAACGCTTGCTCTGGCAGAAACAGGGGCCCAGGTCACAGCAATAGAGACGGATAGAGCATTGATTCCGCTCCTTGAGAACACGGTAGGAGCGAACGCAACGATCATTCAAGCTGACGCCCGCGACCTTGCTTGGAGCGACGTTGTGTCGACACCAGGTTGGAACCTTGTCGCGAACCTTCCCTACAACATAGCCACATCATTGGTCCTGACAGTTTTAGATGAAGTACCCAACATCAACCGTTTGTTAGTCATGGTTCAACAAGAAGCCGGGGAGCGGATAGCGGCTTCTGTAGGAGACCCGGCATACGGCGCAGTCTCAGTCCGCGTCGCCTTACGAGGTAGCGCAACGATTGTTGGCCACGTTCCACCCTCAGTTTTTTTCCCGAGACCCAGGGTTAACTCTGTGCTTGTAGCGATAGAGCGTGCACCAAAGACCGTCGACGCAAAAATCGAAAATGAGCTGATCGAACTTCTACGCATCGCCTTTACCCACAGGCGAAAGATGCTTCGCAGAAGCCTCAAAGGCCGTGTCGAACAAACGACCTTGGAGACAGCAAACATTGCGCCGACCTCACGACCTGAAGAACTTGACTTAAACCAATGGGTCACACTCGCTCAACTATCTTCGTTGATCAAGCCATGAATGCCGTCCAAGTTCTTTGTCCTGCCAAGTTGACTCTCTCGCTGAAGGTGAAGGGACGACGTCAAGATGGGTACCACCTGATTGACGCCGAAATGGTATCGGTAGATCTTTGCGATGAACTCTTAATCACTGAAGGCTCTGGACTCACTGTTCGATCACCCAATTCAGGCTTCGAAGTGCCAGTCGGCGCCAGCAACCTCATCAACCAGGCACTGAAGTTTGTCAATAGAACCGCCGATGTGACACTCATCAAAAAAATCCCTGCTGGGGCAGGGTTAGGTGGGGGATCAACTAACGCAGCTGGGATTCTTCGTTGGGCTGAATTCAAAGATCCGATAGCTGCTTCGAAACTAGGAGCTGACGTAGCTTTTTGTCTTAACGGCGGTCGAGCGCGCGTAACTGGAATTGGAGAAACACTTGAGCACCTCCCATATCGCCGCCAAGAGATGACCCTCCTAACACCCCCGATCGGATTGTCTACACCTGACGTCTACCGTGCATGGGATGAATTAGATGGTCCTGCCGGCGAAAATGGCAACGACCTCGAAGCGGCAGCCCTAACCGTTGAGCCGCAACTAGCCGAGTGGCGTGATGCTCTTAGTGACGCAACTGGACAAACGGCTCGACTCGCTGGTAGCGGAGGAACTTGGTTCGTTGAAGGTACTCACGACCCATTCACCTACCGCGGAACCACGTCGGTAAACGTCGTCACAGTTCCTGCCCAACACCATTAGGCATTAACAGGATCCGAGGACTATATGAGTGAACCCGAGGGTTACTTGTTGCGGCGTTGATAACGCGTCCGTCGAAGCATCTTCTTGTGCTTCTTTTTGCGCATGCGCTTACGACGCTTTTTGACAAGTGATCCCATGAGAAACTGCAGGGTAGCCGAACCATCGGCCAGAGCCAACGTAGCAATTGAGGACAATGTTCTCGGAAGGGGCCGATTTCCCCTAGCGCGCGTCGTTAGGCTAGAAGTATCGACCGAGCACTTAGGTGCTCCGATGGTCGGGGATCGTTCAACTGGCAGGACATCGGGTTTTGGTCCCGACAATGGAGGTTCGAGCCCTCCTCCCCGAACAGACCAGCTACGACTAGATTTTCGTTAGGCGGACTTTGCCGCAAAGAACGGAACCTATCGACGTGAACCGAGATCCTCATGGTCGTCGTATGAATGCGATCGTCCTAGCAGCGGGCAAGGGATCGCGAATGCGCTCAACGCTGCCGAAACCACTGCAGCCCGTTAATGAGCGACCAATGGTTAGCTATGTCGTCGATGCGATTGCTGGACTGGGGGTTGAACGCACGATCGTGGTGGTGGGACATCAGGGTTCGTTGGTCCGCGACACTCTGACCCAAGCGACCAATGCTGGCGAATCACTAGAATTTGTTGAACAAGAGATACAAAACGGCACCGCAGAAGCTGTCCGAATTGCCCTGGACGCATTCGATCAAGAGGAGTTCGAAACAGACGACGGCAACATGATGGTGCTGCCCGCAGATATGCCGCTTCTGACGACAGCCACGCTGGCCCATTTACAAGAGCACCACTTCAATTCTGGAGCCGCTGCAACACTGCTCACGGCAGAATTCAGAGACGCTGCGGGCTACGGCCGAATCGTCCGCAATCAATCTGGCCAAGTCGATCGAGTTGTCGAACATGCCGATGCCTCGCGAGAAGAACTCAATATTTCTGAAGTCAACACTTCGGTTTATTGCTTCCGATCGAAGATGTTGTTAACAGCCCTCCAAGACGTACGCAGCGAGAACTCGCAAAATGAGTACTACCTAACCGACGTCATCGAGCTCCTCAACACGAAGGGTAATACCGTCCGAGCGGTCACCGTCGACGACCCGGACGAAGTGCGCGGAGTAAACGACTCGAAACAACTAGCCGAATGTGAGTCATTGCTAATGGACCGATCTGATGCCAAATAGCCCACAGGAGATGTCGCGTCGGGTACTGTCACGTGACCGCTCTACAACTCTTCTACATCAGGCGAAGCGATGGAACTCGTAACCAAAAAGCGATTGCATCTGTTCACAGGCAGAGCGAACCCTGCCCTTGCACATGAAATTTCTCAACACCTCGGCATCGAACTGGGTGACCCAGGGCTCATTGACTTTGCAAACGGTGAGATTAAATGTCGATTCGAAGAATCCGTTCGTGGTGGGGATGTGTTCATTATCCAATCTCACGCTGCGACCGAAGGTATGAGCGTCAACGACGCGATCATGGAACATCTGATCATGGTCGACGCCGCTCGACGCGCGTCCGCCAAACGCATCACAGCCGTAGCTCCCTTTTATGGCTATGCCCGACAAGATCGAAAAGCGCAGGGTCGTGAACCTATAACAGCGCGACTAGTTTCAGATCTTCTGCGACAGGCAGGGGCGGACCGTTTGGTAAGTATCGATTTACATAGCGGCCAAATCCAAGGCTTCTTCGAAGGCCCTGTCGACCACCTGACAGCGGCACCGGTCCTTATCGACCATCTGCGTTCATTCATCCCGCAAGGTTCGGTAATTGTTTCCCCGGACACTGGCCGAGTAAAGGTGGCGGAGCGCTACGCGAAGCGACTCGACTGCGAAGTAGCGACCATCTACAAACGTCGATCCTTGCAATCCGCCAATGAAGTTGAAGCCCTAGGAGTTATGGGCGACGTAGACGGTCGAACCTGCGTCATTATCGACGACATGGTCGATACCGCTGGAACAATCTGTTCGGCCGTAGACACTTTGGTGGCCGGTGGAGCGTCAGACGTTCTGTGTGCCACAACTCACGCCGTTTTCTCGGGACCCGCAATTGATCGGCTCAAGAACTCAGCCCTAAGCAGAGTGATCGTCACCGACACAGTGCCGTTACCTGACTCGAAACGGTTCGACAAACTAGAAGTGCTGAGCGCCGCAGGGATCCTTGCAGACGCCCTTGAATCTGTTTTTGAAGATACCTCGGTATCTGAAATCTTCGACGGAGAAAACCACTCGTAGTGAATTAGGTCCTAGTTCGGGTGAGTGATGACAAGGCCTGCACCCTACAATGGTCACCCCGTTAAGCCCTTCCCTAAGGATCGGCCAAACAGTACTTACCTTGTAGGAGTTACCGGCGATGTCGTCAGAACTGAAGCTTGAGGCCGAAACAGGACGTGATCACGGCAGCCGGTCAGCGCGACGTCTGCGTCGCAGCGACAAAATTCCTGCAATCCTGTACGGACAGGGCTCCGAACCGCTTTCGGTCACTTTAGATCGCCTTAAGTTCAGGGCGACACTTAACGCTGCTGGCCCTAACGCAGTGATCACTCTCGACGTTGATGGAACTGACTACCTAACCATTGTCAAGAATATGCAACGCGATCCCATAGCCAATCGGGTTACCCATGTTGATTTCATGTTGATCGACATAGACCAACGCTTGACAGTCGATGTGCCGATTTCATTGGTGGGCGATGCCGCAGTGGTTCGCCAAGAGGGAGCTGTCGTTCAACAGCAAATGATGACCCTGACCGTCGAAGCGCCCGCTGGCAATATCCCTCAACAGTTTGAAGTTGATATCTCCGAAATGTCGATCGACAACCCGGTCCGCGTATCCGATATTGCATTTGGTAGCGGAGTAGTTCCTCAAGCGGAAGAGGACGCCCTCATAGCGATCGGGCAGCGCAGTAGAGCTTCCATCGCCGCGGAAGAAGAAGCTGACGTCGAGGGTGAAGAATCAGATGAGCTCGGTGAAGGTGCAGAGGCTGGAGAAGACGCAGCAGATGACGCTGACGCCGGCGAAGATGCTGGCGACAACAGTTAAGTTGACGGCCAGTGTCAGTATTTCGCCGGGCCGCCCGACGGCGCGGCACCCCGGCTGATTACCTCGTAGTCGGGCTAGGTAACCCAGGAGACAAATACCTGGGAACGCGACACAATCTTGGCTACGAAGTCATAGAAGCGATAGCCCAAGGCTCTATGTCGTCGCTTGACGCGTCGAAACGTGACTTAGCTCGAATCGCCTTGATTACCCAAGATGAAAACCGAATTGTTCTTGCCTGTCCCACGACCTTCATGAACCTCAGCGGAGAAGCGGTTTCGTTGTTAGTTCGACGCAACGGGATTGAACAATCATCTCGCGTGCTGGTAGTCCACGACGAGTTAGACCTAGAACCCGGTCGGATCAAGATAAAACAGGGCGGCTCAACCGCCGGACACAACGGACTGAAGTCGATCCGACAACACATAGGTACAGATGACTTTGTTCGGATCCGCATGGGCGTAGGTAAGCCTCCCGACCCTCAAAACGGTAGAGACTGGGTTCTGAGGAGACCATCGCCTACGGATCGTGCCTTACTCGACTCCGCTGTACATGTTGGAGTTGAGGCTGTGAAGACAGTCATGGCTAGCGGCGTGGAACAAGCAATGAATGAAGTAAATGGTCGCCAACCGTGAACCCGGAGGGTGCCTTATCGGAGTTGCCTCGACGACTTGCCACTGACCAAGTTCTCCAACATCTGTTAGGCAAAAGCAATGCGCAAGTAGCAGTAGCGCAGGCAGCCCGAGCTTTCTTCCTGGCGGGTGTAACAAACTTAAGTGAGCGCAGCCCGATCGTGGCTGTGACCTCCACCATTAATGAAGCCGAGATGCTGGCCAACGATCTTCGAATCTGGCTGACCGAAGATGAAGTCGAGACTTTCCCGGCATGGGAGACATTGCCCTTCGAAAGAGTCAGCCCCACCACGGCGACCATGGGAAAGCGTCTCGAACTGATAAACAAAATCCAAGAGGGACGCGCTCCGAAAGTCATCGTGAGCCCAATCAGAGCCCTCCTACAGCGGATTAATCCTGAAGCTCGTGATATCCAACCGCTCAAATTCGAACGCGGAGCCGAAGCCGACCTCTCCGAATTAGCCGATGCCCTGGTACTTCAGGGCTATAGACGCGAACTCCAAGTCGAAGGCCGAGGTGAATTCTCGATTCGCGGTGGAATTCTCGATGTCTTCCCCCCAACAAGTGCATCTCCAATCAGATTGGACCTTTGGGGTGACCGAATCGACCGTTTGAGTGAATTCTCAATTTCCGACCAGCGATCAACTGCCGAAATTCAGTCAATCACTATCACCCCAGCGCGGGAACTGACCCCCACCACTCGAGTGCGTCAATGCGCACAAGAACTAATGACCACTGAACCATGGGGTAAGGAACAATGGGATCGACTCGCGTCTGGTGAATTCTATGACGGGATGGAATCCTGGCTTCCGTGGTTAGTTGATGAAGAAGTGATCCTCGCAGATTTGCTAGCACCAAGATCACTAATTCTTTTGTTTGACCCCAAAAGACTGAAGGACCGTGCGTCGGAGATAGTCGCCGAAGAACAAGATTTGGCACAGTCGTTGGCGACTACATGGAAAGCTCTGGAGCCTGGAGGCGAACCCCGAACTTTCCCGGGGCTTCACGTTCCGTTTGAACGTGCGCTGAAAAGTTGTGCGTCCGACGTGTGGACGATTACCCACACCGCATCAAACCCAGATGAGCCTTCCTTTGAAAGTCAACCCTGGGAAACTGCAGCGGGAGGCCCCGATCGTCTTCTCGATCAGATAAGGGATTTATCCCAGCGACCGGACCACCGATTACTTGTTGCAGCGGATGGCCATGGCTCGGCTCAAAGAATGGCCGACGCGCTGCGTGCTGAAAACATTGATCTAACTCTGAATCAAAGCGAAAGGTACGAAGACAGCCCGGGCGGACAAATCGTTGCCGCGCCACTTGAGCACGGTTTCATAGCACCAACTTTGTCACTAGCGGTGTTAACAGAGAGAGACTTAACAGGCCGTCGAAGAACCCACCGCGTCAGCCGCCCGAAGAAGAATGTCCAACGACATTTCGAAGATCTGCAGGCCGGCGACTACGTAGTTCACCACCACCACGGAGTCGCCCGCTACGTCGGCATGGAACACCGGACTCTCATGGGTTCAGAGCGTGATTATCTGGTACTCGACTTCAAAGGTACCGACAAGCTTTACCTGCCTAGCGATCAAATCGAGTTCATTCGCCCTTATATCGGTGGTGAGACACCTTCGCTCAGTCGAATGGGAGGCACTGAATTTGCAAAGCAAAAGCAGCGCGTCCGAAGTGCTGTCTCCGAAATAGCACAAGAGCTAGTAGTCCTATATCAATCACGTCTGCAAACCGCCGGACACTCCTTTCCCGCCGACACACAGTGGATGAAAGAACTTTCAGAATCGTTTCTATTTGAAGAAACCCCAGACCAGCTAACTGCCATCGAAGAAGTTCTCTCTGACATGGAGTCACCGCACCCCATGGATCGCTTGATATGTGGCGACGTTGGCTTTGGCAAAACCGAAGTGGCAATGCGAGCCGCCTTTAGCGCTATAGCTGAAGGGAAGCAGGTGGCTGTTCTTGTACCGACCACACTTTTGGCACAACAACATCATCAAACCTTTGAAGAACGATTTGCTGGCCACCCAGTGCGCGTGGCGGCCCTGAGTCGCTTTCTAACTCCTTCGCAACAACGACAGGTAATTGCCGAAACTATTGCTGGCGAAGTCGATGTGCTTATCGGAACCCATCGGCTGTTGTCGGAAGATGTGACATTCAAAAACCTAGGACTCTTGATCGTTGACGAAGAACAACGATTCGGGGTTACTCACAAGGAATCCATCAAAAAATTCAAAACCGATATAGACGTGCTCACTCTGAGCGCAACCCCTATTCCCCGAACATTAGAGATGAGTCTTACCGGGATCAGAGATCTGTCGTTGCTTCACACCCCACCAGCAGAACGACAACCCATCTTGACCCATGTGGGCGAATACGATGAACGGGCTACGGCTGAAGCGATCAGAAGGGAGCTACTGCGTGAGGGACAAGTATTCTTCGTTCACAACAAAGTAGAAGACATCACTGAAGTCGCAGCGCGGCTGCAAGAGATGGTCCCCGAAGCTCGGATCGGGGTAGCGCACGGCCAAATGGACGAAGGGTCCCTAGAGCAGGTCGTTATAGATTTCTGGGAACGATCGTACGACGTTCTCGTATGCACCACGATTATCGAATCTGGCATTGATATGCCCAGCGTAAATACCCTCGTGGTTGATCGAGCTGACCTCATGGGACTGGGACAACTACATCAGCTGCGTGGGCGAGTGGGGCGCTCAGAACAGCGAGCCTACGCCTACCTCTTCTACCCACCCACAAGAGCGCTGACTGAGAAAGCTTTCGAAAGACTCAGAACCATAGGTGAGGCCACACAACTTGGTTCAGGCTTTCGAATCGCAATGCGTGACCTTGAAATCCGTGGAGCAGGCAACCTACTCGGAGGCGCCCAATCAGGCCATATAGCAGCTGTTGGTTACGACCTTTACTGTGAGATGGTGACCGAAGCGGTAGCTGAACTCAAGGGTGACCCCATCAATCGGACCCCCGAGGTCAACATCGACTTGCCTATCAAAGCGTTTCTACCTAACAGCTATGTTGAAGCGGAAGAACAGCGACTCGAGGCATACCGGAAACTGGCTGCCGTCAGTGAACTCGTAGAGGTAGCCGATATCGAAGCGGAGTGGATCGATAGATACGGCCCCGTACCTGAAGTAGCTCAAACGTTGCTCCATGTGGGCTTACTTCGAGCAGAGTGTGTAAGCCTCGGAGTGGAGGACATCAGTGTGACGAACCGTAACCGCGTGCGAGTCTCCCCGATCGAATTGACTCAAAGTGAACAGATCCGATACCAAAGGCTCCTCAACGACGAAACTTTCAACGGCGGAACCTATAAAGAGGAGGTCGCCGAGCTAACAATCCACGTGCGCGAAGTGGGACCGAAACTTCCTGGCGAAGTATTTAATTTTCTCCGCGAGCTTCGACCCACCAAATAGCGCACTGAACCCGTACCATTTCCTTCGTGACACTCAATTGGTTTAAGAATCTCAAGGTCCCAAGCACAGCCTTAGCGGTCCTGTTGGTCGCCTTAGTCGCCGGCTGTAGCTCCAGCGCCGAACAGGTGGAGGTGCTGGATCGTGACGAAATCTTCGACCGTATTGATCAAGACGGCGACGGCATAGCTTTGCGCGCTGATTATGAAACATTGCTTACCCTCAGCGATCGGACCAAGGTAATTGCGTTTTACCCTGGCGGTAACGTCAGTATCGAGACTGTCCTCGAAAGTCTGAAAGATTCCCCACCGAGTAATTTGGTGGAACCGGAGAATCCCTCCGTTGAAGTTTTTCGGGCACGTTTAACCTCCATGCTTCGGCTTCGTCTCGCAGCAGTAGCGATTGACGAGGCCGGATTTAACATTGACTTTGATGTGGATGACGAGCTCTTGAACTCGCAGGTTCAGACTCACCTGTCGGGTGGATTTGAAGACTGGGCTCAAGAAGAAGCCGTCAAAGCGGATCCCCGGTTAGAGAAGTTCGCAACACCCCACTGCGTCACTGTCATTGCTACAGGAACCGAAACTGAAGCCAGGGCGGCGAAACTGAGGCTCGAATCCGGAGACTCAGCTGCAGTAGTAGCCTCAGAGGTCAACTTGGCGGGCACCACGCCATCACCAAACGGAGATGTTGGATGCGCCGATCTGCTCACTTGGGCCAATGCATTTGGTGATACAGCGGCTCCTCTAGGAGACATGAATGCAGGTGACATCTCAGACGTGGTGTCGATGGCGTCTGATTACAGTCCGACCGGTCGTTTGTGGATGATTTTTTATGTTCGCGAGCTACGCCACGAAGAGAAGAACCTTGCTTTACTAGGCCCATTCGCACAGGGCATTCTGGCTGACCTTGTCGTGAACTACGACGTAGTCATTGACGATGGAATCGGTGCTTGGGATGCCGCCGGCCTTTCAGTGATGTCTGCCAGTTAGATCCACAATGCCCCTGATTGTTGTCGGTGGCCTTGGGCCTGGAACTGAAAGTCTCGTCCCGGAGACGTCGCTCAAATTAGCGAGAGATCACCGCACCTTCCTCCGAACTCGACAGCACCCCTGCGCACATTTGTTCAACGCAGAGCAGTCGTTTGACGAAATATACGATTCCAGCGACTCATTGGAAACCGTATATATAGCGATAGTTGAGAGCCTTCTGAGCGAAGCGAATCGCCATGGAACTATCGGATATCTCGTGCCGGGCTCACCTCTAGTCGCCGAACACACTGTTGACCTTTTGCGGAAGCAGACAAAGGTTGCCGTAGAGGTAATTCCGAGTGTTTCGTTCCTGGACTTAGCATGGGAAAGATTGCATGTTGATCCCATAGCGAAGCGGGTCACTATCGTCAACGGTCAAAATTTTGAAAAAGAAACTATGGGGCTCACAGGATCTGTACTAGTCGCTCAGTGTGACGATCGGTTCGTCTTATCAGACATCAAGCTGTCGATAAATACCAACGAGCCACCCACCGTCACGGTTCTTCAACGCTTAGGGCTCGACAACGAAAGTGTCTTCGAAGTGAACTGGGACGACTTGGACCGCGAAGTCAATCCCGACCACCTGACATGCCTCTGGATATCCGAGTTACCTGCGTCACTAACAACAGATGCAGTCACGCAACTTCACAATGTCGTCGGTCGACTTCGGAGAGAATGTCCCTGGGACCAAGAGCAAACCCACCACAGCTTGATTTCGGGATTACTCGAAGAGGCGAATGAAGTCGTAGAAGCCATTGAGCTGATGGAGACCAAAGGGGCAGGGAGCGACGCACTCGTCGAAGAACTGGGGGACTTACTGTTCCATATCGTTCTCCAATGCGCTATTGGCGAAGAAGAAGGGACCTTTGACCTAGCGGACGTTGCCACAGAAATTCACGGAAAAATGGTGCGCCGACATCCTCATATTTTCAATCGAGACCCTGGTACTCCCATGCCGACCAAAGAAGAGCTGGCCGAACAATGGAAAGCCATAAAGGCCGCCGAGGGAAACCAAGCTTGAACTGGGCCTTCGATATTGTCTCTCTTCGCAGCTACCATCAATTTGAATCGATGTTTGTCCTTCATTTCCAAAACCTGGTCGGAGTCGCCCAATGAGCAGCATTACGAATGTGTTTGGTCGAGAGGTCATCGACTCCCGCGGCAACCCGACTGTCGAAGCCGAAGTTTGGCTGGCCAGCGGAGCCACAGGCAGGGCACAGGTGCCATCTGGCGCCTCCACTGGCCAGTTTGAGGCAATTGAAATACGGGATGGAGATGGGCGGTTTGCTGGGAAAGGAGTCCTCAGCGCGGTTCAAAATATTAATACTGAGATCGCACCTGCCCTATTAGGCACGGACGCCCTAGACCAGCGCGTAGCCGACGCGAAAATGATTGACTTGGACGGGACCGCCAACAAGGAACGACTCGGGGCTAACGCCATTTTGGGGGTCTCTCTAGCGATTGCTCACGCAGCAGCAGCTGAAAGCAAGACACCGCTCTATCGTTACCTTGGGGGAGCCAACGCTCATGTTTTGCCAGTTCCAATGATGAACGTCATCAATGGCGGCGAACATGCAGATAACAACATTGACCTTCAAGAGTTCATGATCATGCCAGTCGGAGCAGCCTCCTTTTCGGAAGGGCTCCGCTGGGGAATAGAGACCTACCACGTTTTGAAATCCGTGCTGAATGATCGAGGGCTCTCCACTGCGGTCGGAGACGAAGGCGGATTCGCTCCCAATCTCACCAGCAACGAAGAAGCTCTCGCCTTACTTGTCGAAGCTATCGAAAAGGCCGGATTTGTTCCGGGACAAGAAATTGCGCTCACTATCGATGCAGCAGCTTCTGAATTTTATGACAACGGCAAGTATCGACTGGCAGGAGAAAACAGAGATTTAGAGGCCTCGGACTTTGCTGCCTACCTAGCTGATCTCGTAGACCGATATCCAATCGTGTCAATAGAAGACGGAATGGACGAGCAAGACTTTGAGGGCTGGTCAGATCTAACGGTTGCGTTGGGAGACAAGATTCAGCTGGTAGGAGATGATCTGTTTGTCACGAACAGTGAGCGTTTAGAAGATGGCGTGAACCGAGGCATAGCGAATTCAATTCTTATCAAGGTGAACCAGATAGGCAGCTTGACCGAAACTTTGGAAACTATGGATCTAGCAACCACCAACGGATATACGAGCGTGATGTCGCATCGTTCGGGCGAGACCGAGGACACCACAATCGCTGATCTCGCAGTGGCTACTAATTGCGGCCAAATCAAAACCGGAGCTCCGGCTCGTTCTGACCGCGTAGCGAAATACAACCAGTTGCTACGAATTGAAGATGATTTGGGTGAAGCGGCTGCCTATCGAGGCCTGGAAGCGTTAGCGCTTGACTGAACCACCAGACGCCGAACGCGGGGATCAATCTCGCGATAAAAACGCGGGCGTTTTCCGAGATTCTTTACCGACACGCGTATCGAGATTCACAAGCTTTCGACTTGGCTTGATTGGTCGTCGTTCCGTAGCGTCTGTAGTAGTCATCGCGAGTCTAATTCTGGTCGGGGTCTCGCTCCTGCCGTTACGGCAATATCGAGAACAGAGTGGCGCGATAGAACAAAAGCAGCAAGAGCTCAGCGCGCTCGAGGAGCTACGAGCAGAGCTACAGACGAAACTAGATCGTGCCAAAAACCCAAAAGAGATAGAACGAATCGCGCGAAAACAAATGTCATACGTGAGCGAGGGGGATGAAATATTTCGGGTTGTGGTCCCCTCCGACATAGTTGATTTACCGAGAGCCTGGTACTTGCCGGGAGTGAAGTATTTGATTACCGGGAAGATTGATTAAACGCCCTCCACAGCACTAAGGCCGTTAGACGTCGGTCATTACTCGAAAAGCTCGTTCGACAATGACTTCTCTATATTTAGAAGGGTCAACGCCACGTTGCTCCAGAGACAACCTGATTATTCCAACGGCGCCCGCCGCTCGCATTCGGTCTTCAACTGAAGGGTCAGGACCTACGAGGTACGCGTAGAACTCACGCGCCTGGCCCCTTAACCGCTGGCCTATAGGGCTATGTTGAATAGCAGCATCGTTGTACACCAGACGAAACACATGAATATCGTCGGCCAACAAGTCGTAATACTGGCAAAGCGCCTCGCGCATCGATTCCGTGCTCTGATCGAACTCGCGTATACGTTGCAGCAGAGCATCGCTGCCGTCGTGAAGTCGTTCCGCTAAGCCCTCTAGGACATCGTTCTTAGAGGCGAAGTGGTAATAGAGAGCTGCCGGAGTTATATCGAGACTCGCTGTTAATTGACGAATCGAAGTCCCGTCGTAGCCATGGGTCGCAAAAAGTTTGCGCGCATTTTCCAGAATTTGCGCCTTGGTATCGACTGACTGTTTGTTCTCTGTTTGCACTGTCGGCATCCCCCAAAACTTATCTAAATGTGATTCGAAATAGATGGTCATAGCCAACGAAATCAACAAAATTTTTCTGAGTGGCGACTGGCCTTCTATTCAGCGTCGGAACGACATGTCCCCATGCCCAAACCCTGCAAAAAAATAAATAGGTGGAATCGACCAAAGAAGTCCTGCATTCAGTGAGGCACTGTGTCCTTTCATAGGGCATGATTGGGGCCGGCTAATTGCCGCCCTACTGTTGGAGGAAGGGGACAACTGTGGAAATCAGCGTCACCGTAAATGGTGCCAACCAGTCAAGTGAAGTCGAACCGCGAACTTTGCTCGTCTATTACTTACGCGATGAATTAGGGCTCACAGGCACGAACGTGGGATGCGATACATCTTCTTGTGGCGCATGCACCGTTCACGTCAACGGAGAATCAGTGAAGTCCTGCACGATGCTTGCTGTGCAAGCCGACGGGCAGGAAGTGACAACCATCGAGGGCTTAGCTCCCTCCGCTGATGAGCTACACCCCATGCAGCAAAGCTTCCAGGACAACCATGGCCTTCAATGTGGCTATTGCACGCCTGGCATGGTTATGGCTGCATGTTCGTTACTAGACGAAAATCCCTCTCCCAGTGAAGCCGAAGTACGAGAAGGCCTTGAAGGAAATCTCTGCCGGTGCACTGGCTATCACAACATCGTTAAAGCAGTCTTGGCATGTAGCGGCCAAGACGTGAGTTGAAAGGCCAAATAGATGATTCCAGCAGCCTTTGACTACAAAAAAGCTGACTCAGCTGAGGAAGCGATTGCGCTTATCGCCGAACACGGTGATGAAGCAAAATTGCTCGCAGGAGGGCACTCCCTCATTCCCATGATGAAACTGCGGCTTGCAGTTCCGAGTGTCTTGGTAGATATCGCAGGCGTCAACGATCTGAGCTATATCGATGACCGTGATGATCACATTGCCATAGGCGCTCTTGCCAAACACCGCAGCCTTGAGACAAGCGACTTGCTTATTTCAGAATGCCCGCTACTCGCACATATTGCTAGCAAAGTCGGCGACCCGCAGGTCAGGCATCGCGGGACGCTCGGCGGCTCGCTGGCTCACTCCGACCCTGCATCTGACCTTCCCGCTGCAGTCTTGGCATTGGGGGGATCGCTTGTAGCGCAAGGACCTAACGGTGAACGTGAAATCGCTGTAGCTGATTTCTTCACGGGATATTTCGAATCGGCTCTTGCCGAAGACGAAATGCTCACGGAGGTCAGAATCCCCAAAGCGCCGGGGTCAAATTGGAACTACCAAAAGTTCAACCGCCGAGCGCAAGACTGGGCCATCGTCGGAGTTGCGGCGGTAGAGGTTCAAGGAGCGACCCAGGTTTCACTCGTCAATATGGGTTCGACGCCGCTACGGGCCTCAGCTGTTGAAGCTGCATTGGCCGGAGGAGCATCGGCAGCCGAGGCTGCCGAAGCCGCAGCCGAAGGCACCGAACCTCCTACCGATTTAAACGCATCGCCGGAGTATCGGTCTCATTTAGCTCGGGTGCTGACTCGAAGAGCATTGGAAGCTGGCGGGGTTTCGTAGCTCCGAGAAATTGAACCAACCAGCCCTTACCTAGGCTGACGGTCATCAGAACCTTGTCTTAATCAAGGAGTCCGGATGCTTGTCCTCCGTCAATGAGCAAGCCGGTCCCCGTGATGAACTTTGCTTGTTCAGAGCACAGGAACGCGACAGCGGAGCCAAAATCGTCTGCATCGCCTGTGATACGCGCAGGAACCGTAGAAGCCGCTGTCTCTTTGTTCGGAACTATTTTCGCGACCCTGTCAGTCCAATGAGTTCCAGGCTGCGCCGAGTTGATCGTGACTCCGTCAGCGGCAACCTCCCGAGCCGTGATTTTCAGAAAGCTGGTCAGGCCCGCACGAGCAACTGAACTCGCCATCAGGTATTCGATTGGTTGTTTAACCCCGACGCTCGTTATCGCGCATACCCTGCCCCAACCGCGTTCGCGCATAGCGGGAATTGCTGTGCGGCACATCTCGATCATTGCTCTGCAATTCATATCGAACGCCGCCTGATAAGCGTCGAGATCAGTGTTCTCGAACGTCCCCGGCGGAGGACCACCAGCGTTCGTTACGAGAATGTCTAGTTGCCCTAGCTCTGAAGTGGCCTGTTCAACAAAATCGCGTCCTGAACTAGGTGTCGACAGATCTGCTTCAAGGGCGATGACATCACCACCGATAGCAACTGCAGCTTCTTCGAGTTTTGCGCTATCACGACCGCAAATAGCAACTCGAACTCCCTCCGCGGATAAAGCTTTGGCGGCGCCAAGACCCAGGCCTGCAGATCCCGCTGCTATGGCTGCCGTTCGTCCACTGATCCCAAGATCCATTTTTGTTCCCTTCAAATCCTTGGCGGCAACATATCTCCAAATAGGAGCGTTGTGTCGAATGAACTACCAATAGGAGCTAAATCGGTCACAGCCCGTATTCTGATTGGCGCATGTTTAACTTTCCCGACTCACCCGCAGCAGTGTCCGCAGCGTTAAGCGACCACAACTACTTGACCGACGAAGGTCTATCTACAGTGGTCTACTTAGCAATGACGATGCAACGCCCCCTATTTCTTGAAGGCGATGCGGGAGTAGGAAAAACCGAACTAGCGAAAGTTTTGGCTGCTTGGACTGGGGGAGAGCTGATCCGACTCCAATGCTATGAAGGTATCGATGCTTCTCAAGCGCTGTACGAGTGGGACTACACCCGCCAACTACTGCATCTCAGAACAGCGGAAGCCTCAGGAAGAGCCGAAAGCGACTCGGAGGCGATCGAAGATGAGTTGTACTCCGATCGTTTTCTCATCCGCCGTCCGTTACTTCAGGCCATCGATTACAGCGGGGAACATAGGCCGGTGCTTCTGGTCGATGAAGTCGACCGAGCAGACGACGAGTTTGAAGCCTTCTTGCTGGAAGTTCTCTCGGACCACTCAGTCACGATCCCTGAATTAGGAACTTTAGGCAGTGGAAAACCGCCCCTTGTTGTTGTGACATCAAATCGAACGCGAGACGTACACGATGCGCTCAAAAGACGTTGCCTGTACCACTGGGTCAACCATCCAGACCTCGAACGAGAAATCGAAATTATTCGCCTTAAATCACCAGAGGCCGATGCGGCGCTCGCGCGCCAGGTAGCGCTTGCCGTTCAGGCAATGAGAGGAATGGGTTTGTACAAACCACCAGGAGTCGCCGAAACCATTGATTGGTCAACTGCGCTGGGGAAACTGGGGGAGTCAATACTGACTGAAGAGACCATCAAAGCAACGCTGGGCACTGTGCTGAAATACCGAGAAGATCAAGAACGGGTTTCAGGGCAGGGGATAGAAATGATCATGGCTGCTGCAGCAAATGGATGAAACTCCGAATGACGAACTGATCTCTAACCCGGCGCGAATAGCCGCCGGCTTTAGTCAGCTGTTGCGCGGACTGGGGATAGAAGTCCCGCTGAGCAGAGTGATGTCGTTTGTGCAGGCCCTTGGTTGGGTTGGGTTGAGCGAACGCCACTCCGTCTACTGGGCTGGACGAGCTACCTTGATTTCAGATCCTGAAGACATCGAATTGTATAACAGGGCTTTTGAAGTTTTTTGGGAAAGAAAACGTCCGTCAGGTCTCGATGTTGAGCTGCCTGCAATTTCGGTATCGATTGCGACGGACAGTGACGAAGAAGCGGCTGATGTCGACCCTCAAATTGACGAAGACCACGGACCGACCCTTCAACTTCGATACAGCCCGACTGAAACGCTAAAGGACAAAGACTTCGCTGAATGCGACGAGCAAGAATTAGACGAACTTAGACGTTTGATGGGGAGTCTCCGATTTACATCAAGTCTGCGTCCATCGCGACGGCGGTTACCTACCAAGTATCAGACTCGGCACCCAGATATGCGGAGAACCCTTAGAAGCGCAATATCGATGGGTGGTGAACCAATACACCGAAAGTTCGTTCAAAGAGATCGCCGTCCACGTCGTCTGGTGTTGCTAATCGATGTTTCAGGCTCGATGGAGCCGTACGCTCGAGCTCTAATTAGGTTCGCTCATGCAACCGTAGTTGGAAGAACCCGGGTGGAAGCCTTTGCAATAGGTACGCGACTGACTCGAATTACCAGAGAACTTTCCTCACGAGACCCTGATGCTGCTCTTCGAGCCGCGTCAGGAGCTGTCACCGACTGGTCGGGAGGGACGCGGCTCGGTGCGACCCTGAAAGAATTCAACGAACTTTGGGGCCTCAGGGGCATGGCTAGAGGAGCGATCGTCGTGCTTTTGTCCGACGGCTGGGATCGGGGCGAGCCAGAGCTTCTTGGCGAACAGATGCAGCGCCTACATCGTGTAAGCCACCGACAGGTTTGGGTTAATCCGCTCAAGCACACACCGGGCTATGCGCCTCTAGCGGGTGGAATGGCCGCGGCTTTGCCGCATACGGATGATTTCATAGAAGGACACTCTTTCGAATCCTTAGAGCGACTTGCAGAAGCCGTATCGGCGTAAACATGGGAGCATTACGGTATGGATGAGATTTTCGACGACATCGAGCGATGGCTTACCAAAGGACAAAAAGTTGCTGTTGCACGTGTGGTGGACATTGAAGGGAGCGGTCCGAGAGATCCTGGCGCCGCGATGGCGGTCAATGAGGCTGGCGAAGTAGCCGGTTCCGTCTCAGGAGGTTGCGTCGAGGGAGCTGTCGTCGGCGAAGCAATCGAACTCCTCGAGGGACGCAGAACAGCTGGAATTACCACGTTCGGCTACAGCGACGACGAGGCCTTTGCAGTGGGATTGACTTGTGGTGGAACTATCCACCTCTTCATTGAGGAACTCAATTGGTAACGCCCATTTACGAACGATTTCGAGACTCGATCCGCGCTGAAATTCCAGTAGCCCTCGCGACACTCGTTGAGGGGCCGAACCTAGGAGCGAAGCTCCTGGTAGAAGAATCAGGATTCTCGCTGGGCAGCCTCGGGGGAGAAGAGCTAGACCGAGTAGTGCGACGCGATGCAATAGCCATGCTTGAAGCCGGCACAAGCGAAGTCCGTCACTATGGGTCCCAGGGAGAAGCTCGCCAACACGACTTAAGTGTGTTTATCGAATGTCATGCCCGACGCCCCCACCTCGTGATATTCGGAGCAGTTGACTTCACTCGTGCTTTGGCGAGCCAGGGAAAACTGCTCGGCTTTCGGGTGACTGTGTGCGACGCAAGAGAAGTATTTGCGACCCGCCGTCGTTTTCCAATGGCAGATGAAGTCGTCGTGGACTGGCCCGATCGTTTGCTGGCTCGTATCGGCAACGACCTGGGCCCTAGAGATGCAGTGTGTGTCTTAACCCACGATGCAAAATTCGACGTTCCAGCGATTATGAGCTCATTACCAACACGCGTGGGTTATCTCGGTGCTATGGGATCGCGTCAAACGCACGAAAAGAGGCTCGAAAGGCTCCTAGAGGAGGGGGCCACGGCCGAGGAACTACAACGAGTCAAATCTCCTATTGGTCTAGATATCGGGGGTAGAACACCTGAAGAAACAGCAGTGTCAATCGTCGCGGAGATCATCGCGCTGCGAACGGGTCGCAACGCTCCAAGCTTGAGCGACGCCAAAGGTTCGATTCACTGAGCCAATTCGCTCAGCGCCCACTACCTTTCTTGATATGGACTTTTCCGTAGCTGAAGACCACGAAGCCATCCGAGAAGGCGTAAGGCGTGTTTGCGCACAGTTCCCTGACGAGTACTGGCGAGAAAAAGACGAACAACACGAATTTCCATGGGATTTCTACCAGGCAATGGCTGATGGAGGATGGGTAGGTATTGCCATCCCGGAGGAATTCGGAGGCGGAGGCCAAGGTATTACCGAAGCTTCGATAGTCCTAGAAGAAGTTGCTGCTAGTGGAGCTGCGATGAATGGCTGCTCAGCAATCCACTTGTCGATCTTTGGCATGGAGCCGATCCGAAAATATGGTTCCCCGGAGCTAGCAAACGAAATACTCCCCAAAGTTGCCGACGGTTCACTTCACGCAGCTTTTGGTGTGACAGAACCCGACGCAGGCACTGACACTACTTCGATTAGAACCCGAGCTGAGCGAGACGGAGATGAATACGTCATAACTGGAGCGAAAGTTTGGACCACAAAGGCTCCCTACTGCGACGTTTGTTTGCTGCTAGTTCGAACTACCCCCAAAGAGCTCTGTGATGGTCCGACGCAGGGAATGACTCTCCTACTTGTTGACCTCAAGGATCCAAGCGTTGACATAACACCGATTCCCAAAGTTGGGCGAAACGCAGTCGTTTCATGTGAAGTTCGTTACGACGGTTTGCGGGTACCCGTGAGCCGTAGGGTTGGCGAGGAAGGCGAAGGCTTCCGTTACATCCTGGACGGCTTAAACCCGGAACGCATTCTCATCTCCGCAGAAGCGCTAGGAATAGGTAGGGCAGCGCTGAGGAAAGCCGTTGACTATGCCAATGACCGAGTCATATTCGGGCGACCTATTGGTCAGAACCAGGGCTTGGCATTCCCTCTTGCTGATAGTCATGCGCGACTTCACGCAGCCGAACTCGTAATTAGAGAAGCTTCATGGCGCTATGACAGCGGCCTAGATTGCGGCGCCCAGGCGAATCTCGCGAAGTATCTAGCCTCAGAAGCAGCATTTGAATGTGCGGATCGGGCCATGCAGACCCACGGGGGATTCGGCTATGCGAAAGAGTACGACGTCGAACGGTACTGGCGTGAAAGCCGTCTCATGAAAATCGCTCCCGTAAGCCAAGAAATGGTACTGAACTACGTCTCGAACAAAGTTCTTGGCTTGCCTCGCTCGTACTGAGTCCGTGAAAGTAGCAGGCGTTCTACTCGCGGCCGGAACCGGATCACGATTCATTGATCCTGAACACAAGCTCCTAACCAACCTGCGTGGCGAACCACTAGTAACCCACGCGGCTCGATCGATGACAGAGTCGACTCTGGACGGCTACGCGGTCGTAACCGGAGCGGTTGAGTTAAGTAAAGCTCTAACCCAGTTTACGGAACTCCAAATTGTTGAAAATCCGCAATTTGATCAAGGGATCGCAACATCTCTCAACGCTGCGACCGCATGGGCCCTGGCCCATGATTTCGACGCCTTGGTAGTTGGATTAGGGGATCAGCCCGGGGTCCCGAGTTCTGCTTGGGGTCTCCTGGCGCAGACGAATTCGCCGATAGCGGTAGCCACCTATGACGGGAAACCAGGAAATCCTGTGCGTTTAGAAAAGTCCGTATGGTCTTCGCTTCCTTCCACAGGAGATGAAGGGGCTCGAGTTTTGATCCGTGCTAGGCCGGACTTGGTTAAGCAGGTAGCCTGCGAAGGCTCTTCTGATGACGTAGATACTGTGGAGGATCTCAGACGATGGAATTGAAAAACGAATTCCGAGTGGGTGTTCCTATCGAACGAGCGTGGGCGACACTGACAGATGTTGAATACATAGCTCCCTGTATGCCAGGAGCCCAGCTCACGGAAATTGACGGCGAAGAATTCAAGGGCCAAGTAAAGGTCAAAGTAGGACCAATTACTGCTCAATATAAAGGTGTAGCTAAGTTCAAAGAAAAGAACGAAAGTGACTACCGAGTAGTTCTCGACGCGAGCGGGCGTGACACACGCGGAGCTGGCAACGCAGCTGCTGAGGTCACAGCGGAGATGACTGAAGATGGTGACGGAACAAAAATCGTAATCACCACCGAACTGAAAGTAACCGGAAAAGTCGCTCAGTTCGGCAGAGGCGTTATGGCTGACGTTTCCGAAAAACTGATTGGCCAATTTGTCGAGAGTCTCGAACAGAAACTGCTCGAATCCTCTCCCGATAATGCAGAACAGCAAACAGCGAGTGAACCAGCGAACTCTTCTTCTGGCGGTGAGACCGAAACGAATCAGAACGGTCCACGAAAGATAGACATGCCAGAACCGGAACCTGTTGATTTGCTCGATACCGCCGGCGCACCTTTATTCAAAAGGTTCGGCCCCTTTGCTCTCGTAGCTTTGGTGTTGGTTCTGCTGCGTCGCCGTAAACGATAAGGACTAAATCTGAGTCATGGTTATCGACGCCGCGAAAGTGTCTGCGATCGACTACCCGACCTCCGAAGAAGTCGACAAGGTCGCCGCGTTACTGGGCCGTTCCCCAGAAGGCGGCTTTGAAGTTGTAGTGGTGGACAGTGCGGGAGAACCGGTAGTTATCCGCAACGGGCCGATAATGAACAACGGTCGACCAATGCCGACTCGTTACTGGTTGGTCGACCGCGAGTTGTGTCGCTTAGTAGCCCGCTTAGAAGGAAATGGCGGAGTTAAAGCTGCCGAAGAAGCGGTGGATCCCATCGAGCTGGAAAGGACTCATACGCGTTATGCCAAGGAACGCGACGCCCATATTCCTTCCAGCCATGACGGTCCGCGACCTCAGGGTGGAGTTGGAGGCACGCGTAGGGGAGTCAAATGTCTGCACACTCACCTCGCCAACCACTTGGTGACCGGCGATGATCCCGTTGGAGCATGGGTGGTACAACAATTAGAAATGACTCGCTTTGTCTAAACCGACGCCAGTAGCGGTATTAGATTTCGGCACGAACACCAGCCGCTTGTTGATTACCGATGGCGAATCGCTTGATGTTCGAACGCACCGAATCACTGGATTGGGTAGAGGCCTGTCTGCCTCGGGCCAGCTGAGTAAGGAAGGAATTAGCCGTGTCTTGGAAGCGATTGAAGAATTCAACCTTCTGATTGCACAGCACGAAGTGGAAACAATTAGAGCGGTAACGACTAGCGCAGCGCGAGATGCAAGGAATCGAGATGACTTCATAGGTGCTGCATCTGCGTCCTTAAATCACCCACTTGAACTCTTATCGGGAGAAGAAGAAGCTCGGTACGGATTTCTAGGCGCAACAGCAGACCTTGACCGCACGGCCGCACCCTTCCTGGTTGTCGACATTGGTGGGGGTTCAACCGAATTCTCGTTGGGGACCGACGTAGCTGAGATGTACCGATCGGTAGACATGGGATCGGTCCGCTTTTTTGAAAAGTTCTTGCTGAACGATCCTCCCAAGCCTGAAGAGCTCAGCGCAGCAATTCAAGTCGCTCGTCTGCATTTAGATGACATCGACCGAGAACTTCCCCTAATAGGAAAGGCCAATTCACTTGTAGGAGTGGCCGGAACCATCACAACTATCGCTGCGGTCGAAATAGGACTTGAACCCTATGACCCAGAGGTAATTGATGGATTCCGTCTCACCCGGCAAGCCGCCGAAGACGTTTTCAGAACTTTGGCGACGGAGTCGCTCTCGGATCGTCAACATAACCCTGGTCTCGAACCAGCTCGCGCAGATGTGATCGTGGCGGGATGTTGCATCCTGGTAGCGATTATGCGTCACTGGGAACTCGAGGAATGCTTGGTGCGCGAACGGGATTTACTTGATGGGGTAGCAGATGAGATGCTTGGGCATGAATAGCCGACGCTATTGCACGCTAGTGTTCCGACCGTGAACGATCTTCACACCCCCAGATTGTTGCTACGAGGTTTGCAGCCACATGACTTCGCTCAGTGGAGCGAAGTCAGGAAGCGCTGTGCAAGTTGGCTTACCAAATGGGAACCAGAAGCAACGGTAGGGGCTCCCGACCCATCTCAAGACCCTGCGGCATTTGCGGCTCGATGTAATGCAAGGGATAGGGAGAGGCAACTAGGGACCGGATTTGCATGGTCGATGTGGCATCGCGGGCATTTCTGCGGCGAGATCAACGTGAATAACGTGGCTCGCGGAGCATTTCAAAGTGGGCATGTGGGTTACTGGGTGGATGAGCGATGGGCCGGTCAAGGTTTTATACCGGAAGCTCTAGTGGCTGTTTTCGGTCATGCTTTCGACCGCGCGGGTTTGCACCGACTCGAAATATCGATAATTCCGAGAAATCATTCAAGTCGGCGTGTGGTCGAAAAACTTGGTATCCGATACGAAGGCCTGGCAGAGGGTTATTTGAGAATCGCAGGGGTCTGGGAAGACCACATGCGTTTCGGGATTACATCAGAGGAATGGACCCAAAGAAGAGAAGACCTTTGGCAGTTTGTCTCTGACGCGGCGGTTACGGTCTGACGAACTAGCTCGGAGTCCCGCTACCAGGCACTTCCGTCGTTTGCTTCCTCAAGCCAAGCTTGGCCGGGTTCGCATTGGTTGGCGATAGGGCACCAACGGCACGAGGTGTTCGGGCGCACCGCAGCACGGGTTTTTTCTAGTCGTAAATGAAGTAGTCGCTCTGCGGCGTCGGAGGCGCGCCTTAGCGCCGAGCGCACTGTGTCTTCGTCAACGTGTTCGACCTGCACACGGCCCGCATCAACATAAAAACTTGCCAACAGAGCCGGGGGAACACCTACAACAAGTGTTTCCAACAAAGCGTAAAAACGTAAATCATCTAAATGGTGGGGGACCGCTCTACCAGTCTTTAACTCGACCAGCACACGACCAGCGGTCAACTCGCTCGGCTGCCCAATCGTTAGATCGAACCGACCTTGAAAAACGACCTTCCCTTGATGGAGGACTACCTTGCGAGGCAATTCGGTAGTAGGACCCCAAGCTTTCTTCAGGGGTGGGAACGTGTCGAAAAAAGTTTGTAATAGCGACGCTACGTCGCTTCGTATTTCCGCACGCTCGACTTCGGTCAAGGTAAACAAAAAGTCAGCAAGACCATCTCCCCGATTCATCATGCTTGATAGTGCCTCGTCAACTAGTTCAGAAGCGGTTCTCTTAGGGAACAGATGGATAGACAACTCAACGCACTTATGAAAGATCTGGCCGCGTGTCATAGGTATACGCCATTCGAAAGGTTCGGCTTGCTGGGCCTCATATAGCGCTTCGCAACCGTTAACCGCTTGCAGTTGACGTTTAGAAATCCACAACGGCTCGTCTATGGAACCAACTAGATCTGCCGTAGCTGCCTCCAACGCCGCATGCAATTCGTGCCGCAACGTGGCCTCATAAGTCGTTCGCTGGTCGGCTGGTAAACGGATTAACCCAAGTGTTTCTTGTTGAGCAGGAGTCAATGCTGAGTCTGCGGACCCTAGCTCTTTGGAGACTTGATCGCTGCTTGTCACGGACCCAACCTAGCCCCGCTTGGCATGGCCTTAGTTCAAGTGGAGAGCCTGGTCGTCGACGCTTTTGTCCGAACGTGGGTGGATGTCACACCCCTATTAGAACCTTTACTTGATGGAAAACAACATTGACAGATCCGTTCTTTCGAGTGCTGACGCACACAGTCGCCCCGTTTCTAATATTGAAAGTGCTCCGTCCGTGCGGTTCTCCATGGTTGCTCAGGCCTTTGGTCATCTAGGAGCTCAAGCAGGTTTTGCCGTTCCCGGCTTTCGAAGTCCTCCCCGTTCCAGACAAACAGATAGAGCTATACGAAGGGACAGTTCTGGAAGTGTCGTTGCTGTTCGTATCAAAGACAGGCCTTTTGAAGCAGTAATTGCGGACATGATCGAGGGAGTCGTTGTCTGCAATGGGCTGCCAGGCCCTCGATCCGGCGAACTGCGCGATCTCTTGTGGCGAACAGCGATACAGGCAGGACCCGGCGTTGCGCCTGAACTAAGACATAAGCCAACTGCGGTCGTCCATCGGCTGCCAGTCAACGGTAAAGTCGAAGCGGCCTAAGAGGGCGTCCTTGCTGCTCTCAGGGCTTAGGCTGAAAGCGCCGAACTAAATCGGCCCGGATGGCGGAATGGCAGACGCAGAGGGCTTAAACCCCTCGGCTCTTAACGGGGCGTGTGGGTTCGAATCCCACTCCGGGCACATTACGAAGCGGCCGACCGGAGCGATTCCGCCGTCTCGGTTCCTGGAAGTAAACGCTGCTCGGCTGCTGACAGACAACGATCTCTCAGCACCCGGTTGAGAGGAGTAGTGACCCCGTGTTGCTCACCGAGCCGAACTATTGCACCGTTGAAATGATCCACTTCTACGTTTCCTCGTTGGGACATTAGATCTTGCCAAGTGCTTGGATAAGACCGCGTTTCGTCCGTGACTGGTTCCTTCGTAGCCCAGTAGCCCGGTTCCCTTAGTCGCGTAATCTGCTCTCTCAAATTTCGTTTACCTACCATCCGAGCTGAAATAGCTGCTGCCTCGAGAACGTTTGCTGCCTCTTCATTCACGTCTGCTATAAAGCGACGGTCTTCGGGTTCGCAGGAGGCCTCTTGAACCGAGAGGTTGGTCAGAGCTAGATACGCGTTAGCTAGGTTTCTGACTAATTTTCCCCACTTGCCGTCAACAACTTGCTCATCGATTGATGCGTTCATTCCGCCTTCCACCAGATCTGATACGAGAATTTCGCATACCGCGTCGCTGCCCTGGGGCCAACAACCAATCTCTAATAGTGTTCCCCCGGAATGTCGGACGGTCCCAGGTTCAACTATGCCCGCGCCCACCATTACCGTGCAGCCATAGGTTTTGTAACCCTGAGTCGACAGCCACTCCTCGTTAGTGACCCCATTTTGGCAGCACACCATCGGTAGGTCGCTGTAAAGAGAAGAGTGCTGATTGACAGCCTCGAATGTGTCATCAGTTTTCATTGCGAGGAGAACCACCGTGTTTTGATCGACCTCAAGACGATCAGCTGTTTCTTCAGCTGGAAGATCCCATGTTCCGACAGTGTTCTGAATAAGTATCAGCCCCTGTCTTTGGAGAGCTTGAAGATGTGCTCCTCGGGCGACTAATTGGACCCGCTTGCCAGCGCTAGCTAGACGGGCTGCGATGACAGAGCCAATGCCTCCCGCTCCATGGATTATGTAGTTGTGAAGTGTCATCCCCAAGACCCATTGCCTGCAGGAGCGTTCCAGACTTCTATGATTCGCCCCTCCCGAACAGTAAAAATTTCTATCCCGCAGATAGTAGAGACTTCGCCGTTCTCATCAACTAAGTCTGCCTCGTAGGCCGATGCAACTGATTGGTCGTCCTCAATGAGTTTCCTATTCGTGAATCGCATCGATCGGAACTGTTGATGAAATGACGCAATGCGATGAGTGGCTTCCGCAAGAGTCATCGCTATTCGGGTGCCGTCAGGCTCGTGCCGGATCATGGGGTCAGCGACTAAAGCCTCCAAGGCGCTCAGATCGCGTTGGTGGTAGATCTTTTCTGTGTATCGGTCGACAATTTCGGCAGGACTTAGGTTAGATACGGTCACGGTTTCATGCTTTCAGAATTGCGGGTGTTAGCGTCACTGCATGCGGAATTGGAATACGACCCACCCCAACCTGATGGAGCCGTTGTATTGGTTGCAATCTGCTGAAGACTGCGACGCGGGTATCGCTCGGTTGCATGCTGAAGCACCCCTTGACTGGTTTGAAGAGCCTCTTCCTGATAATCCATATTTGCAACCAGGACCGGGCTATTGGTGTGTTACGCGCCATGAGGATATAGCCGCAGTCTCTCGGAACGCCGAGATTTTTAGCTCCGCTCATGGAATCACTATTACTGATTTACCGCCAGAGTTTTTGGAGTTTTTCAGTTCGATGATTGCGATGGATGATCCCCGACACGCTCGGCTGCGCCGGATTGTCTCCAAAGGCTTCACACCCAAGATGCTCGGCGCTCTAGAGGGATCGGTACAAACGGTTGCAGGGAACATCGTTGACGAAATCTCCGAACGAGGTGAATGTGATTTCGTCACGGACGTCGCAGCTGCTTTGCCACTCAAAATTGTGTGCGACTTAATGGGAGTACCTGACTCGGAATACGACATGGTGTTCAAAAACACGAACATCATCTTGGGGGTTGGTGACCCTGAGTTTGCTCCCGAAGGAGTGGACTTTATTACGGCACTCCTCAACGCCGGAGCTGAACTTGCTGAATTAATGACTGAAGTAGCCGAAGCGAAAAGGGGAGGGGACGGCACCGATTTGACCAGCGTGCTTGTCAATGCAGAACTTGATGGGGACCACTTAGATCAAGCTGATTTGGCGAGTTTC
Organism: Actinomycetota bacterium; assembly: GCA_002724355.1. Taxonomy (GTDB): domain Bacteria; phylum Actinomycetota; class Acidimicrobiia; order Acidimicrobiales; family Poriferisodalaceae; genus UBA6944. Next base: position 93,161 of record PBOM01000057.1, on the reverse strand, counting down.
TTTGTTTTGCTCGTTGTTGCAGGTAATGAAACAACTCGAAACGCAATCTCTTGGGGGTTGAAGTACCTGACTGACAACCCGGAGCAGAAAGCCATGTGGGCGAGTGATTTCGAAACTCTCGCTCCGACAGCGGTTGAGGAAATAGTCAGGTTGGCGAGTCCGGTTACATATATGCGTCGTACGGTGACTCAAGACACGGTGTTGGGGGAGCAAGAACTCTCGGCGGGTGACAAGGTCGCAATGTTTTACCTTGCCGCCAACCGCGACCCCGCTGTCTTTGAAGATCCCTACAGATTTAACATCGAACGCGCCCCCAACTCTCAGTGCGGATTCGGGGGACCCGGCCCGCACTTTTGTTTGGGGGCTCACCTCGCGCGGCGAGAAATTACGGTTATGTTCCGAGAGCTTTTCCGCAGATTGCCGGATATTCATGCTGTTGGTGAGCCCGATCCACTTCAATCATCATTTATCCATGGGGTGAAACACCTCCAGGCGCGATTTACCCCGGTAGGTGGTCATTAATGCCTCGCGCCATCGTTGGGGAGATAGAGCTGGAGTACGAAACTATTGGGGCGCAAGATGATCCGGCGATCCTTTTGGTGATGGGCTTGGGGGCTCAGCTCATTCATTGGCATGAGGACTTTTGTCAGAGGCTCGCCGATGGTGGTTTCCGAATCATTAGGTTCGATAACCGCGATGCTGGGCTCTCAACCAAATTAGATGGGGTTGAAGTTGACTTTCTTTCCTTAGTTGCGGCAGCGCTTGATGGGAAAGAGGTTTCCGGCACCCCTTATGACCTATCTGACATGGCTAACGATGCTTTCGGTGTTTTAGACGAGCTTGGCATCGAAGCGGCTCACATTGTGGGGGCATCTCTAGGGGGCATGATTGCGCAAACCATGGCTATTGATCGGCCCGATCGAGTGCTTTCCCTCACGTCAATCATGTCCGCTACGGGTACCCGAGAAGTGATTGGTATCCCCGACGAGTCGCTTGCGCTGTTGTTGGCTCCAACACCTACAGATAGAGCTGGGCACATTGCCTACGCTACGGAGTATTCAATTTGGTCTAGTAAGAAATACTTTGACCCTGAACTTGCCAAAGAGCATGCCGCAATTTCGTATGACCGTTGCAACTACCCGGATGGCTCTGGGCGACAGATAGCAGCAATGTTGGCTAGTGGCGACCGGGAACCGGCCTTGGCAGAGATGAAGGTACCGACGTTGGTGATCCACGGACGCGACGATCGCCTGCTGTTACCGGAGCTCGGAGAGCGGACGGCCGACGTTATTCCTGGAGCGAACTATCTACTTATGAGCGATATGGGCCATGACATGCCTGAGCCTTTGTGGCCTGTCGTGATTGACGCGATACATAGTCACTTAAGGAACTCAACAAGTAGGTGACCCGCAGACGCGGCTTACGGGCCCGACTTCCGTTGCTTTAGAGTCAAGTTTTTAGCTTCTTGCTGCAGCTTGGCTATGAGATCCGATGCTGCTGGGTTGGTCAGGCCAGTTTCACGAGTTGTTGCGGAGAGTGTTCGTTTTAGGAGCGGAGTCTTATGGATTGGGATTAGAGAAGCGGGAGGACGCTCAGCTTGCATGCGAGGGAGGACTGTCCATCCCATTCCAATGTGTACCAATTCACTGAGCACTTCGGGCTGGTTTGACTCCGCGACGACGCTGAACGGGGCGCCAGCGGAACGAAGTGCATTCTCAATAAGATCTCTGGTTACGGAACCTCTTGGGAACGTGACCCAAGGCCCCCAATTCTCCGATGCACAAGCTTTTGTTTCAGGTGGGGCGTAGATGTACAGATCCTCTTCCAAGAGAGACACTTGGGCGAAGCCGGTCCGGTCAGCTCCCACACATACTGAGACATCGAGATCTCCTTTAGCGAGATCTTCAAGTAGTTGCCCTGAGGGGCCCACAGTTATGTGCAAATCCAATTCAGGGGAGTTTTCACGAAATTCTTTCAACGCATCACCGAAATGATCCACAGCGGCTGCGTCGATCATCCCGACTCTCAATTTTCCGGCAGACCCGGCGCGAACTAGATCGGTCCATCTAGACAGGTCACTCGTGAGTGCCAATATCCGGCGAAAGTGTTCGGTAACTTCTGTTGCAGCGGAGGTAGGCGATCGTCTGCGACCGTCCCAAGTGAAGAGTTCGATACCCAGCCGACGCTGAAGCTCAGCTAGCCCCTGAGACAATGCCGATTGGCTAACTCCTAATGCTTGAGCTGCGTTAGCCCAAGTCGAAGTTTCTTGAACCGCAACTAAATATTCCATCTGGGTCATCGAGATGTCGGGGAGGCCGATACGGGTTGGAGCCATTAGATCACCATCATCAATATAAAGATAAGAATATCTTAATATAAGAACATAAAAGTATATAAATACTTATGATTTGAGTATGACCACAATCAACATCGCACCAGCCACCGGAAAGCTAGGAGTGCTTACGCCCGGAATGGGCGCCGTAGCGACCACCTTTATCGCTGGAGTTCTCGCAGCACGACAAGGGCTAGCTGCCCCCATTGGTTCAGTGTCACAAATGGCGCACATTCGACTCGGCAAAAAAGACGATGAGCGCAACCCCTTGATTAAAGATTTTGTTCCTCTAGCGGGTCTAGATGACCTTGTGTTTGGTGGATGGGACCCAATTACCCCCAACGCCCTAGAAGGAGCCCAGGCTGCAGGAGTCTTAGAAGACCGAGATCTTGCAGCTATTTCCGCTGAGTTGGAAGGCATTGTCGCGATGGACGCCGTGTTTGACCAAAGATGGGTCAAGAAGCTCGACGGGAATCGGGTCAAAGCACTGGATTCAAAATTAGATCAAGCACAAGCTCTGATGGCCGACATCGAACGTTTTCGAATCGACAATGATTGCGACCGACTTGTCATGGTCTGGTGCGGCTCCACCGAGGCCTATCAAGAGGCAACTTCAATCCACGACACTCTCGAAGCTTTCGAAGATGCGCTGGCCGCAAACGATGAGAATATTTCTCCCAGCCAAATCTACGCATATGCAGCTCTAATGAGCGACGTTCCATTTGCCAACGGAGCACCCAACCTCAGTGTCGACTTGCCGTGCATGATTGAGCTAGCGGAACGCCGCGGCGTTCCTATCGCCGGGAAAGATTTCAAGACCGGGCAAACTCTCATGAAAACACTTGTAGCGCCAGGCTTAAAGGCGAGGATGTTGGGCCTCAGAGGGTGGTACAGCACCAACATTCTTGGCAATCGAGACGGAGAAGTATTAGACGATCCAGAAAACTTCAAAACCAAAGAAGTATCGAAACTAGGAGTCTTGGACACCATATTGCAGCCGTCGGTTTATCCGGACTTGTACGGCAACATCGACCATGTAGTCCGAATAAATTACTACCCGCCCCGGGGAGACAATAAAGAAGGCTGGGACAACATCGACATCTTTGGATGGCTTGGTTACCCAATGCAGATCAAAATTGATTTCCTCTGTCGAGACTCCATATTGGCTGCACCCATCGTCCTAGACCTGGCACTGTTCCTCGATTTGGCCCAACGAGCTGGTGAATCTGGAGTGCAGGAGTGGTTGTCGTTCTATCTGAAGGCCCCGCAGTCAGCCAACGCCTCAGGTCCCGAACATGACATCTTCATACAACAAACCAAACTAAAGAACACGCTTCGGGAATGGATGGGCGAAGAAGCCGTAACTCATTCTGAAGCGGGATGACCCTGTTAGGCCGCGAAAACTACATCGTCACGTTTCGTTCAAGGTCTCAAGCTGTCGCTCTCGCGTAGTTCCTTAAGCATCGAGGTCAACAAATCTGCATCGTCGGAGTTGTTGACCGGAATGCTGAATTCAATTCGGTCTATCAGACTCCCGAATCGTTCGTTCAACAATGAAGCAATTCTGTCGTACGTGCCAACAGTCGCGATTGTGTGAAACATTTCGTCGCTCACCAACGCAGGAATCTCATCCCAGCGCTGTTCCCTAGAAAATGAAGCTGCCTGATCCACTTGATCACCCCAGCCATGAACCTCAAACGCTGCTTTGTAGGCGGGCGTAGCGAGATAAAAGCCGACTCTGGCTCGAACGCTTTCAGCTACCTGATGAAGGCTGGCTTCATCAGGCGCCGTCGCAATCAAAGGTTTCATACACCAGTCAATATCGTCAGCGTTACGTCGACTCCTATCAGCACCCCTCTCCACCGCCGGAACCATCACTTCAGCAATGAATTTCGGCGAGCAAACCGGGTGTAGCCGGATTCCATCAGCCACCTCGCCCACAACCCCGCACATATTCGTGTTGATAGCGGAAATATGTATCGGTATGTCTGGATGGTCGATTGGTCCAGGATCAAAAAGCGGCACCATCAGGTCCAGTTTGTAGTGGTCGCCATCGTGATTCAGAGGTTCGCGATCCTGCCAACAACGCCACACAGCCTTCATCGCCAAGATGTAGTCGCGCATCCGCGGAGCAGGCGCGGTCCATTCCATTCCATACCGACGCTTTATATGCCCGCGCACTTGCGAGCCGAGCCCCAGAATTAGTCGGCCAGATGACACCTTCTGCAGGGTCCACGCAGACATAGCAGTGATCGTTGGTGATCGCGGAAATGCCATCGCGATGGAGGTCGCCAGTTCGAGTTCATTGGTATTGACCGAAGCAAGAGTCAATTGCTGATACGGGTCGTCTTTGCATTCTTCGACAGCGATGCCGTCGTATCCCAAGAACTCAATTTGCTCCGCTCCCTCTGCGATAGTTCGAACATCGAGTGGCGTATCAGGTTCTCGTAAACCTGGATCAACTTTGCCGAGCGGCAGCATCGTTTCTGACTTCATGGCTTGAGCTCCAATCGCAGTTCACGTCCGGCAAGGTAAGCGTCTAATTGTTCAATAAAGACGTCATCACCTCGCTTTGTAATACCAGATCCGGCTCCAGCTATGTGAGAAGTCAACGTGACAGCTTCGTGATTCCAAAGAGGACTAGTCGGTTCCAACGGCTCGATATCGAACACGTCAAGGATTGCTCTTATCGACCTTCCTGCATCAAGTACTTCAAGAAGATCACCAGTGTCGACTACCGGCCCCCTCGACACATTTACAAGAATGGACCCGTTGCGCATTTGGTCTAAGAACAGTTTGTCAACCAAGCCGCGTGTTTGGTCAGTTAGCGGGCACGCAACGACTACCACGTCCGCTGAAGGTAAAACGCTCGGGAGTTCATCCATGGTGACCATACGATCCGCCCGGCCGTCATCGGTCGCGGTTCGTCGGGCCCCAACAATATGAACGCCAAACGGCCGTGCTCTTTTTGCTATTTCCCCTCCTATGGAACCGAAACCCACAATCAACCATGTTCCGCCATTGATCTCGGTCCAACTCTTTTGATTCCACCGAGCACTTCTTTGATCGTCAGCACGTTCGCCCCAGCCATGAACAACATTCATAATCGCGGCCATTGTGTACTCGGCAACCCCAGCGTTGGGGGAGTCGCTGTTGCTGAGACGAATTCCCGCGGAGAGAATCTTCTGCAGGGGTGGAGCATCCGCTCCAGCTAGACAAGACTGGACCCACTCAACGGTCCCGCACTCAACCAGAGCATCAGCGAATAGCAAAAAGTCGGGAACGCTCATTCCTTCAGATATGCCAGCGAACAGTAGATCAATCGGTATCCACCCGATCTCAGGTCTGAAATCTGACCTAGCTACTATCGACCCATCGGGATGAGTGACCTCGTTGGCAGACCAGCAGAGAATCTCAAAGTCGTGCTGGGAATTATCGAGTCGAGAACGGATTCTTTCGTAAGCAGAAATAGGAATGAGAACTTGACGCTTGGACATAGTCGATCAGCGTAGGGTGCTAGCCGTGCTGTTGTCTGATGATCCAACTAATTCGTCGGGACCCATGAACACAGCGTTGCTGATAACCGTCTTGGTGTTGACCATGGCACTCGGTGCCTTTCCAATTGTGGGTACAGCAGTAGTAGCCAATGCCTTAGCAGAAGACCTCACGATGTCACTGACGCTGTTCGGTGCAGGAGTAGCTGTTAACACCGCGTTCGGTGCAGTATTCGCGCCTATATCTGGCCGGCTGAGCGATCGACACGGAGGCAAGTGGTCATGCGTTCTGGTCTTACTGTCTTCGGGTATCGGCCTACTCATCTTGGCCTGCGCTCCATCTGCCTCCGTATTGATATTTGGCCTCTTTGTCTCCAGCTACGGGCAGGGAGCTTGCAACCCGGCAACGAACAAGCTCGTAGCAGAAAGGGCTGCACCAGGTCATCGAGGGAAAATGACGGGCATCAAGCAATCGGGCGTGCAGCTCGGCATCTTATTAGGTGGGTTCACGCTTCCAGCTTTGAGTATCTGGCTTAACTGGCGTGTAGCGATAGGGCTATACGCTGTGCTGGCTATCTTGGTGGCTGCTCTGACAGCGGTAGCCCTCCCTGACAGCCGAGATCGAACTCAATCAAGCTTTCCTATCGATGGAAAGTCTTCAACCTTGCAGCTTCCCAGGTCAGTTTCGCTAATCGCGCTGTACGCCCTGTGTATGGGCTGTGTAGTAGGGGGAGTTGGACGCTACACAGTCCTATTCGCAGAAAACGCGTTGAATATGTCGAACGTAGCTGCCGGACTAGTGGCAGGTCTTCCTGGGGGAATTGCTATTGGCACGCGAATCATTTGGGCCCACCTAGCAGAGCACCGAATAAGACCGCCGGTTGCGCTTGCTGTTCAATCATCGTTGACAGCTTTAGTCATGGCAATGCTGTGCATAGCGGTGGCGGTGGGATCTTGGATTATGTGGCCTGTGGCTGTAATTTCCGCAGTTGGTCTAAACGCCTGGAACGCCGTAGCAATGCTGTATGTGATCATCGGTGTACCCCAACAAGCTTCTGGTCGCGCTAGCGGTCGTGTTGTAATGGGGTTCATGACTGGTCTGACCGTTGGTGGATTTTTGACTGGCTTAGTCGCTGATGTCACCGGGTCCTACGGAACGGCCTGGGCCTCATTGCTTCTTCTCTCGTTAATAGCAACCTTTTTGGCTTGGCAGAGCGGAAAAGCGCGATTCAGTTAACCCATGGGTTAAAAGCGAACAGCGGCCGCAGGGTGGCTCGAGGGAAGACGATCTTGTCCGAATAGTTTTTTTCGGAGTGTGCCTGACGCGTATTCGCGTTGAACTAAATCTCTTTCCTGGAGGATTGGCACTACCCCTTCTATGAAGTCAACAAAGGTTCCTGGGGTCACCGTATAGGTGAGGTTAAACCCGTCCAAGCCGCTGTGAAATCGTCGCTCCAATTCGTCTGCCACTTGCTCAACGGATCCCGTAAGCCAGGCTCCAGCTAAATTTGACTTGATCAAATCGCCCATAGTCCTAGTGCCAGCCGGTGCTGAGTCGAGCAGGTTCTTGATGAATCCTTGAACTCGTTCGGTTCGAAAGCTCTCTAGAGGTTGATCTGGGTCGATACCGCCCAGATCAACCCCGAGGTTCCCGCTGATATGAGCCAATCCTGCCTCGATAGAAAGACTTTCTTCATAATCAGCTTGCTTATCTAAAGCTTCACTCTCTGTTCCTCCGACAATGGGCGCTACCCCTCCAATAAGTCTCATGTCGGTGTTTGACCGCCCTTGAAGGTGAGCTCGCTTATGTAAATCCTGTGCCAAGGTTGCTGCGCTACGAGATGACCCCACAACAAAAATGCATTCTGCGTGCTGAGCCGCGAACGTCCGGCCTCGTTCGGACATACCAGCCTGGAAAAGCACCGGCGTTCGTTGAGGAGACGGTGAGGAAAGGTGGGGCCCAGCCACCTGGAAGTAAGGGCCGCGATGATTGATCGCGCGAACACGGTCGGGCTCTGCGTAAACGCGCCGATCTCGGTCATGGACCACGGCATCGTCGGCCCAGCTTCCCTCAAGGAGCTTGTACACGACCTCTAAATATTCTTCGGCTCGCTCATAACGTTCATCGTGTGGCGGCAAACCATCAAAACCGAGGTTGCTGCCAGCGTTCGGTAGATAGGAGGTAACGACATTCCATGCCACTCGGCCTTCTGTCAAGTGGTCCAAAGTCGACAACTGGCGAGCAAAGGTAAACGGATGGGCTTGCAAGACGGAACTTGTGAACGCAAACCCTAGATGTCGAGTGACTGAAGCCATGGCCGGAATAAGAAGCATGGGGTCGTTAACGGGGACCTGCATGGCTTCCCTAAAAGACGTATCGGCTCCGTCCTCGTAGTTGTCGTACAGACCCATAACATCAGCAAGAAAAATGGTGTCTAGACAACCCTTCTCGGCAATGCGGGCTAACTCTAACCACGGTTCCAAAGAATTGAACTCGGTTTGGCGAGTGTCATTTCTGCTCCACATCCCTTGTTGGATGTGGCTCACACAGTTCATAGTGAATGCGTTCAAAATCATCCGCCTAGGTGGCGACAGGGCACTCATAAGGATCAGTCTCGCAGGAAAGTGCGAACGGTGTCCCCAAGCTGTAAGAATCGGTGCATGGATTCAGCGACACTGTCTGGTTATCTCGACCTCATAGAAGAACAGGGCTACTGCATCGTAAAAAATGCCATCGACCAAGATTTGCTCGAAGAGGTCAGAAACTCGGTAACTCAGTTGGAAAAAGAACATGATGTGCAACCCCGAGGAAACCGAGCGGAGGGCTTCGCTACTAAGCGCATGTACAACTTGTTAGCTAAGGACCGGGTGTTCTGGAAGCTTCCCGTTCATCACAACGTGCTTCCCTTCGCCGAACACTTGCTAGATGAGGAGTGTCTCCTGTCTGGAACCACGTGCATGCATATAGGTCCTGGAGAAGTCCACCAGGGGTTGCACAGCGACGATGGTCTGGTAAGCGTGAGTAGGCCTCGGATTCCATTCATGGTGACCACCATTTGGGCCTTTACCGACTTTACGGCTGACAATGGAGCCACTCGCATAGTCCCCGGCTCCCATAAATTTGACCACGAACCCCGCAAAGGGGAAGAGGTGCAACACATACCCGCGGAGATGGAAGCCGGGTCAATTCTGATTGTCAACGGCGGAACTTGGCATTGCGGTGGTGCCAACACCACACAAGATGACTGGAGATTAGGAATCAGCGTTCAATACTGCCAGGGGTATATGCGTCAGCAACAAAACCAGTACTACAGCCTTTCCCCTCAAGATGTGAAAGAGATGCCTGAGCGTTTGGCTTCTTTGTGTGGGTTCACTCTGTATAAAGGCATCATGGGCCACGTTGATGGGGCGAGCCCGGGCAGGTTTCTAGGTGCAGCGCAATCAGATGAGGTTGCCTATGCGGCGATGAGAACCAAAAACGGAGTTGCCGAAAGTTAAGCAACTGGTTGCTTCTTCCATCTAGGTTCAAGGCATGGAAATTAAAGATCGTGTAGCAATTATCACCGGCGGCGGTGGCGGCATTGGATCGGCAACAGCCCGCAAATGGATGTCAGAGGGCGCTAGGCAAGTAGTGGTGGCTGACTACAACGAAGCAGCAGCACTTCAAGTAGCTGAAGAACTTGGATGCGTTGGCGTGGGTCTAGACGTCACCAATGAAGAGGCTGTAAGTCAACTCGTTGACGATACTGAAACCGCAAACGGCCCGGTCGACATCTTCTTTTCGAATGCCGGCGCAGGGGCAGAAGGAGGCGTAGAGGCTTCCAACGAGGCTTGGCAGTCACAATGGGAACTGCACGTAATGTCTCATGTGTATGCCGCTCGCGCTGTGTTGCCTTCCATGACGGCACAAGGAGAGGGCTATTTGGTTCACACCGCGAGCGCAGCGGGTCTTCTCGCAGCAGTTGGTTCAGCCCCTTACTCAGTCACCAAAGCTGCATGCATCAAATTGGCTGAGACCCTTGCTATAACTCACGGCGATGACGGTATCCGAGTGTCAGTTCTATGTCCTCAGGGAGTCAACACCGCTATGGCGCCTCGACAACTGGGCGACGGTGGAACCGATGGGATAGTTGAAGCTGATTTCGTCGCGGACAAAATCACGCAAGCGATGCGTAACGAAGAGTTCCTGATCCTGTCTCACCCGGAAGTCCAAACCTACACAGAACGCAAAGCTTCGGACCCTGATCGGTGGCTAAATGGGATGCGACGACTTCGTAGAAGATCTCTCGATCTTTTAGAGGGAGCGTGAAGAAGCAGGGCGGGCTCGAACCCAAAATTGCCGCCTCCTCTAGTTCCATAACAGTTGCTCTGGTCGTACTCACAGCGCTACTTATAGGACTCAACTACACCGTGATGAAGTGGGCTCTAGACCACACCACGCCACTCGCTTTGGCCGCGCTTCGAACATCTGTGGGCGCTCCCTTTCTATTGGCAATAGCCATGCTTCGCGGAGAAAAGTTGCCCCAAAACCGTCAACAGTGGATGGCTGTTTGGTGGATCTCCCTTGCTATAACGACGGTGTCAAGTGGTTTCCTTGTTCTCGGGATTTCGCGTCTTTCGCCGGGCCTAGCAGCGATGCTTTCGGCAACTATGCCGCTGTTTACAGCGATAATCGCAGTGATAGTTCTTACTGAGCTACCAGGACGCCGGGGCTATTTCGGATTACTAATCGGCCTGTTCGGGGCGGTATGCCTCGCTATCCCAGCCTTTGGGTCTGGCAACACCACCTTAGGTATCGTCTTTTCATTAATTTCTAGTATCAGTTGGGCAGCAGGAGCAGTGCTCAACAAACGATTACCCGGCGCCTTAGAAATCAGCCCATTGATGTTGGTCGCGCTTCAGATCACCTTTTCTGCAATATGTCTTCACCTAGCTGTTCCATTCGTAGAAGACTGGTCTGATACCTCCATGGGATGGGGGCTAGCGCTGCCCTTGCTTTATGCAGGTATCCCATCCCTTGCAGTCACCTTCTACCTGTTCGCAAGTGTGCTTCGACGTGCCCCCGCGATCCAAGGCGCTGCAGTCGCGTACTTAACACCGTTCTTCGGAGTGCTCTTCAGTTGGCTACTCGTCGGTGACCGGCTCGGAACTTTCGAGATGCTTGGCGGTGCACTAGTTGTTACAGGTGTCGCCCTGCTATCGGTCGACCGCCGATAGTGGAATCTGCAATGGAGTTACGACTGGCCTAGGCTCGGCACCATGGCCGACAGCGATATTAAAGCGATGACAGCGAACCTCGACGCAGTCGAATTTGACGAAACAGCGTTTACCGAACCTGTACCACTCTCTGAGGCCAAGGTGGCGATAGTCACTTCGGCCTCCCTACATCACCCCGACGACGAAGATTTCTCGCCGACGGATACGGGGTATCGGGTACTGCAATCTGAAACAAGAGACTACGTAATGGGGCATTGGAGTCCTAACTTCGACGCAACAGGATTCGCACTAGATATCAATACAGTTTTTCCGATCGACCGCTTAGATGAACTAGCTGCCCAAGGAGTGATCGGCTCTGTAGCAGACGAACATCTCGCCTACGCGGGCAATCAATTTGAGCTATCTGCAATAAAAATGGACAGCGGTCCCGCAGGAGCCAAATTCCTAAAAGAACAGGGTGTTGACATCGTTCTGTTAACTCCTGTTTGACCCTTGTGCACGCGTACCGTGAGTACGCTCGCCCACATTTTCGAAGCTGAAGGCATCGCCACTGTCGCCCTTGGCTCCATTAAGAATCAGATAGAGAGCACCGCGCCGCCACGCGGTCTTTGGTGTGATTTTCCCCTGGGTAGGCCCTTAGGAGTTCCAGGCGATCCAGAATTTCAACATCGGGTCCTAGCAACCGCATTCGAAATGCTGCAGAGTCCAGAACCCATCTTTGCTGAATATGACGTCATTATTCCCGACGACGAAAGCGAAGTTCTGGCGTGCCCGATGCCTCCCCGCCATGACCCCGACGCTCACCCAGCGGTGGACGAGGCCAACGGGCTGAGGCCCGCCTATGAACGCGCGATCGCCAAATACGGGAACCGAGTTGGCGCCGGGAGAGCTGTTCAAGTTGACGACATAACAACCGCAATAGAAGCGTTCGTGAGAGTTGCTGAAGGTACTTCATGGAAAGAGGCCGGGATACCGGGAATTCCGTCACGAGTGAGTCAGGACATTCGCGGATATTACGAAACAGCGGCTCTAGCGTTATCAGACCACGCCCCGTCAGCGTGGGCGGGAACCCGATGGTTCCTAGATCACACTGAAGCTGGCAAAGTAGTCATGGCGGCGAGGCAAGCCATGGCCGACGCTGGAGAAAATAATCCGATCTGGTTTTATATGGCTCCGGGGGATCGCTAGTCGGCGTCGTGATCTTCTCCGTTAAGCCAGTCGAACAGAAATTCTTCGGGTGGCGCATCGTTGGCGCAGCATTCACCGTCCTGTTCGTCGTTTACGGAATCCAGTTCAGCTTCGGCACCTTCGTGGGAGACGTGGTTCATGACACGGGATGGTCCGAAAATCGGCTCCAACTGATCTTCGCTATCTACATAGGTCTATACAGCGCATTATCTGCCATAAGCGGATGGCTGACCGACCGTATGGGGCCAAGGCCCGTCGTAGCAGTGGGAGCGGTCCTCCTCACAAGTGGGTACTTGTTGTGGGCTACCGCAAACAACATCATCGTCGTCGCAATAGGAATGGCCATCGTCGCTCCTCTTGGAATGAGTTGTTCTTGGGTGCCATGCAACGCAACGGTTGTGCGCTGGTTTGTAGTGAGACGAGGATTCGCGACAGCAATAGCAACCGCAGGCGGGAGTCTTGCCAACATCCTGGTTCCCCCGATTGCAGCCGTTCTCGTATCAGCGTATGGATGGCGGGTTGCGATTCTGGCGATGTCGCTGACGGGCGGTGTCTGTATGTTGCTGAGCTCGATTGTTCTCGAACGAGACCCAGAAGGAGTAGGCCAAAAACCAGATGGTCGAATTGAGCCAACTGGTGGCCTAACTGAGGATCTCGAAGAAGGGATGACTCCTGCTGAAGCATGGAGGAGTCGCACCTATTGGAAAATTTTTGGGATGTACGCACTTACTTTCGTTGCGGTCTTCGTTCCGTTTGTTCATGGCGTGCAATTCGCTCAGAGCCTCGGCGCGTCATTGCAAACAGCCTCAACTGTGATCTCAGCGATAGGAATTGGAGGGCTCATCGGCCGCCTGGTAATGGGGCCGGTCTCCGATCGCATTGGCAGAAAAAATGCAGTCATGTTGGCCTTATTCTTAGAGACAGCCTCTTTTCTCGGGATGGCTGGCGCTAACTCGCTGTGGTTGCTGTATCTATCGGCAGCAACGTTTGGATTTGCCTATGGAGGGGGAGTGGTGGTCTTCCCCCCACTCGTCGCAGACTTCTTTGGGCGCGCCCACGCAGGTTCTATCGTCGGAAGAATCTTCGCCACAGCGGGAACTATGGCCGCTATTGGTCCTTATACAGCCCAGGTATTGCGGGACGCTTTGGGCAACTACAGATGGGCTTTCTTGCTTTCAGGCATAGCAAACGGGCTTGCATTGCTGCTAGCGACGCGCTTACCCAGTAACAACAATCGAGCTTGATTCACTGATCTCTTAGCTATGGGGAGGCGATGACACTCTGCCGCTAGTAATCTGTTTTCGACGCAGGAGGGGACACGATGGCGTTAGCTGACTTCAAACTAGAGGATCGATTCACACGTAGCGAGGGAGACGTCGCTATGTCGGGAGTTCAGGCGCTTCTGAGGGTTCTTTTGGACCAGTTGCGCGCCGATAAACGAGATGGTCTGAACAATGCTGCCATGGTGTCTGGTTACCGAGGTTCCCCTTTGGGAGGCATCGACTCCCTCATGCTCGGCAATGCTGACGAACTAGCCGAAAACAACATTCAGTTCGTTCCTGGCCTTAACGAAGATCTTGGCGCTACCACCGTTTGGGGCTCACAATTAGCCAATCGCAACTTCGATGGAAAATTCGATGGTGTGTTGGGGATGTGGTACGGAAAAGCCCCCGGTGTGGATCGCTCCGGTGACGCTATCCGGCACGCCAACGTATGTGGAGTTGACCCTAAAGGCGGCGTACTACTAGTAGCGGGCGATGATCCCGCATCTAAATCATCAACTCTGGCGTCCGAATCTGAGTTCGCGCTGCTTCATTTTCAAACACCCATCCTGTACCCGGGAACCGTTCAAGAGGTGGCCGATTACGGCCGCATTGGTTACGAACTCTCGCGTTACAGCGGCCTATGGGTGTCACTGAAAATTGTGACAAACGTGGCAGATGGCTACTCAACCATCAAGGTAGGCCCCGGTCGAGTCCAGATGCAACGCCCAGACTTCGAATGGGACGGCACTCCCTGGCAACACACCCAACAGGACGCCTTATTTGGACCCTTCGCCGTCCGTCAAGAACTGGAAATTCATGAAGGTCGAATGGAGGCAACCGACGCATTCACTCGTCTCAACCAACTCGACACCGTATGCGGAGCTACCTCCGACGCCCGGATAGGCCTCGTAGCAGCCGGGAAGACTTATTACGACCTCCGTGAAGCGCTGGATCGAATGGGTCTTGACGAAGCCGCCCTGAGACAACGCGGGGTAAGGCTCTACAAACCAGCTGTTGTCTGGCCCCTTGAAGCCAACGGCGTCCGCGAATTCGCTCGAGGTCTCGACACCATTGTCGTAGTCGAAGAAAAGCGAGCCTTCATCGAGATGTTCATGCGCGAAATTCTTTATGGAACTACTGACGCGCCAACCATTCTTGGAAAACGCGACGCAGAAAACTCGTTCTGGTTCCCCGGCCATGGCGAGATGGACGCGGACCTCATCGCACGCAAAATTCGGCCATTCCTTGTGGGTCGGTTGGGAGAAGACGCAGTAGGCCCAGCCGTACGTGAACGCGTCACCATACCGGTGGCACTTGGTGAACCCGACGACAAGAAACAATCGAACCGAACACCCAATTTCTGTTCAGGCTGCCCCCACAACCGCTCCACCTGGGTCCCAGAAGGCTCTGAAGCTGGCGGGGGAATTGGCTGTCACGGCATGGCATCGATGACACCGACCCGCAACGTGAAAGGCACCACCCAGATGGGAGGAGAAGGCGTTCAATGGGTCGGCGCTGCACCGTTTGTCACCATGGAGCACCGATTCCAAAACATTGGCGACGGAACATTCCACCACTCTGGATCGCTCGCCGTTCGGCAAGCTGTTGCTGCAGGCACCAACGTCACATACAAAATCCTCTATAACGCAGCCGTTGCAATGACCGGTGGACAGGACGTCGACGGCGGAATGACAGTCCCAGAATTGACTCGTTCGCTTGAGGCCGAAGGAGTCACAAAGGTCATGGTCCTAACCCATGACACCGAAAAATATGGAGAAAACCCACACTTCGCCGAAGGTACCGAAGTGTGGCATCGCGACCGTCTCGACGAAGCACAACGAATCCTTCGCGACACGCCAGGATGCACAGTTTTGATATATGACCAACCATGTGCAGCAGAATTACGACGCGATCGCAAACGAGGCAAAGTCGCCGAACCAACAATGGCGGTGTTCATCAACGAAGCCGTGTGCGAAGGTTGCGGAGACTGCGGAGAAAAATCTAGCTGCCTTTCAGTACAGCCAGTAGAAACCGAGTTCGGTAGAAAGACAGCTATCCACCAATCTTCTTGCAACAAGGACTTCACCTGTCTTGACGGCGACTGCCCGGCATTTATAGAAGTGGAGCCCGCTGGCGTCGTTCCTGAGAAGTCGACGCTGGCAGTAGCCGAAATCAAAGACGACCAACCCGAACCCAACCGCCTTGACGAAGGCAATGTTTTGATGATCGGCATTGGCGGAACCGGTGTCGTTACGGTCAACCAACTACTAGCTACAGCAGCTCTTTTGGATGGCAAAGAAGCGCACGGACTTGACCAAACTGGCCTTGCTCAGAAAGGCGGCCCAGTTGTGTCCAACCTCAAGATTCGACGTCCAGACAGTGAACTAGAGCTAGGAGAAGCCAACAAAATCGCCACAGGAGAAGCAGACGCGTACATTGTGTTCGACCTGTTGAGCGGCACAAACCCAGCCAACCTTGAGAAGGCAATGCCGGGACGCACCGTCGCACTTGTATCTTCCAGCAAAGTTCCTACGGGAGCGATGGTTCGCGACACCTCAGCTGACTACCCAGAATGGTCAGCGCTACAGCAATCAATCGATAGCGCTACGGTGCCCGAAAAAAATGTCTACTACGACGCTGGCAACCTGTCAGACAACCTGTTCCGGTCACACATGCCTGCAAACATCATCGTCCTCGGCTCTGCTTACCAGAGCGGAGTAGTACCCATTAGTTCAGCAGCGATAGAACGCGCCATCGAACTCAATGGCGTTGCAGTCGAAATGAACACCCAAGCGTTTCGAATCGGCCGCCAAATAGTGCTTGAGCCTGGCTTCATCGAGAAATTAGGGATTGAACGGGTCGGGAAAGTCAGCCGGAAAAACAATGTGTCCGAAGCCCTTCAGGTTCTCATCGACTCCGTTCCGGAACCATCTGAAGAACTTGAACGACTGCTGCGAATCCGAGTGCCAGACCTTGTTGAGTACCAAAACATTAAATATGCAAAGGTCTACGTAGAAAGAGTCAGTGCAGTGAGAACGGCTGAAGCGAGCGTCGGACAAGATACGCGATTGTCTGAAGCTTATGCCCGTTACCTCTACAAGTTGATGGCCTATAAAGACGAATACGAAGTCGCACGACTTCACCGGTCCAAGGCATTCCAACAAGCAGTCCGCGACCAGTTCGGAGATCGAAGCAAAGTCACCTACAAGCTGCATCCCCCCTCTATGAAGCGACTCGGACTTGAACAAAAAATCGGGCTTGGCCGCTCGGGCGACGTTGCATTCGCCGTACTTCGCCGAATGAAGTTCCTGCGCGGAACTCCGCTAGATATCTTCGGCAATACCGCTCATCGCAAGATGGAACGAGGCTTGGTAGACGAATACCAGGGGATGATCGAAGCAGTGGTAGCAGATCTTCACCTAGACAGTTACGACAAGGCGTTACGCATAGCTGAGTTGCCCGACATGATTCGCGGCTACGAAGGTGTCAAAGAAGCCAACGTCGAAAAATTTAGACAAGCTGCGAAAGAAATATTGAACTAATAGACGCCCGGACTCGCAGTTAAATTCTCTCAGCTGCCGAGTGGTAAGACGGATCGTCAGATAAATAGCCTGGCTACCCCTGCCAGTTCTTGCAGTTAACGGTGCGAATGCGACTGGGAACAAGCAGACTGGGAGCATGGATCATCAGGACCTGGATATAGCTGACTCCGTGCTTGATCTCATTGGCAAGACGCCGATGGTCAAGCTCCCACGAATTGGCAAAGACACTGNATGTCCGATCGTCGCCAAATTGGAGACAACTAATCCCGGTGGAAGTTCCAAAGACCGGCCTGCCGTGACCATGATCGATGAAGCAGAAGAGGCTGGCCTCTTGCTGCCAGGCGGGACGATTATNGAACCGACCTCTGGGAACACNGGAGTCGGCCTAGCGATAGTCGCAGCGCAACGAGGCTACAAATGCATTTTTGTCATGACCGACAAAGTAAGCAGTGAAAAGGTCGCACTCCTCGAAGCATACGGAGCCGAAGTCGTAGTATGTCCCGTTGCGGTAGCGCCAGAAGACCCCCGCTCCTATTACTCCACAGCGGAACGCCTGGTTACAGAAATCCCCAACGCATATCGCCCGAATCAATATCACAACCAAGCAAATCCCAAAGCTNACTACCTGACAACAGGTCCTGAGATCTGGGAACAAACTCAGGGCAAAATCACCCACTTCGTAGCTGGGGCAGGCACCGGAGGCACAATTACCGGCGTCGGTAGATTCCTCAAGGAACAGAATCCAGATGTGCAAATAATTGCTGCAGACCCAACCAACTCCGTCTACTCCGGTGGAAGCGGGCGTCCGTATCTTGTCGAGGGCGTAGGGGAAGACTTCTGGCCTGACACATACGACCCCGCAATAGTCGATTCCACTATTGCAGTGACTGACGCCGAGTCTTTTGCGATGGCCCATCGGGTTACGGTCGAAGAAGGCATCCTGATCGGAGGCTCTGGAGGGACAGCCGTAGCAGCGGCATTGCAAATCGCAGAAAATTTGACGGCACAAGACTTAGTCGTCGTTCTCATCCCTGATAGCGGACGCGGATATTTGAGCAAGGTTTTCGACAAATCGTGGATGGCAAACATGGGCTTCTCAAGACAAGAGGGGCCGACGATCGCTGACCTGCTTGACCAGCGGACGAAAGACCAATCGGAGTTGGCTTACGTTTCTCCTGAAAGCAACCTTGAGGAAGCTATTTCGATAATGCAAGAACGAGGCCTTCCAGGGATCCCAGTAGCAAACGGCGAGATGCCCCTCGCCGCAGCGGAGGTAATGGGTTCCGTGTTTCAAGACTCTCTACTAGAAGAATCCTCCAAGACCGACCAACCATCTACTCGAAAAGTCCAGGACGTGATGGGTCCGAACATGCCTACGGTCGGAGTAGGCGAGTCCCTAACAGTTGCGGCTACCAAACTTGAAAACTCGCAAGTTCTTCTAGTGCTTGACGATGGACAGCCACGTAGCTTGTTAACNAGATCAGACCTAGCAGGTTCGGACATCTGAGAAGATGACCAGGAGGTGACATCGACATGATGGGTGGAGACCCCGTTCTATCGGGATTCGAAGATCAAGAACAGTTCGGATTTGAAACGCGTGCTATTCGCGCTGGCCAACCACACGACGAGCGCACAGGTGGCGTCGTGACACCTATAGCGCTGTCAACAACCTTTGCCCAAGATGCTCCCGGGTCTCCTAAGCATGGGTATGAATATTCACGGACCGGAAATCCAACCCGTCACGCATATGAAGCATGCGTAGCTTCGTTAGAGGGAGCAGCATACGGTTTCGCGTTCGCGAGCGGCCTTTCAGCCGAAGACGCGTTGTTTCGTCAACTCTCACCCGGCTCTCAAATTNTGCTGGGCAATGACGCGTATGGGGGAACTTTCCGNCTNATCGACAGCGTTCACGGCAAAAAGTCCGGATTAGCCAACGCAGCAGTCGATCTGACACAACCCAATCAGATCAAAGAAGTATGGACGTCAGAGACAAAGATGGTGTGGCTCGAAACACCTACGAATCCGATGTTGTCAGTGTTCGACATCAGAACCATCGCTGACCTGGTGCACGAGTTAGGGGGCATAGTTGTAGTCGACAACACTTTTGCCACCCCTTATCTGCAGCAACCTCTCGCCCTTGGGGCAGATGTAGTAGTCCACTCCGCGACCAAATACCTTGGTGGTCACAGCGACGTCGTGGGAGGTTTTGTCGCAACTAACCATGAGTCCCTTGCCGAGGACCTGGTCTATGTGCAGAACGCTGTTGGTGCGGTGCCTAGCCCGTTTGATTGTTACCTAGCAATGCGAGGGGTCAAAACACTGGCCGTACGGATGGATCGGCACTGTGACAACGCTCAACGAATTGTCTCATTGCTCNAAGCACATGACGCGGTCAGTCAAGTCCTTTACCCCGGGCTACCCGAACACCCAGGTCACGATATTGCATCGAAGCAGATGAAAAATTTCGGTGGAATGGTCAGTTTCCGATTAGCAGGTGGTCAACACGCGGCCGAACAGCTTGTTACTTCGACTCGAGTCTTTACACTCGCAGAATCATTGGGAGCGGTTGAATCACTTATTGAACACCCAGGTGTCATGACCCACCTTTCGGTAGCGGGATCCGCTCTTGAAGTACCTGACGACCTAGTACGAATATCAGTAGGTATCGAATCAATCGATGATCTCGTNGCCGATCTCACACAGGCATTGGATCAACTTGCATGACTCTCCTGCGAATATCGCCGTAATTCACATTGCCGTAACACAAACGAAACTGCCCCCTGATTTTCGTTGTCTACCTTCTCGTGAAGCGGATCCCCATCCGCGCGGAAGGAAGATCGAATGGAAGGCAATATTGCCTGGATCCTGACCTCAGCTGCCTTGGTGCTCTTTATGGTGCCGGGTCTAGCTCTGTTTTACGGAGGTATGGTCAGGGCCAAGAACGCCCTCAACATGTTGAACATGAACATGTGGTGTCTAGGAATCGTGCCCGTGGTCTGGGTGCTCGTTGGTTTCAGCCTGGCGTNAGGNGACAGCGGTAGAAGCTGGCTTGGTGATCTAAGCGTCATTGGGATGAAAGGCATCAACGACGCCGAAGGAATAGCAACATTTGCATTCCTAATGACATTTGCGTGCATCACCCCGGCATTGATTTCGGGAGCTGTGGCTGACCGCATGAAGTTTTCAGCCTGGATGATCTTCGTTCCAGTTTGGTCTCTAGTCGTCTACGCACCCGTTGTTTACTGGATNTATGGTGCAGATGGCTGGATATTCAACTTGCCGGCCCACGACTTTGCAGGAGGCACAGCAATTCATGTCAACGCTGGAGCCGCAGCANTAGCGTTAGCCATAGTCCTCGGAAAACGGTCAGGNTGGCCTCAAAATCGACCAGCTCCACACAATGTCCCCTTCGTGATGTTGGGNGCTGGAATTCTATGGTTCGGGTGGTTCGGCTTTAACGCAGGGTCAGCGCTTGCAGCCGATGGCGCTGCCACACAGGCGTTCGTCAACACTTTTATTGCCGGTGCAGCGGGCATGGTCGCTTGGATGGTGATCGAAATGGCCAAGACCGGCAAAGTAAGCACGATCGGTATGGCATCAGGCATCGTTGCGGCACTAGTAGCCATCACCCCTGCTGCTGGATTCGTGGGTTCGATGCACTCTTTCGTATTTGGAGCACTGGCCGGGGCCATCTGCTTCTTCGCCATTGAGGCCAAATTTCGCTTCGGGTTTGATGACAGCCTCGATGTTGTAGGTATCCACTTTGTAGGTGGTGCTGTCGGAGGCATATTGCTTGGGTTTATGGCCGATGCATCAGCAGTACCCGGCGGCGAATTCGAAAACGGAGTCTTTTTCGGCGGTGGAATATTGCTGTGGAACCAGATTCTCTCTATTGCCGTAGTCACGGCGTTCTCTTTTGTAGCTACCTATGTAATCGCGAAGGTCATGGATAAGACCATNGGGCTTAGAGTCACTGAGAGCACCGAAATGACAGGACTCGACGTCAGCGACCACGGTGAAGCGGCCTACGTTATGGAGCCCTAAACGCTTCAAAGTGTTTTAACGAACTCGCTTTCCACAACAAGAACAGCCTTTAGATAGGTCGNGACCCCCTCGTGACCTACGGAGTAAGCCCGCATCGATCAAAGACCGGTGCGGGCTTGCTACGTTGCTCATTGTGACAACAGAAGATGAAACCCCTCAACAATTTGCTCAACAGCGCTGGCAAAGAACTCCCGAAGCAACTGAAGTCATACTGTTACGACACGGAGCATCGCAACCCTTTGTTCCTGGACNACCATTCCCACTTGTCGATGGACAAGGAGACCCACCCCTTTCGTCAGTAGGACTCACTCAAGCTCAAAGTTCCGCTGACCGCCTCCGTAACGAACCTATCGCTGCTCTCTACGCGACCAATATGCAGAGAACTCAGCAAACGGTGGCGCCTCTTGCAGCGTTACTAGGTCAAGAAGTGGTTATCGAAAAAGACCTAAGGGAAATTGGCTTGGGTGAGTGGGAAGGCGGATTACTGCGNCAGAAAGCTGCGGAGAATCATCCGATTTATCAACAGATGCTGCTGGAACAACGCTGGGATGTAATTCCCGGAGCGGAAAGCAACCAAGAATTTGGATCTCGATGCATGAACGCCTTGGATCGAATAGTTGAGCGTCACCCAGGNGAACTGGTGCTGTGCACAGTGCANGGAGGTGTCATCGGCTCCATCCTCGCCCAGATTGCTTCATCGAGTCCATTTGCGTTCGGAGGCGCCGACAACTGCTCTATCAGCCAAATCGTACAAAGCGAAGGGGATTGGCTGATTCGCCGATTTAACGACAGCAGTCACCTTTTCCCACACCTCCACCACGGTTAATTACCTCGATTCGCAGCTTTATCAGGAACCTGCAAAAAATTCCGTGAGCGCAGAAAAGAGATAGTTGGGGTCTTGCGAACCGCCCATTTCCCTGGCTGAGTGCATCGACAATTGAGCGCTCCCAACGTCAACGACTGACATCCCTAGCTGAGCCGCTGTAATCGGGCCAATGGTGCTTCCACACAGCAAATTTGTGCGATGCGCATACTGTTGAACAGGAACACCGGCGGAACGACAGACAGATTGGAATAAGGCATTGCTCTCCGCGTCAGTGGCATACCTCACATTCGCATTGACCTTGATCACAGGCCCACCGTTGAGAACAACTTGATGTTCTGGTTCATGCCGGTCAACGTAATTGGGATGCACAGCGTGGGCCCCATCAGCCGATACACAGATCGAACGNTTAAGGGCTCGCAAAAACTGCTCGCGATTCGTTGACCGAGTACCAGCGAGTCTTTCCAACGCGCTGGAAAGCATTGGACCCTTGGCTCCCGTCGAAGATTCGCTTCCGACTTCCTCATGATCGAATAAGACCATCACTGAAATGGTGTCGTCGCCTACCGGTCCAATCTCCTGCAGCGCCGATAAGGCCGCGTGACAAGAGGCAAGATTATCTATCCGGGGAGCTGCATAGAGTTCGTTGTCCCGACCCAGAACTGTTGANGGCGTGAGGTCGTGGCACATCACATCCCACGACAAAACCTCTGCATCGTTAACTCCTATTTCATCAGCTAAGAAGGAACGAAAGTCTCCGTCCTTGCTAGTGCCCAAACCCCATATAGGAGCAAGGTGAGACTGGCGATCGAGCTTCAATCCTTCATTTACTTCGCGGTCCAAGTGAATTGCCAACTGAGCCACCCGAAGTAGAGGCCGATTGACACGAAATAACAAGGTCTGGTTGCCTGATCCATCTCGAACCACAACCCGCCCTGAAAGTCCTAAATCTCGATCCAACCAGGAGTTCAGCAGAACGCCGCCATAAACCTCAACGCCGAGTTGTCGATANCCCAACTTATGAGAATCAGGATTTGGCTTAATCCTGAGATTTGGGCTGTCTGTATGTGCCCCGACTATCCGGAAACGCAATCTGTCTGGGTCAATTCGCGAACCAAACACGGCCGCAATAACAACGCCGCCCCAACTCACGACAACTCGATCGCTTTCTTCCCACTTCTCGTCAGGTCCAAATCTGTTAAATCCAGCGTCGGAAAGTTCAGCTGTTGCATTGTGGGCCGCGTGATAGGGCGAAGGAGAAGCATCAATCCACGCCAGCAAGCTGTCCAATATCGACTCAGACATAACTACCTCACAACGCCGAGAACTGTGCGATGACTTCCTCGCCGAACTCAGCAAATTGGGCGGGAGCCATAGGAGGAACAATCATACGGGTTACTCCTATCTCTGCTAATTGCTCAACGTAATCGGCTGTCGTTGGTCCGCCAGCGGTGAACTCCAAAGCTTCAGGGTCTCTCCCACACTTTTCTGCACACATTCGGGCATGATCAAAAAGAATGGACAATTCCTGTGGATTGCCACGCCCCGGAAAAAAGCCGTCTCCCAATTCGCCCGCTCGGCGGGCAGCGCGTTTGCTGTGACCCCCCACAACTATTGGAACGTGCCGATTCACTGGTTGGGGTCGGCTATAGACGTCGCTGAAGCTAACGAAATCGCCGTCATAGCTGGCGATATCAGAGCTCCAAGCTTGCCGCATAGCTTCCAGATACTCATCGGTACGGTCACCTCGGTCATCAAATGAGACACCTAAAGCATCAAACTCTTCCTCTAGCCACCCAGAACCAACGCCCAGAATCATTCGCCCTTTAGACAGTCGATCTAACGTAGCAACAGCTTTGGCGGTAACAAGTGGGTTGCGTTGCGGCATGATCATCACACCTGTCCCTAGGCAAATCTTTTCAGTAGCCGCGGCGATGTAAGAAAGCCAGATGAGAGGATCAGGAATGTCGAAGTCTTCCCTTCCCCCTGGCATCTTGCCGTCTTTGGCGTAGGGATATTGAGATGCGTAGCCGGAAGGGACGACAACATGTTCGACTGTCCAAATTGATTCGCATCCCGCATCTTCGGCTGCCGTAGCCAAAGCTACGGCAGCATCGGGCTCCACGAACGGCCCAGTATTGGCAAACATCACTCCAAATTTCATGGGGAGACCCTAGTGGTTGAACGGCATTTCGGCTCTACGGTACAAGTAGTGTTCACCGGCGGTCACCACAACCCTGCAAAGCCAGCAACAGTCGCTTTGATTGCTGTCAATTGCTTCATCTTCGTGCTGACTCACGACATAACCATGCTTGGCGGCGCTTCCTTGGAACGAGACTCACTCGTCAAGTGGGCCACATATGGGTTTCCCATAGATGCGATAGGCGAGTGGTGGCGATTGGCCAGCGGAGCTTTTCTCCACGCCGATGTGCGACACCTTCTTCTGAACATGATCATGTTGTTCTTGCTCGGCCGACGACTTGAGCGCCAAATCGGATCGCCAGCTTTCATCGGGCTGTGTGCGATCAGCATGTTGTGGGGCTCAATGGGCGCCCTTATCGCAACCCCAAATACTGCAGTGGTAGGAGCGTCAGGAATTGTCTACGGAATCATGGCTGCTGTTCTCGTCGTTGAACGCTCCAGTGGTAAAGATCCTTGGAATGAAGGCTTGGGAACCCTCATCATCGTGAACATTGTTCTTTCCTTCGTGATCCCTGGCATCTCGGTGGGTGGCCACCTTGGTGGGTTAACAGGGGGTCTCATTGGTGGTTGGATCGCTGGAGACCAGAGGCAAAGATCCCTATCGCGCATTTGGACCGGGTTTCCGATAGCTGCATTGTTAGGTTTCGCCCTCGGGTTAATAGCAGCGAAGACATGGCTCGACCCAGTCATATAACAATTACGATTCAGTAAATCGACTCTCTAATTACCAGTTTCCGATAACGGGCTGCGCATACCTCAGTTGTTCAGGCCAACCCTCATCCCATGGGAAAGCACCGTCGCGATGAGGCCAAAGAAACTGGCAGACCCGCCACTCTTGGTCGCCATAGATTTGATTGAGGGTAGGGAAGTACTCCTCAAATTGATCGATGTCGATATTCAACAACACGCTCAGCTGATCAGAGTCAAGGAGACCCGTGAAAGGTTCACCGATGGGCAATGTTCCACCCAGACGAAGATGATTAACAATGAGGTCGAGTAAACCTCGAGCTGCTACAGGCGCAAGGCCAAAAATCACTATTTCCGGATGGCCAACAAGGGCTTCAAGACCGAAAGTGTAGGAGTACGCGGGACGTAAATCTTTCTGGTCGGACGGAGCTACGGGTTCAATTCCCCAACCGTGGGTTTCCAGCATCCAAGCAAGCTTTTCTTCATGCTCCATAGGTTCATATGTCGGCTCTGTCACGTCTTTTCCTCAGATGTCGATGACTGAAATCCTCTATTCCCGCCACTAATAGCAATTGCAAGAATCACAGCTCCTATCCCGAGGCATTCGGACCAACGCGGCGACTGACTCAAGCTAAGGAAGCCAACCACTGTCGCCGTTACAGGTAAAAGTGCTTGAAGGAACGCAAATCTTGACCGCGATATTTCCTTCATCACAAATTGGTCTATGCCATAGGGGATGACGTTAGAAAGCAAAGCGGCGACAAGNGCTAGCAACAGTATTCGAGGGCTTGCGAAAGCAATATCGAGTTGATTTACGCCGAACGGACCAATTACGAACGCTCCTATGAGCATCCCTACGCCGAGGCCGTCCACGGCGAGTCCATTGTGAGCAACGCGGTGTCCGAGAACTATGTAGGCGGCCCACATTGTTCCCGCTAAAAGTGCGAACAACACCCCCAATAGCGTTCCCTCATCTTGAACGCCTGCCAATATCACGACACCTGAAGCTGCGAGAACTAAGGACCCCGCCGATCGCACAGTTCNTGTCCCAATAGCAGCGACGGCTATAGGTCCTAGAAACTCGATGGCCACAGCATTCCCAAGAGGGAGNCGNTCCATCGCCAAATAAATAAACAAATTCATTAATGCTAAAGCCGCGCCAAACCCACCTGCCCATAACAGATCTTGGCGACTCCATGACCGCCTCCACGAACGTCGAAAGCCAATGAGTACGAGGCCCGCGCCGAGTACCCGCAGCAAGGCAACGCCACCTGGCGCAATGTCATCAAAAAGTCCTATCGCGATCGCGGCACCGAGGTATTGCGAAATTCCTCCCGCTATGAACAACGCTTCGGGGGGAGGACGTACCGCTGACATCGCTACAGGCTCACCATCGTGCCAACTCCGCGGGTCTTGGCAGCGTCCACAGCAATTGACGAAGCGATGGCGTCTTGAATTGCGATGCCTACGGATTTGAAGATGGTTACCTGTTGATCGCTCCTGCGGCCTGGATGATTCCCTAACTCAACCTCGCCTAACTCAAGCACGTCTTCGGAATTAATGTGACCCTCGGCTCGAGCGGTAATCACTTCTCCAGCTTCGGACCAACAAGCTTCGATTTGGTCAACGAAAATCGANGCCGTTTTAAACAGGANCGGCGGAATTTCGACCATTGACGGTTGGAAAGAACCGACGCCAACAATATGAGTACCTGGGGCAATCGAAGTTTCAGAAAAAGTTGGGATATAGGAATTAGTAGCTGTCCAAACGATGTCGGCATCTCGCGTCGCTTCATCAGGATCGGTTGTGACCTGAATCTTCGGACACCAGTCATATTGGGAGAACTCGTCTGCCAACTGACGAGCGTTACTTTCATTTCGACTAAAAAGTCGAATTACATCGATTGCTCGCACATGACAGGCCGCTTTGATTCCGGCTCGTGCCTGGGTGCCGCTACCTATCATTGCCAAAGAACTGCTTTCTTCTCGAGCTAACAACTCGACTGACGCCGCCCCCCCTGCAGCAGTCCGAATAGCGGTGAGCCGAGTACCGTCGATGAGTGCAACAGGGGAACCAGTCGAGGCATCAAGAACCTGGACGATGGATTGCACACTTGGCAGACCATGAGACTCGTTTTCTGGGAAAACGGTCACGGACTTGACGGTGACAAACGATGAATTNTTGACATACGCNGGCATAAACAACGCCAACTGAGAACCATNTCCCAAGGTGATTAATGTCCGTTCAGGCAACTCAACTCTGTTAGCGCTCACAGCTGCAAACGCTTCTCGCATTCCAGCGACNGCAGCGCCAATTGGNAGACATTCATCTACGTCTTGTCCGGAGAGAATAAGCATCTTGCAAAGATCTTCGTCATGAGGAAGGAACAACCCCTCGCCGAGAGACTACCCATTGAAGACGCTCCTACCGTGAGATGAACTTGAAGTGTGCGTCAAGGGGTTCAATAGGGAATAGACTTCGACTGTTCCTGGTGTGAAGGTCATACGGACAGAATGACTTCCACGCCAATTTTTTTACACCCAGGGAGGGTGAATCCATGAATTTCAAGTTCCTGCGACTACTAGGCGTAATGTTCGCCTTCACGTTGGTCGCTGCCGCATGCGGCTCGGACGATGACTCCAGTAGCGGGTCATCCAGTGGCAGTTCTTCTGCTGCAGAAGAACACCACGACAGCCTCGGAGATGGCTCGCTAGGAGTTGTCACCGTCGAAGCTGGTGAAGATATCCAGATTCGTTCGCTGAATGCGATCACAGGCGACGTCGCATTCCTTGGTATTCCAAACCAACGTGGCGTCGAACAAGCCCTTGCTGACTTCGGCGATATACACGGATTCAGCGTCACCATCGGCACAGGTCTAGATGATCTTTGTTCAGCTGACGGTGGGCAGGCAGCGGCACAAACCATCGTTGCTGACGAACAGGTCGTTGGCGTTATCGGCACCTCATGCTCCGGTGCGGCAACCGCAGCATCACCTCTGATCAGCGAGGCCGGAATGGTAATGATNAGCCCGTCTAACACTTCGCCGGCGCTNACATCTGACCTCGCCGGTACAGCNGGCGATAACTACCACCCGGGCTACTACCGAACAGCNCATAATGACCTTTTCCAAGGCGCTGCTATGGCGAAGTTCGTCTACGAAGAGCTTGGNATTAGCGAAGCGGCTGCAATACACGACGGCGATCCCTACACCCAGGGTCTTGCACAAGCGTTTGCTGACGCATTCGAAAATCTTGGCGGCACTGTCACTGGATTCACCGGTGTTAANAAAGAAGACACAGACATGGTTCCGGTACTTACCGAAATCGCTGCAGGATCACCGGGAGCTCTCTTNTTCCCAATCTTCCAGCCAGCAGGTGACTTCGTAGCTGACCAAGCCCCTGGAGTATCAGGTCTCGACGGTGTTGTGCTCCTAGGAGCCGACGGTCTTCAAGTCCAGACCTTCATGGAACTTCCGCAGGCAGACGGTATGTACCTTTCCGGACCGGACCTTCGTTACGGCAGTAACACCAACCAGAGCACCGGCGTAACAGCTGACAAGTTCCTTGCCGATTACGANTCCAACAACGGCAACGCCCCTGAAGCTCCCTTCTGGGCACACTCTTATGACGCCACCACCATTTTGCTGGAGGCCATAAAGGCAGCATCACACGTACATGACGGCGATCTAGAAATTGATAGAGCCGGAGTGCGCGAATACCTGGACAACTTGTCAGGTTATGAAGGCATCATTGGCACATTGAGCTGTGACGACTTCGGTGACTGCGGAGCGCAGCGGATCACAGTGGTCCAAAACGACTCAGGTGACTTTGCCGGTTCGATCGAGAATGTAGTCTTCTCTTTCGCTCCTTGATTAAGCGGCCCAAATAAGGGCACAGTTGACTGACTTCGCGGAGTCATCAACTATTTCTGAATCGACATCGGCCCCGACCCGGAGTGAATCCGGATCGGGGCCGAATGTCGGTTACGCACATTGGCGAATTGGGCTGACCGTCCGCCGCTTCAAATTTTGGGATACACGTGGCAACTACGCATGATGGCAAACCGACGTCTCGAGTGCTGTGGGTTGACCGTTTCCTTGCGCTCATCCGGATCACCTTCGTCGTACTGATCTCAGTAGGACTTATCGCCTTTGTAGCCCAACAGATAGACCCACAAAACCCGTTAGCCAGATGGCTGAACCCTGACGCGACCGGTCTCACAGCGCCTCAGTTCAAGGGGTTACTAGTTACCGGCCTAGCGCAAGGCGCGATGTACGGTCTGATTGCGTTGGGTTACTCCATGGTCTACGGCGTTCTCGGCTTTATCAACTTCGCCCACGGCGAAGTCTTCATGATTGGAGCCATGTCGGGAATGATCACCTCGAACAAACTCGCCGAGGCAGGGTTATGGGAAGACGCGTTTCTCTTCTCCCTGTTATTCGTAGTCGTGACCTCCATTCTGATTTCGACTGCAACAGCGGTAATTATGGAGCGAATCGCCTATCGCCCACTGCGCGGCTCTCCAAGGCTCATTCCCCTCATTACGTCGATAGGCGTCTCATTTTTCCTTCAAAACATGTCGGTAGTCCTGTTGGGCCCAGGTGCCAAGTCGTACCCCTCACTCCCGAGCTGGCTGTCACAAAAACGTTCTTTAATTGGCTTCGAAATCGAGGGAACGAAGTTAGTCGTGCTCCTGACAGCTGCCATTTCCATGGCGGGGCTTTGGTTCCTAGTTGAACGAACCAAAACGGGCAAGGCCATGCGAGCGGTTGCGGAAGACAAAGAAATCGCCGCATTAATGGGGATCGACGTTAACCGAACCATTGTCACTACATTCGCTGTAGGTGGAGCCATGGCCGGGGTAGCTGGAATCCTTTGGGGGATTCTCTTCCGTAGCGTCATTCACACCACTGGATTCTTGCCAGGCATAAAGGCCTTTAGTGCAGCAGTCGTCGGTGGGATTGGCAACCTAGGTGGCGCGATGGCTGGTGGACTATCGCTCGGTGCAGCAGAAGCGACGGCTCCGTTAGTGCTTCTCGAACCCTTAGGAGTTGACGGAGTCTCCCAACTACGCGACGCCGTCGCCTTTGCCGTGCTTATCTTTGTTCTGCTTGTCAAACCCAGCGGGCTGTTCGGTGAGCGGCTCTCAGAGGAAGACCGAGCATGACTGCCACCTCCAACAATATCTCGGCCTTTGAAGCACCCGGAATTAACTGGCGTAGGCAGATCCGATTCGCTTTAGTAGGAGCGCTTTCAGCGGCGTTCATCGCTCTTGCCGGAATGCCAGTTGGGCTTGACGGGCGAAGCATCATTCAACCAGTCCTCAGCATGGGGTATCTCTCGCTGCTATGGATTCCCTTTGTTTTTGCGAGTATCGCCGGGAGTGAAGTCGTCCTTGAAGGTATGGCAGAAAGACAACGCAACGCTCGAGACCTTTGGGCAGGGGCGCTGGTTGGTTTAGGGAGCTCTGGCGGTCTAGTTCTGCTCATGGTTCTTATCCAGAACTTCAATTTGCGAGACCCGCTTGTTAATTGGAGCCCGCAACTACTAAACCTCTTGTCCTTCGACCGTTCAGCAGCATTTGGGATGGTCACGTGGCTAGTTCTAGGAACCACTTTGGGATTCCTCGGGGGATCCATGCATGTGGTGCCACAAAAGTTCCGCTCCGCAACCCTCACCGTCTGTCTCTCGGTTTTGGGAGTCTCAGTCCTAGAAACATTTCTCACCGACTTACTTGAAGGATTCGGTCTCGAGGGCTTAACGGACCTCGTCTACTACAAGCGAGGCGGCTTAGAAGTAATAGGGGCGGTCGTGGTAGCGGCCCTTGCCTTAGCCATACCTCTTATCGCAGGACCCAAAGTCGCACGCGTGAAGGCTCAAGTGATTGAAATGCCGGGCGAAGAACGCAGACGAGTCAATTTGGCGCTCTTAGCCATCAGCGCAGCGCTGCTNCTTGTACTTCCGTTCTTCCTTGGAAAAATCACAAACGAGTTGCTGGCCAATGTCGGACTGTTTGTCCTATTGGCGCTTGGGCTCAACATCGTCGTAGGACTTGCAGGAATCCTTGACCTCGGATACGTAGCTTTCTTTGCCGTCGGAGGCTACACAACTGCTGTTCTTACATCCCCTAACTCCCCGGGATTCTCACCTGAGCTGCCATGGCCGGTGGCTTTAATAGTGGTGGTATTACTCACAGGCCTAGTAGGGCTCTTCATCGGTGCGCCAGTGATTCGGATGCGAGGGGACTACCTGGCAATAGTCACCCTCGGCTTCGGCGAGATCATCCGATTGCTATTCCTAAGTGACTGGCTGTCAGGATGGTTCGGCGGTGCTCAAGGCATTACCAATATCCCTGGAGTAAACGTCGGAATCGCCACNGTCAAAGGCACCGACCCTAGATCCGTCTTCTTGTTGGTCTTGGTGTTCTGTGNGATAGCTATCTACGTTTCNTGGCGCCTAGAAAACTCACGACTTGGTCGAGCCTGGATGGCNATTCGAGAGGATGAAGACGTGGCCGAAGCGATGGGCGTCAACACCACAAATACGAAGTTAATGGCATTTGTCGTCGGAGCGGTATTGGCAAGTTTCTCAGGAGCTATTTTCTCGGCCAAAGTTGGATCGATTTTTCCCACAAGCTTCTTAATGTTGGTGTCGATCATCATCCTGGTCGTGGTGATAGTCGGCGGGATGGGCAATATCACGGGAGTCATCGTCGGAGCCCTCGTACTCATTGGAGTTTTAGGCGGGCCCAAACAGCCAGGTCTTTTGCAAGAGTTCAGCCAGTTCAAGTTGTTGATCTATGGGGCGCTACTCGTCTGGATGATGCTCAAACGCCCCGAGGGGTTAGTTCCGAACGTTCGACGAACACGAGAACTCCACCAAGAAGAGTTCCTGCAGGACGCGTGGCTCAAAGGTGAAATCGACACCGACGACCAAGAGGAACCAACATGAGCATGCTTGAGATAAAGGACTTAAGCGTCACATTTGGCGGACTTCACGCGTTAAAGAATCTCGACTTTCGAGTTGAGGAAGGCGAAATTGTCAGTGTTATTGGTCCTAACGGAGCAGGCAAGACCACCTTTTTCAACATGATCAGCGGAATGGTTACGCCAACCTCTGGTGACATTCTCTTTGAGGGCGAATCTCTACTCGGGTTGGATCCAAGCCAAGTAACGGAGCGCGGAATTGCCAGAACATTTCAAAACGTGCGACTGTTCGCAAATATGACGATCCTTGAAAACGTCATGGTTGCACAGCACTGCCGGACAGACCAAAAGGTTTTCGGCGCTTTGTTTCAAACAAAGGCTTTTAAGTCGGAAGAAGAAGCTATCCGAACCTACGGCGAAGAAGTCTTATCCTTCTTCGGCTCGCGTCTCACCGGATACCGGTTAGATCAACCTGCTTCAGTCCTCTCGTATGCAAATCGAAGGCGACTTGAGATAGCTCGAGCGATGGCGACACGACCCAGGTTGCTGCTATTAGACGAACCGGTGGCAGGGATGAATCCACGGGAATCAGCGGANTTGACCTCGCTGATTGGACGGCTGAGAAGCGAATGGGGCTTCACCGTTGTCATGATCGAGCATGACATGAGCGTTGTTCGCGATGTTTCAGACCGTGTGGTGGTCCTCGATCATGGCGAAACCATTGCTCAAGGCTCCTATCAACATGTTGCCAACGACCCACAAGTGATAGAAGCGTATCTAGGGCGCCCTGTTGGGTCTGAAGAGGTTTAGGGGAGAGTTCGTGACTGAAAAAGTGNTGCCACTCTTAGAGTTCCGCGGTGTTAATACCCATTACGGCGCTGTTCACATCCTGAAAGACGTCAACCTGGCTATCTACCCAGGCGAACTCGTCTGCCTGCTTGGAGGGAACGCCAGCGGCAAGAGCACGACCCTTAAAACGCTGCTNGGGATGGTCACTCCAACCACAGGAGACGTGGTTCTTGACGG
This sequence comes from Actinomycetota bacterium, assembly GCA_002724355.1. Taxonomy (GTDB): domain Bacteria; phylum Actinomycetota; class Acidimicrobiia; order Acidimicrobiales; family Poriferisodalaceae; genus UBA6944. The sequence goes on along the minus strand of PBOM01000057.1, from coordinate 60,416 downwards.
TGAGATAGTCACTCAACAGTCCACGAGCTACCGCGTCGAGCGTGGGGTGACAATGGTCCCCGAAAATAGACGACTCTTTAAACGATTGTCCGTCAAAGAGAACCTAGAACTAGGCGCCTACCTGCGTAACGATCGCGCTGGCATCGCCAACGACATGGAGCGAATTTTTGAGTTGTTCCCCCGAGTTAAAGAACGCATAAACCAAAAATCGGGAACACTATCTGGCGGAGAACAGCAGATGGTAGCTATGGGTCGAGCACTCATGTCTAACCCCCGGGTCCTTCTTATGGATGAGCCTTCAATGGGGCTGGCCCCAGCTTTGGTGCAGGCCAACTTTGAGTTGATTCAGCAGATTCATGAAGAAGGAGTAGCCATATTCATGGTTGAACAAAACGCCAATATGGCATTGTCGATTGCCGATCGGGGATGGGTCCTTCAGACCGGCAAAGTCGTTTTGGACGACACCGCCGAAGCTCTCCTAGCTAATCCTGAACTGCGCGCTAGTTACCTGGGGGAGTCCGGTCAGGCTTAGACCATGACCTGCCATCAGATAAAGGTCTAATTCTGGATAGGTAACACTGCTTCNGCCACACCTTCTAGTTCGGCGAACCAGTTCTCGGGCTCACCGACCAAAATGGGGACGAACTTCGAAGCGCCGACTTCAATAAAGCGCTCAAGCTGTTCCTTCAAACCTTTGTGACCAATAGGAATAATTTNTTGGGGGTCGATCCCCGGAGCACGTCTATCAAGGATTGTCCTGTAGCTGTCCGGTAATTCGCCGTGACTGTATGGCACGAGCACTCCGAAATGCTCTGGATCCATGAATCTTTCATGTTTGTCTGCCGCTTCGTTGACGACCTTCCATCCGTCGGCGGCCATCTCCGGAGTACAAAAAGATGGAAGCCACCCGTCACCAAATCGACCGCATCTGCGCAGTTCGACGTCGGCTGCCCCTCCTAGCCAGATNTCCATCGGTTTTTGGNTTGGCTTAGGCAAAAGGTCAACTTCTTCGTAGTTGTANAACTCTCCCTGATGGGTGACAGGTCCGTCCTCCCACATGCGCTTTAACAACGGAAGCGCTTCATTAAACATCTTGGCGCGCTCTTTTCTTTGAACTCCGAACGCCGCTTGTTCGTGTACATCTGCCACGCCTAGACCGAACGCAGGGAGAAGGCGACCGTTGGATANTCGATCAAGGCTGGCCAATTCCTTAGCGAGGACAGCTAAGTTGCGTCCTGGTAAGACCATGACAGAGAAGCCGAACTTCATCTTTTGCGTTCTGCCTGCCGCGTAAGCGAGGCCCACGATTGGATCCGGGCATTCGCCACCCAGACGTTCGCTGAGCCACAACGAATCAAAGCCCAGTTCTTCCAGGGAATCTACGAAAGGATCGAACGTCGAATGGTCATTAGTGAAACTGCGGGTTCCCAGGCCGAAGCCGACACGAATCTTCATGCCAAGACCCTAGGACAGTCAAGGTCCCTGCGTCATGTGTGTGGGGAGCAATGTTTGCCTAATGTTTGTGTCATATGAGTGAACTTCCAGAAATAGAAAATTTGTACCGCATTGACGGCAAGGTCTGCGTTGTCACAGGAGCATCAAGTGGCTTTGGCGTAAGGTTTGCCAAGGTGCTATCTGCCGCCGGAGCCAAAGTCGTTGCCGCCGCCCNACGCCAGGATCGCCTGCAGGAATTAGTGGGAGAATTGCCAGATGCGATAGCAGTTCAATGTGACGTGAGCGACGATGACCAGTGCAGAGAGCTAATCGCAACGACTCTTTCTCACTACGGCAAGGTTGACGTTCTTGTCAACAATGCCGGAATTTCCGACGCCATCAACCCTGCAGAAGAAGCGAACATCGACGTATTCCGCAATGTCGTCGATGTCAATCTCAACTCGTGTTTCCTTCTATCTGGCTTAGCTGCCCAAGATATGTTGACTCGCGGNGAGGGAAGCATCATCAACGTGGCTTCGGTCCANGGAATGGTTGCTTCCGCACCAAATCTGCAGCCTGCATACGTTGCGAGCAAGGCGGGCCTAGTCAACTTGACGCGNGACCTTGCCGTTCAGTGGGCGAAAAGAGGCATCAGAGTAAATGCGCTGTGCCCTGGCTACTTTGANACCGAATTGACCCAGGTCATGTTTGACGATGAACGCTCCAGCCAATGGATAGCCCGGAACACAGCTATGGGCAGAGGAGGCACTCCCGACGAACTTGACGGNGCNCTCCTTTTCTTAGCTAGCGAAGCCAGCAGCTACGTCACCGGGATTCCGTTACCTGTAGACGGCGGCTGGTTAGCGCGTTAAGGGTTCTCGCCCCACGTCCCATATACCCGTACTCTCGGGTGTTGCAATGACTGCTCGACGAACGCTTTTTTTCGTAGCCGTTCCCTCATGCCTGACGAACTTACTTTTTTGTAGCTGGGTGCTCCTCGGGGGACAGCCTTTGTCGACTGCAGGGCGTTGGACCCTGGGAGTGACATCGCTTATTGCAGCTGTCCTGTTGTTCTTTAGTTCAATTGCTGTGCTTTGGACTGGAGGACGCCAAGAGGCAGAACTAGCCCGCGCTGCACGTAAAGATCCGCTAACCGGTTTAGCTAACAGGTTCCAAGCAGAGGCGCGTCTAGAAGACGCGTTAGCGCGGTCCAGAGTCAGCGGGCGAGCTGTAGGTGTCGTGTTTTGTGACCTCAATGACTTCAAGGTCGTCAACGATGTGTATGGGCACACCGTTGGCGATCGCTTACTTTCGGCTATCGGAGGCCGATTCGCAGACTCGGTTCGACCCACTGACACTGTCGCCCGGTATGGGGGCGATGAGTTCGTNGTTGTGTGTCCTGAACTGCGAAACGCAGACGACGTTCAGCTAGTCGCNGAACGACTGGAAATCGCAATGGAACGACCGTTCGTCATAGGTGGGCACTCGCTTTCTGCTCGAGCAAGCATCGGTTTCACAGTCGGATACGGAACGCGAAACNTGGCAGAAGAACTTTTATCTCGGGCAGACGCGGAAATGTACCGAATCAAAATGAATCTTTAGGCTAAAGCAGGAGTACCTTCGAATGCGCCTGGATCATTGGGGTCTGGCAAGAGTGGCTTAGAACGCCAAGCCATCGCGTCTTCAACGCCCTCTAGCACCTGTTTCCACTCTGGTGGATTCCACCCTTCGGCACAGCCGACCAAAGAACCATCTTGCCCAATATGAACCAAAGCAGGCAGTCGATCAAGACTTAACGACCCAACAAATTCCCTATGTTCATCGGTGAGCACCAACCAGTCCTCTGCATATTTACCTAAGTACTGGCGTGCTCCGTCACCGCTACCTGTAACAAGAAAAGCGCATCTGATGTCTGCTTCTTCGTAGTGCGCGAAAATTCTGTTGGCGGTGGGAATTATCCACCCGCTTTCGTGAGTGTATGGATCTATCACAACAGCGAGAAGATTGAAGGTCGTCAACCATTGAGACAGCTTCTGTTCAGCTCCATCCATGGTTGCAACCGTTAGTTGCGTTGAAGGGTCAGTAGCCACGAATGCCAAGTTAGCGCGCCCACAGCAGTTGACCCATACAGAGATAAACCCAAATTTAGATTTATTTGGTGGGTGGGCTTGTGGCAGTCTGCTTGGGTGCATCCCATCGAAAGACTTCGTTATGTTGCCCGAGCTGGAGGGTTCGATCAGTTAGATCTAGCGCGCGAGGCCGCTGACGCCTTAGGCGCTCTATGGGGGGAATCAGCAGAGATGGTCAACGCGTGTCGTCGAATGCTGCATCATCATCCGCTAGCCGGTTCGTTATGGGTGATGGCTACCAGAGTTCTCATTTCATCCGATGCTAGAAGCGCGACGTGGGAGTTTCTTGATGAGCTCGCAGCCGACTCAACCTCAGAACATGTGGCCTCAGCGCTTCCCCAAGCAGCGACCGTGGCTGTCATCGGTTGGCCCGATCTGGCCCTGCAGAAAATTCATAAACGAAGCGATGTGTCGGTTCGAGTAATTGATGCCTACGGCGAAGGCGCCGGGCTCGCAAGGTCGCTTCTGGAACAAGGCGTCAGGGTCGAAGAAGTCCCATTTACCGGCCTCGGTCAAGCGTGCTCCACAGCTGACGTCGTCATCATTGATGCTGAAGCGGCTGGCCCGCAATCTCTCTTGGCACCAGCCGGTTCATACGCAGCGGCTCTTTGTGGGGTCAACGGCGGTAAGCAAACCTGGGCGGTTATCGGCCATGGGCGAGCCCTCCCAGAGCAATATTTCAAAGTTATTGAAGACCGATTGACGATGGATAACCCGTTAGAAGCCGACGACGAAATCGTTCCAATGTCGGCGATAAGTTGCGTCGTCGGCCCGAACGGATTGACTGATTCCGAGCGCGCGACCCGAGAAGACTGCGTAGTCGCAGCAGAATTGTTGCGTCTCGGAATCTGATATTTCTCCGATGCGTCTACTGAACTTCGGCCAGCAGGCGTCTGGCAATGAGTTTGAGACACAAGGTCTCGTCGGCGCCTTCAAATATTGACAAAACTCGTGCATCCACAAAGAGGCGGCTAACCGTGTATTCCTCTGCGAAACCGAAGCCTCCGTGAATCTGAAGAGCTTCGCGAGTAACCCATTCTGCCGCTTTACACACGTACGCTTTCACCATTGAAGCTTCAAGGCTTCCCTCGCCCTTAGCCATCATCTGAGCAACCGAATAGCTGTATTGGCGCGACCCTTGAATGATCGCTGCCATTCGACCAAGTTTGGTTTGAGTCAGTTGGTACTCTGCGACAGGTTGGCCAAAGACGACACGGTCTTGCGCGTATGCGAGAGCTTCGTCATAAGCAGCCTGCATCACGCCTACTGCTCTCGCGGCGGTTTGCAGACGCCCATTTTCGAATCCCGCCATCTGCATGTAGAAGCCTTTACCCAATCCTTCCTCGCCACCAATCAAATTTTCTTCGGGAACGAACCAGTTGTCGAAAGCTATTTCGAAGCTATGCATTCCTCTATAACCAAGCGTCGGTATCGCTCTGCCTTCCATGCTTCCACCGCTGTCTTGGGAAAATTCGAAGCTGTGACCTTCGGCTTGAGGCTTAGGAACGATGAATAGACTGAGCCCCCGATGGGTCTTGGTTCGATCAGGATCGGTTCGAGCTAAGAGCATCAGGACATTCGCTCGCCCAGCAAAAGTGCACCAGGTTTTCACACCGTTAATCACCCATCCGTCGTCCACTTTGCTAGCTGTGACTTTGAGATTCGCGACATCTGACCCGTAATCGGGTTCAGTTACCGCGACAGCAACCATGGTTTCCCCGGTTGCGATCTTAGGAAACCATTCCCTTTTCTGTTCTTCGGTTCCGCCTCGCTCCAGAGCTCGAGTGAGAATTTCTGGACGAGTGATCAGAGAACCTCCCGCTCCTAATGACGCCCTGGACAACTCCTCAGTAGCGATGACCATCCCCATGTAATCGCTCTCGCTACCCGTAGCAAACCCCCCGTATTCTTCGGGAACTGAGAGGCCAAAGCATCCCAATTCGGCTAGTCCTTCAATGATGTCTTCGGGAATATCTGTGTCTTGTCGGTGGATGTGTTCAGCCTGAGGTGCCACCTTGTCTTCAGCGAACCTCCTAAAGGTGTCGGCCACCATGGTGAAGTCTTCATCGAGGTGAGACGGGGCACTAATAGTCGCTAGTTCGGCCACAAACTCGGGGGCTCTGTACTGACTGATGAAACCTCTTGCAGCGTCGATCTCGCCCTCGTTGACACCCCACGCCTCTTCGCGACCAAAGAGCTTCGAATGAAGATCTGCTAGGGCATCTGCTATGAACGCACAGGCGATCTTGCCCTCAGAGTCACCCTTTGCTCCGTAATCCAAAAGCGAACGACTTATTTCAACCGCGGATGCAGCATGAGCCAGATCGTAGAGAAAGCTTTGGTGATCATCTGCATCGGGTAGCCCTGCAGCGAAAGCAGTAGCGCGGTCAATTACTGAAACGCCAATCGCTAGGGCATCGGCGGCAGCTTGGAGATCTGGTGTTGTCATAATTTTTCACCACTTGTTGAAGTCGAGACAATGAAGCAGGCTATGAGCAGAAGCAGTAAATGCACAAGCTTTCTTGACCTGTCATCAAACTCTATGAGCAACCATTACACCCACGCGCTGAGGATTACCTACGATGTCAGCGTCATTAAAGACCCCTACCCCCATCGGAGTGACGTGTGAGTACCCACGACCGTCCATTTGGCCGCCATTTCGAAGACTTCGAAATCGGCGACGTCTACAGACACTGGCCTGGAAAGACAATCACCGAAGCTGACGACCATCTGTTCTGCATGATCACCATGAACCATCATCCGCTCCACACCAACGAGTGGTTTGCACAAAATGAAACTGTGCACGGCAAAAATGTGGTTGTAGGCAACCTGGTGTACTCACTAGTTCTCGGCATGAGCGTTCCTGATGTAAGCGGGGCAGCAATCGCGAATTTAGAAGTCGAAAGTCTTACGCACCAGCGACCCACCTTTCACGGCGACACCATTTACGCGGCCACCAAAGTGTTAGACAAAACAGAGTCAAGTAGCCGACCGGATAGGGGGATCGTCAAGGTCGAAACGAGGGCGATCAACCAGCGACAAGAAGAGGTGTGCTACTTCCGTCGTAAGGTCATGATCTGGAAACGTGAAGCCGCCCCCGCTCGGAACTTCCCATATGGCGAAGACATCTGGCAAGAGTAGGACGTCGCTCATCGCCGAACGCGAAGTCCTTAATCGCAGATTATTGAACTGGGCCACCGTCTTTGCGCGCGACTTACCGTGGCGTACCACTCGCGACCCGTGGTCCGTGCTGGTGTCAGAGGTGATGCTCCAGCAAACTCAAGTGAGCCGCGTCCAACCCAAATATTTAGAGTTCTTAAATCTTTGGCCAACCCCTCAACATCTAGCCGACTCGGAACTTTCTGATCTTCTCGTCTTTTGGGTTGGACTCGGATACCCGCGAAGGGCACGAAATCTACATAGCGCGGCGCGTCAAATAAGAGATCTCCATTCTGGGACAGTGCCGTCGACTTTGCCAGAGTTAGTGGAGCTACCCGGAGTCGGGCCCTACACGGCAAGGGCCGTGATGGTCTTCGCATTCGAAACGAAAGTAGGGGTTGTTGACACCAACGTGGGTCGGCTATTGGCGCGATGGTCTGGCGAGTCGCTGCAACCTGGAACAGCTCAACGACTAGCTGACGCCCTCGTCCCCCCTGATGACCCTTGGCTGTGGAATCAAGCGCTCTTTGATCTTGCGGCCATGATCTGCACTAGAAAAAATCCTCAATGCTTCGAATGCCCCGTTGCATCTTGTTGCTCTTGGCGCGGAACCGGTTTGGACCCAGCCTCCAACAGCGCCGGTGTAACCAAAAAACAAAGCAAGTTTCAGGGAAGCGACCGTCAGGCTCGAGGCAAACTAATGCGGGGCCTCGCCGTAGGCCCAGTCGCATTAGCTGAGGCGTCTATTGTCATGGGTCTCGCGGACGAACCGAACAGATCGGATCGACTGGTTCAGGACTTACACAGCGAAGGCCTAATCACCATCCGAGATGGATTCTTACTGCTTGGTGATTCGCTCAAGTAGCTCGTCTATCGCCTTATCAGCGATAGTCACCATCTCGTCGTCAGTACGGTCCTGAATTGGATGCTCAACCCAGACTGCAGCTGGATCAAAGCCCAGTGCTTTACCTTGCACCTCTGCACCATCAATGAACTGAGTGGTGGCGACGAATACGCCTGGAAGGCCTCGTCGTTCCAAGTCGGCGATGTCATGCACACTGCATGACGTGCAGCTGCCTCAATCGGCAAGTGCTTCGATCACGACGTCGCACTTTGTCGCTATCTCATGACGCAAATCGACTGGTGCTGGCTTCGTGAAGGTCGGTTTACGAAAGCGCTCCACTCGTAAACCACGTTCCACTAGTCGTTCCTCGATCCGATCAAGGAAGCGATCCCCCCGGGGCTTACTAATGTCAAGCAAACCGACCGTGAGTCCCTCAAGGCTTTCCGGTCGATCCACACGGGGAATTTCAGCCGGTGTGGTTTCGTTCGTTGGATCTAAGACCTTGGTCATGGTTCTCCCTCTTCACGGGGTGATCTCGACGCAAACGGGATTTGAACCCATTTCGCCATTCACCCACCCTCCTATGATCGCCGAAAACAACCCGGCCGCGCCACCACAGTGAACTATATGGAGGCCATTTGGTCGGAATTTCGGCAAATCTAAGCCTTCCATTTCCTCAGGAATGCCTTCGGGTATGCCTCCCGCTCCTCGAATTAGTTCGCTTCCGGGCCTGACAGTGAGTTCGACTATTCGTTCAGTTAGCTTCTCCCGTGACCAACCTGCTTCGCTGAAAACCCGAGAATGGTCCGGGGCTACAGCCAAAATTGCGTCGAAACCCAAAACCAGTTTGGGGTGTTGAATTGAGATGAGGTTCGCTGCATACGTTCGAGCAAGGGAATCGGGATCTCGGGACAGCTGGTCTACGAGATTTCGTGGTGCTTCACCAGGAAAAGCGAGAATTGTGTTGGTCCCGGGTGTGAACCCATACATGCTCGACACTGGAGGCCACGGAGAGTCAACCTCCCGTTCAGCAAAACAAAAACCAACTTTGGCAGGGGAGCCAAAAGCTGCGCGATCAACCTCGCCTGGTCGTCCACCTCCGACATTTCGGATTACCAGTTGAACCGCTCGCCCAATAGTGCTGTTGGCTCGGTTGCCCTGACCCATGACGTTGTTTCCCGAGTTCATGCCGATCTGGTCGGCAATTGGCCCGTTGACGACGAACACTGGCCCGTGGGGCATTGTGGTGGCAAGCAAACCGTGCATGTTGAAGGTCTCACTACACACGGCCTGCACCGCTGCGAGAACCACTGGAAGATATTCGGGACGACAGCCAGCCATTACCGCGTTAATCGCAACCTTCTCCACCGTGCACGGCGCTAAGTCAGGAGGGACAGTGGCGATTACTTCGTCGGATGAGCGAGTGGTGCCCTGCAGCATCGCTAGGACGCGTTCTTCACTGGGTGGTACTACCGGTAAGCCATCCGTCCAACCACGGTCGTATATAGCTTCGTGAGTGTCTTCAAGCTCTGCAAAATCGACCGTACGGGCGTTAAAGCTTGAAGCGCCGAAACGAAGTTCAAGAGCTGTAGCGAGAGAGGGGTCAACAGAAAGAGACCCACAGCCAGGTCGCTGATCAGGTAATTCTGTTCCCAGCTCGGAGACTTCTGAGATGGACTCCCACAGGGAACGGGACCAGCCAACGGTGCGTCCTATTTCCCTTCCGTCTTTGACCATCAGGAGAGTGGGAACGGTTTCTATTTCGTTGTGCCATGAAATAGCTAAATCCTCATCAAAGCGTCGATTACTTATCTCCGACGGAAAATCAGGGTTGTCTTGAGTGAACACCGTCAGATTGGTCCGCTCAGCGAGCTGCCGTAGGACCGGAACGACAAGTTCACATGTTGGGCAGTCTTCCTTCACGATGGCGACGAGCCCTTCAGGAAGAGCACTTGACTGACTGAGACTCATAGCTTCGAAGATAATCGCTATGAACTGACTGTTCGAAACCGTTGCCGAGCTTCGGACGCTACGATTCGCGAAAGGCAAAGAAGGAGTCGCTGTGGCTGATATTGATTCTGGGGTGTTTCGAAACGTCTTGGGGCACTTTCCAACAGGTGTAACGGCGGTGACAGCCGTCAACAACGACAAGCCAATTGGAATGGCTATCGGATCATTTACATCGGTCTCACTAGACCCGCCCTTAGTGGCGTTCTTACCGGGGAAAGACTCCGGTTCCTGGAAAGAGATCCGCGAATCTGGGTCATTTTGTGTCAACGTCATGGGACAAGATCAAATGGAAGTCTGTGGCGTTATGGCGAGCCGAGCTGAAGACAAATTCGCTGATGTCGAATGGTCTACGGCGCCGTCCGGTTCGCCAATTATTGCGGGTTCGATCGCGTACATCGATTGTGAAATAGAAGCCATTCATGACGGCGGCGACCATGACATCGTGGTCGGGCGCGTGTTGGAACTCGAAGTAATGGAAAGTAAAGAGCCCCTAGTTTTCTTTCAAGGAAGCTACGGCACGTTCAGCTAACCGAGAATCATGGCCGTATTAGCTCGAGTAATTCTGGGAGTCGTTTTTCTCTTCTCAGGTGCTCTCAAGATTCGTGACTCTTCTTGGCACTCTGCAGCTCGACAATTCGGTGCACCTAAGATTGTGGCAATTGCCATCGCACCTATCGAAATAATGCTGGGGGCGATGTTGGTGGTGGGAGTGGCTAATCCTTGGACCTCTATCGGCGCGGAAGTCGTACTTGCAATCTTCACGATCGCAATGTTGCGGGTAATGCGCCGCCCAATGACTCAACGACCGATTTGTGCCTGTTTCGGTCGGTGGACATCTCGACCTGTTGGGACAAGCTCAGTCTTAAGAAATCTGGTGCTCCTCGCATTAGCTGCTATCTCGAGTGGAGCCTGACGACCCAGCCAGATTTAACATTTCCAATATGACCGCCAACACGAAGGCTTCATCGTGCCAAGCGTCATAGCGACCTGAGGGGCCACCGTGTCCCGAGTCGATTTCAGTGCGAAGTAGCATCATTCGACTGCTCTTGGTTCGTGTACGGAGCTTCGCGACCCATTTGGCTGGTTCCCAATACTGAACTCTTGGGTCGTTTAATCCTGCTGTTACTAGTAACGCTGGATGATCCTCTTGAACGACGTTCTCGTATGGACCGTAGGCCGTCATGACCTCGAAAGTGGCGCCATCATTAGGGTTGCCCCACTCATCGTATTCGGTGACTGTAAGCGGAATAGAAGGGTCAAGCATCGTATTGACGTTGTCCACGAATGGAACCTCAGCGACAACTCCACAGAACGCCTCTGGGCGCTGGTTGACCATTACACCCATAAGGAGACCGCCGGCGCTACCTCCGCGGGCAACTATGCGACCCGAGTCAGACCAACCTTCATTTACGAGGTGGTCTCGACAACTGCCAAAATCAGAAAACGTATTTTGTTTATGTTCCAAACGGCCTTGTTCGTACCAGTTGCGCCCCAGTTCGCCACCCCCGCGCACATGAGCGATAGCGAAAACAACGCCTCGGTCCAGCAAAGAGAGACGAGCGGACGAAAAGGCGGCAGGGATGCCGATTTCGTAAGCGCCGTAGCCGTATATGACGGTCGGTGCAGGCCACGTCACAGCATCAGGTCGCCAAACAACGCTCATGGGTACCTTCGCACCGTCAATAGAAGTTGCCCACAACCTGTCACTGCGATACATAGAAAGATCGGTGTCGCCGAGCACGGGTTGTTGCTTCAGTAGTACCTGCTCGCGACTATCAATATTGATTTCGTAAGTAGACGCTGGCGTTACTAAAGACGTGTAGTTGTATCGGAAGACCCGCGTGGAGTACTCGGCATTTGCACCTGAACCTGCCTCAAAAACAGGCTCAGCCATCGGAATCTCAAACTCATCGCCCCGCTTATGATCACAAATGCGCAACACTGGAACGCCTTCCCGACGCTCCGTAATCACCATAAAATTTTCAAACGCATCGATGTCCTCAAGCCTGACGCCTTCACGATGAGGAACTATCTCTTGCCAGTTGCTGGAATCGAGCTGATCAACCGGAGTCTCCATCAGTCGAAAATCAAGAGCATCCCAGTTGGTGAGAATCAACAACCGATCGCCCTGATGAGAGATCCGATATTCATGTCCTTCTTGCCGCGGCTCAACAATTAAGAGTTCGCTATTGGGGGAATCAGCATCCAAGAGCCAATACTCAGAAGACATTTTGGACTCGCTGCCAACAACCACATAACGCTCGCTGCGAGTGCCGCCAATACCCACCCAGAATTTCTCATCGTCCTCGTTAAAAATTGTGACGTCTTGTTGGCTATCTGTGCCCACGACGTGACGTATGACTCGGTCGGGTCTTCGAGCGTCGTCAGTGAGGACCATAAATAGAGTTTGCGAATCGTTAGCCCAGACCAACCCGTATGACAGGCCGTTAATACCGCTATCCACAATTTCACGACGCTCAAGGTCCATTACCTGCAATTCGTATTCTTCGTTTCCATCGGTATCGACGGTGTAAGCAAGCAAACGGTGGTCAGGGCTCACCGCCAAGTCACCAAGCGCGAAATACTCTTGCCCAACAGCAAGCTGATTTTCGTCGAGGAGCACTTCTTCGCTTTCAGGGAGCCCCCGCTGCTGGCGGACGTGTATGGGATATTGCAACCCTTCGCCTGTCCGAACTCTGTATTCCCACGGCCCCTTAGGAACAGGCAATGACTGATCCTCCTCTTTAATTCTCCCCTTGATTTCTCCAAAGAGGTCCGCTCGTAGTTCCTCTAAATGAGCAGTTGCCTGCGTAGTCCAGTCGTTTTCTGCGCGTAGATACTCCAGGACCTCCGGGTCTTCGCGGTACCGCAGCCAAAACCATGGATCTTCGGTCGAATTACCGTGCACTACACGCGTATGGTCCTTTTGAGACGCCAGCGGTGGTTTATTTCTCTCGGAACCCATCGATTGGACGCTAGCGTCCCGAACGACGCAACCTAGAGTTGAATGGCTTACAACGCGATAGTTTGCTCAACGCTGGCTGGATACGAGACCGAGGGTCAATATGCCGATCTACGCACTAGGTGAACATCAACCACAAATTCATCCTGATGCCTGGGTGATGCCCGAAGCGGTTCTTATCGGTCGAGTCAAGATAGGAGCGAGGGCAACCATTTGGTCTGGAGCTGTCCTCCGAGCTGATGACAATGACATTGTGATCGGCGAAGAAACTTCAGTGCAAGACAACGCCGTTCTCCACGTGACTGAAGAACTACCCACGGTTGTTGGGAGGGGCTGCACCATTGGTCATTTAGCTCACCTCGAAGGTTGCACAGTTGAAGATGAAGCCCTAGTAGGAACGGGGTCGATTGTGCTCCACGAAGCGGTAATAGGGCAGCGAGCTCTAGTCGGGGCTGGTGCGGTCGTTCCTGGTCGGATGCACGTCCCAGCGGGTTCTATGGCTTTAGGAATGCCGGCGAAAATTCGTGAAGGTGTCGATACTGACCCGCTGATTTTGCCTGGAGTAGAAACGTACATCAGACGTGGAGCAACCTTCAGAGAACAGATGCGACGGATCGACTGAGAACTTTGCCGAGATGACCTAGGGTCAACGCATGACTAAAGCGAAGATTGATCTCGGCAAAGTTGGATTGTGGACCGGAATTTTGGATGGGCTGCCCTCGTCGGCGGCGAACGAACTTTGTGCAGAAGCTGCGGAACTTGGGTTCAAAACAATTTGGATCCCCGAAGCAGTTGGACGTGACCCCTTTGTCACAGCGATGCGGGTTCTAGAAAATACGACTGAGGTGACGATTGCCACGGGCATCGCCAACATTTATGCCCGAGATGCAATGACGATGGCCAACGCCCAGCGGAGCATTGAAGAAGCACATCCGGGACGCTTCTTGTTGGGCTTGGGGGTAAGCCACATGCATTTGGTTGAGTGGGTTAGAAAACACGATTACTCGAAGCCACTGACCTATATGAGGCAATACCTCGAGATGATGCACAAAGCTCGCTTCATGGCAGTAGGCCCATCTGAGTTACCAGAGATTGTGCTTGCGGCACTTGGGCCCAAGATGCTCGAACTTGCAGCATCTCAAACGGCTGGAGCGCATCCGTACTTCGTGCCCCCGGAGCACACTCAAATAGCCAGAGAAGTTATGGGTTCCGAGGCGCTGCTATACCCGGAACAAATGGTCGTTCTTGAAGAAGACCCCGAAACTGCAAGAGCTATAGCCCGACAGCACATGAAGACTTATTCGGCTTTGCCGAACTATGCCAACAACCTCATACGTCTCGGGTACGACGCAGACGACATCGAGAATATGGCAGACGTAGTAGTGGATGCTGTGGTCGCTTGGGGCTCAATAGACGCGATTAAGACACGCGTTCAGGACCACTTCGATGCCGGAGCAGATCATGTTTGCGTTCAAGTGCTGACCGAGGAACCGCAAACAGTCCCCGAGGGGTGGCGCCAATTAGCGCCGGCATTGGTTGGTTAAAGCCAATGGCTTCCGTCCGGACCGAAATCACTGAACTAGCAACGGGCCTTGGAATGTTGGGCTACGACAGTCCTACTGAAGCGATAAGCCAATTCCCCAAACAATTTGCTGATGTCACCGAACGGGTCTGGGATCAGTTCACTCGAGCCGTCGATGAATCGCCGCACCGTGTCGATTTTGCCGGCGCTTATCGAAACGGCCAGGTTTTTCTAGAGGCCAACGACGGTTTACGGGGCCGGCCGCCTCAGCTGATTGAGTGGAAGGGAAGCCATCGAAGCCCCGGACATGACCAATTGCCAATCGACCTGCGAGTCGATCATGTGTACCTAATTTCGTGTAAGTACTCCTCCAAGATCTTGCTCAACGCTGCGCCCTCCAACTTATTCGCAGCTAGCCACGATGTCGGAGACTGGTACGACCACGCGGCACCAAGTCAACACCAAGCTCTATATGCCGCAGTCCGAGCAGAAGTCGATACAAGTGTGGAGCTGCCGCCTTTTGTAGGGGATTTAGCCAAGCACCACCGATCGGAACTCAAAACTGCGCTGGCTGACCGAGAGTGGAGCCCCACATGTGCGGCTGCCTATCGAGAATTAGCAGCCGAGGTCGGGCGTGTCACCGCCAGCCAGTGGCGTAAATCCATAGCTACCAAACGCCAACGAGAGGCTCTCTTGTGGCGACTATTGCGCATTGGTCCTGCCCCCTACTACGTGCTGGGTTCAGCGAGAGACAGGGCTCTACGGCTATTAGTAACTACCCCTTGGGACTGGCGTCGCCGATTTGAATTTCGCGACTTAGAGATATGGGGGGAAGAGGCTGGCCAACCGAAAATAGGTTGGCGAGCAACAGTCCGAGACCACGAAGCCGCTGAAGAAACATGCGTTGACGGACACGTAGAAGTGCGCTGGAGCCATGGTCGTTTTGCCCAGGCACCGGAGGCAAAGGTTTACCTCGACACCCCGCATTCACAGGTGCCTGGATATCTGCACCTTGACGCAGCAGAATCTTGGTCTGGGTCAATAAGTGGGCCAGAAATTCAATTACCACTATCCTGATAGTGGTAAATAACTGCGGCAGGAGCCCTTGTGACAGACACCGAACCAAACGTCGCCATCGACATAGGTAAATATCAACTCGGTTGGAGTGATGAAGAGGACTACGTCTATAAGCCTCAGAAGGGTCTGAACGAAGACATCATCCGGGAAATGTCTTTCCTTAAGAAAGAACCGGAATGGATGCTCAACTTCCGCTTGCGGTCCTACGAAATATTCAAACAAAAACCGATGCCGAACTGGGGTGGCGACACTTCGGAAATTTTCTTTGACGACATCTACTACTACATCAAGCCCACCGAAGGGCAGGTGGACGCTTGGGAAGAACTACCTGACTCAGTTAAAGACACCTACGAAAAACTTGGTATCCCAGAAGCGGAGAGGAAATATCTTGCTGGGGTAACAGCCCAATATGAGTCAGAAGTCGTGTACCACCGAAACCGCGAGGACTTAGAGGCTCAGGGCGTCATCTTCTCTGACATGGACTCTGCAGTTAAGGAACACCCCGAAATCGTCCAGAAATACTTCGGAACGATTATCCCGCCCGGCGACAACAAATTCTCTGCTCTGAATTCAGCGGTTTGGTCTGGCGGTTCCTTCATCTACGTGCCACCCGGAGTTGAAGTTGAGATGCCGCTCCAAGCATATTTTCGCATCAACGCCGAAAATATGGGCCAGTTCGAACGCACTTTGATAATTGCCGATGAAGGCGCCACCGTGCACTACATAGAAGGATGCTCGGCACCCGTCTACAGCTCTGATTCGCTTCACTCAGCGGTGGTTGAGCTATGCGCGTTACCGGGAGGACGGATCACCTACACCACGATCCAAAACTGGTCCAATAACGTGTTCAACCTAGTAACCAAGCGAGCGGCCGCTTATGACGAAGCGCACGTCGAATGGATTGACGGGAACATCGGTTCCAGGCTGACAATGAAATACCCAGCCGTATATTTGATGGGACCAAAGGCGTCAGGCGAAGTGCTATCAGTCGCCTATGCCGGAGATGGGCAACACCAAGATGCCGGGGCCAAAATGGTCCACGCAGCCCCCGAGACATCTTCAAAGATCGTGTCCAAATCAATATCCAAAGACGGAGGAAGAACGACCTATCGAGGCCTAGTCCGCGTCGAAGAAGGTATGAACGACTGCCGATCACACGTGCAGTGCGATGCACTTCTTCTAGATGAGATAAGCCGGTCTGATACCTACCCATATCAAGAAATAGGTTCGCGTGACGCAGAAATTGGACACGAGGCCACAGTCTCCAAAGTCGCCGATGAGCAACTCTTCTATCTCATGAGTAGAGGACTTTCCGAAGAGCAAGCTATGGGAATGGTCGTTAATGGTTTCATTGAGCCGGTCACCAAAACGCTCCCCATGGAATATGCGGTTGAATGGAGCCGACTCATAGAACTACAGATGGAAGGATCCATCGGTTAGATCCGCTAGCCCTGGGTAAGAACCTAGAGTTAAAGCAGCAAGCGCGGTAGCGAACCCGCCTTTTGCTGGATACGGTCACAACCCAAGCCGCAAATGGAGGTTTCCTCAGGTGCGAACACCGAAAAACTTTTTTTCACCACTAGCGCTCGGAGCACCCGACCCACTTAGAGAAATCCCCTTCCGGCCGTCCCGAATGATCCACTTTTTCGACCCGTCGAACGAAAAAATGAGAGCGAAGGTCCCGTCAATCGCACCGACAGTCGATGTCCTTCTAGGAAACCTCGAAGACGCTGTCGCCGCCGACAATAAGGAAGCGGCCAGAGCTGGCCTGGTAGAAGTAGGCCGAAGCTGGACTAACCAAGACACACAGCTATGGACAAGAGTGAACAGCCTCGACTCCCCATGGTTTCTCGACGATCTGATGACCTTGGTAGGAGAAATCGGCGACAAGCTTGACGTGGTAATGGTCCCCAAGGTTGAGGGCAGCGAAGACATCCATTTCGTCGACCAGCTTCTTGCACAGTTAGAAGCTCGCGCCGGATTAACCGCCCCAATTTTGGTTCATGCCATCCTTGAAACTGCTCAAGGTGTAGCCAACGTCGAAGATATCTGTGGAGCTAGCCCTCGAATGCAGGGCCTCTCACTAGGCCCAGCGGACCTCGCTGCGGACCGCCGAATGAAAACCACCAGAGTTGGCGGCGGCCATCCGGGATACCTCGTCCGTCAAGATCCTGAGGAGGACATTGAAGATGAAGAACGTCTCTCTTACCAACAAGATCTCTGGCACTACACCCTCGCCCGCATGGTTGACGCCTGCGGAGCCCACGGGATCCTGCCTTATTACGGCCCGTTTGGAGATATAGCGGACACCGTCGCCTGCGAAGATCAGTTCAGAAACGCCTATCTTCTCGGTTGCGTAGGTGCATGGAGTTTGCACCCCGTTCAGATCGATATAGCGAAGAAGGTATTCAGTCCCGAGCCGTCTGAAGTCGCCTGGGCGATGCGCGTCATCGAAGAAATGGGCGATGGAACCGGTGCAGTAATGATCGACGGAAAAATGCAAGATGACGCAACGGTCAAGCAATGCCACGTAGTCGTCAACCTTGCCCGAGAGTTAGCTGCCAAAGACCCGGATTTGGCCACCAGTTACGGATTCTGATTCGCTCAGAGCACACGCGTATTGTCAGGAGATGAGAATGACGTCTACGTACCGACCCCGACGCTCGGTTCTATATATGCCAGCAGCTAACGAGCGCGCTCTAGAAAAGGCAAAGGAGATTGAGGCGGACGCTCTTATCTTTGATCTAGAGGATGCAGTAGCTCCCGACGCGAAAGAACTAGCGAGGGAACAAGCATGCTCGGCTGCATCCTCTACCGAATACGGAAAACGGGAGCTAACAATCCGTTGCAATGGTCTAGATACACCATGGGGACGCGACGATGTCCTGGCTGCTGCTTCAGCGGCCCCTTCCGCCGTCGTGATACCCAAAGTTGACGGACCCGAATACCTAGATGAAATCTCAAGTTTGCTCGAAGCAGGTGGGGCGCCGTCCACCACTCAAATCTGGGCAATGGTGGAAACCCCGACTGGAATACTCAATGTCAGTCAAATAGCGCACCATGAACGGATGTCAGTCATGGTCATGGGGACTAATGACATGGCAAAAGAACTACGCGCCTCCATCACCCCAGATAGGCAGGCGCTGCTTCCGTATTTAGCCATGTGCTTACTTTCCGCTAGGGCAGCTGGAGTCAGCATCCTTGACGGTGTCTTTAACGACATTAAAGACGAGTCTGGGTTCGAATCAGTTTGCGTGCAGGGAGCACAAATGGGTTTTGACGGCAAAACCCTCATCCACCCAAGTCAGGTAGGGCCGACCAACGAGATCTTTTCGCCAAGTTTGGACGAGCTTGATTTCCACCAACGGGTTATCGAAGAATTTGAGGCGGCTGAAAAAGAGGGCAGAGGCGTTCTAACCGTGGACGGGAAAATGATCGAGAACTTGCACGTAGATGAAGCACGACGAGCAATTGCGATGGCAGAAGCGATTGCGGCCTTGTAACGCTTTTCGTGCTACCAAGCCGATGAATGAGATAAAAGGCGCCACAATATAGATATGCCCATGCGCACGAATTGTCGCCATTACGAGACCCGCTCGTATGGCAACGGCGAAACCGTCAGAAAATGCAACCTTGACCTCGCGCCAGAGGCACCATGGCGGTGTCCCGAGGATTGCCCCGAATACACACCCCGCAGAATCGACGTCGCGTGGGATCACGGCTCACTCGGAGTACAAGATTTTGCCGACGAGCCTCAAAGTCTGGGAGAGGACGAGTCAATTGCGGCTTTACTCGATGCGGCCGAAGACATTGTAAATGCCGCTGGTCCCGACATATTGAAGGAACTCGAAGCAGAAAACAACAAAAAGGGTCGGAAGCGACCGCGCATCAGCAAAAAGGCCAGAGCCCAAAAACGGAAAAAGCGAAAGAAGCGCTGACAATCAGTTGACGTGCCCGTCGGACTACTTTGCCCAAGAAAAAGACCCTGCTGATACCGGGTTGCAGCTACCCCAGAACTAAACCCTGCGCATCTCCACTACACGGCGGATTTCTACTATCCAGATAGGTAGAATTATTAGCTGTGGCACCCACCATTACAGGGCCTTTCGGCAAGCCCGAACAGGTCAACTTAATCGGATCTTCCGCCTTCCTTGGGCGGCGTCAAGAGGCTGAGAAGAGCGCTGCTCAGAGAGGCATGCCTTCTTTCGAAGAAGAACTCTGGCGCTACACACCGATAGGTGACTTAGACCCCTCCAAATACCGCTTAGACGCGCCAGGGGGTTCCATAGCTGATGTCGGACTTACAAAAGGAATCGAGAACGAAGCGGCTGCCATCATCGAAGTCGCAGATGGCCAAATAGTTTCAACAGTTATTAACGATGAAGCGATCCAGGTGCATTCAGAGGGCACCGAGATGGAGAACGCCGTTGGTTCCGTAATCCCCATCGGAACGGACTTTTTCACAGACTGCAATCTCAGCTACTGCACGGCCCCACTGGTTATCGAGATTGCACGAAACTCAGTGGTTGCCTCCCCAATTCTGGTTCGCCAACACACGACCACCAGTGAAATTGTCTGGTTCCCAAGGCTTGTCGTTCAACTTGGTGAAAACTCAGAAGCAACAGTGGTCGAACATCAGGCCAGCCCTTTCATCAACGCGTTGGTGTGCCCAGTTAACGAGATCAAAGTTGCTCAAGCAGCTCGACTCAAATACCTGACGGTTCAAGAACACGGCCCCGCCCTCTGGCAAATCTCAACCCAGGTAGCTGAAGTACAAAGAGACGCACACGTTGCGTTGAGCCAAGTTGCTTTGGGTGGGTCCTACGCCCGAGCGAGAATCGATACGCAAATGGCTGGCAAAGGATCCTCGGGCGAAATTAGCGCCATATATTTCGGACGCGAAAATGCGCAGCACGACTTCCGAACTTTCCAAAAACATGAAGCCCCACACACCAACTCCAACTTGTTGTTTAAAGGTGTGGTCGATGATGACAGCCGAGCTATCTATACGGGCTTGATCAGGATTGAGGCAGAAGCCGGTGACGTCAACGCGTTTCAGACAAATCGCACCCTGAAACTTTCCGAAAGCGCCTGGGCTGAATCAGTCCCAAATCTCGAAATCGAAAACAACGACGTGAAATGCAGCCACGCTTCAGCGGTCGGCCCTATCGATGAGGAGCAGAAGTTTTATTTGGAAAGTCGCGGAGTTCCAACAGATATCGCCGAAGCGCTAGTCGTGAAAGGGTTTTTTGCGGACGTGTTAGAAGGACTCCCTTCCCGACCGATTGCTCAAGCGATTGACGGTCGAATAGATCAACTCGTGGCGCTCGACAAGGAACGACTCTAAAGATGGCACGTATATGTAGCGCTGACTCAGTAGCAGATGGAGAAGCGCAAAGGTTTGATGTCGAAGGACACCGCATCGCGGTCATCCGAATCGGTGAAACAGTTCACGCAATAGGTGATAGGTGCAGTCATGCCAACTACTCCCTCTCCGACGGTGTCGTTTGGCCTGAAGACTGTGCAATCGAATGTCCCAAACATTTCTCAAAATTTAACCTTCGCACAGGAATGCCAGACGTATTCCCGGCCACCCAGCCCGTACCTGTCTATCCAGCCCGCGTAGTAGAAGGTGATATTGAGGTGGATCTGTCATGAGCACCCTGTCCATCCAGAATCTCGCAGTTGTAGTTGGGGAACAGCAGATCCTCAAAGGGGTTGACCTTGAGATTTCCTCGGGTCAAGTGCACGCCGTTATGGGCCCTAACGGCGCTGGGAAAAGCACGCTGTCGAACGTCATCATGGGGAAACCTGGGTATCAAATCACGTCGGGATCAATTGAATTAGATGGCCGAGATTTATCTTCGCTGCCTACGTGGGAGCGCGCTCAAGCAGGGCTGTTCCTGGCTATGCAATACCCCACAGAGGTACCCGGTGTTTCGGTGCGCGAGACATTGGAGTTGGCTCTTCGATCCAGAGGGGCCGACCACATAGACGTCGCCTCCCGACTCGATGAAGAGGCTGACCAAATCGGATTACCAAAAGAACTGCTCGAACGTGCCCTAAACGTGGATTTCTCAGGTGGCGAAAAAAAGAGAAACGAAACTGCTCAATTGGCCGTTCTGACACCCGAAATAGCGGTCTTAGACGAACTAGACAGCGGCCTCGACATCGACGCTCTTAGAGCTTGCGCTGAACGTATCGAAGCTATGACCAATGATGGGCTGGGCGTTCTGTGTATCACCCACTATCACCGGCTTCTCGACCACCTCATCGCAGATTATGTCCACATTTTGGTTGACGGCCAGATCGTGGAAAGCGGCGGACCAGAGCTTGCACAAGAACTTGAAGACGACGGATATTCGCGTTTCGTCGACGCAGATGAAGAAACAGCTGGCGTGTCGGTAGCAATAGGCGGACGTTCCGAGACAAAGAACGCCGCCGTTTCTGACTCCGAGGATCCCTTTGCTGACCCTCTTGCATAGCTGAATCGGTTTAGACCCGTTCGTAGGGCCATTAAACTTAATAATGACTAACTCGCATGGCAGCACTTTTGGGAGCGATAGCACTTGAAACGCGAACTGCTAACCGACAAAGAGCTTGATGAGCTATCGGCAGAACTAACTAACTGGGATGTTTCGGCTGATGGCTTAGAACGCTCCTACGACTTTGGCAATTTCGTTAAAGCCTTCGCGTTCATGGCAGGTGCAGCGCTGCATTGCGAACGTCTCAACCATCACCCCGAATGGTCAAATGTCTACGGAAATGTCCATGTGCGACTCGTCACTCATGACCGGAGCGGCGTTACGAACCTCGACGCCACTTTGGCCAGACTGATGGAAGAACTATCAAGTGCCTGATTTGAGACGTCTTCTCTTTCGTGGCTACCGCATATGGTCGGCGCTGCGTCCGGCAAAGTTAACCATTGGGGTCCGCGCCCTCGTGCTTGATGAGGATGACCGAGTTTGTTTGGTGCGTCACAGCTACCGCGAAGGATGGTATTTACCCGGAGGGGGAGTAAAGACCGGCGAGTCGCTGGTCGACGCTATGCAACGAGAACTAAGAGAAGAGACCGGGGTAGAACTCCCCGAGACGCCCCAAAGAGTGCACGGGGTTTTCTCGTCCTTTCGTGAGAACAAAAGTGATCACGTTGTGGTCTTTGTCGTGAACGAATGGGCTGTAAGCGCTTCTGTATCGCCGGAAATAGCGGAAGTGGGATTCTTTGCCCCCGACGAACTACCCGAGGGAACATCAGCGGCAACAACCAGACGAATCAAAGAACACATCACAGGTGTCCCACCCGGGCACCGCTGGTGAATGGTGTTACGTGTCCAGGTCGTCTAAGCCGGTCAACAACGTGTTCCAAGAAAGAGTTGCGCACTTAATCCGGACTGGAAACTTGACGACGCCCTTTAGCGCCTCAAGATCGCCCAAAGTTAGAGCCGCCGCTGAAGCCGACTCCTGATCAGCGTTTGTCATTGTTTCCTCGTGGATAGACATCATGGCTTTGAATTCACGAGTTAAGTCGCGCACTTCTTCTATGGATTTTTCCTGGATTGCTGCAGCCATCATTGATGCCGACGCCTGACTTATCGAACAACCCTGTCCCGCAATGCGCAACTCCTTGATCGAACCTTCTTCGATCAAGAAAGTAAGAGAAACCTCATCACCGCACAGCGGATTAAATCCCTCGGTTTTGTGCGCTGGAGGACAATCAAGCTCTCCTCTATGACGAGGATTTCGGTAGTGATCAAGAATGATTTCTTTGTAGAGCTCTTCAAGTCCAGACACGCCACAATCCTCTACTACAGCGCAAACATTTCACCAGCGGACTCTAACGAATCAACCAAGGCATCAACATCAGACTCGTCGTTGTACAAGTACATCGAGGCTCTGGAGGTAGCCACTACTCCGAGCTCTTTCATCAACGGCTTGGCACAATGATGGCCGGCTCTAATGCAAATGCCACGCTGGTCCAAGACCTGACTCAAGTCGTGCGGATGAACGTCGCGGTATTCGAGAGAAATAACTCCGCCGCGCTGCAAAGGGTCACTCGGCCCGTGAATAACAATCTCGTCACCGTACCTGTCGTTCAAAGACCGGAGGGCGTAGTCGGTCAGAGCGATTTCATGCTGACGAACGTTTTCCATACCCAAAGAGTCAAGAAAATCTACAGCCGCCCCAAGACCGATAATTTCCGCTATCGGAGGCGTTCCTGCCTCAAACTTGTGAGGTAACTCGTTGGGTGTGAACCCATCACGTCGAACATCAAGAATCATTTCGCCGCCTCCCAGGAAAGGTGGCATTGAATCGAGAAGCTCCTCACGGCCCCACAGCACACCGATCCCAGTGGGCCCGCACATTTTGTGCCCGGTGAAGCACAGCAAATCAGCTTGTAGCTCTTGGATATCGGTTGGAAGGTGTGGCACGTACTGACTGCCATCTACCGCCACTAGCGCCCCCGCGGCATGAGCCCGTTCCGCAATTTCCGAAACTGGATTTAAGGTGCCCAAGACATTACTCATCGCAGTTACGCTCACCATTTTCACCCCGTCCAAGAGCTGATCGAGTTGGTCTAAATCAAGAAGACCATCAGGAGTCAGTGGCAGCCAGCGAATTTCGAAGCCCTTCTCGGCGCTCAATATCTGCCAGGGAACGATGTTGGCGTGGTGTTCCATATCGGTTATGAGTACAGCGTCTCCTTCAGAGAGGTTGCTTCCGCCCCACGACCTAGCGATGAGATTGAAGGATTCGGTGGCGTTTTTGGTAAAGACAACCTCGTGAGGGGATTGGCAGCCGATGAAGCTAGCGATCCGCCTCCTTGCTTGTTCCATTTCCTCCGTAGCTTGAGCCGCGATTTCATATGCGCCCCTGTGCACGTTGGCGTTAATGGTTTCGTAGTAGTTGTTCATAGCGTCAATGACGCAGTCCGGTTTTTGTGAAGACGCCGCAGAATCCAAATAAACGATCTCGTGCCCGTTTACGATTTGTGACAGAAGCGGGAATCTATCTTTGAGGTCTGACGGCAGTGTCATGTCTCAAACCGTTCGTAGCCTTCCCGTTCCAGTCTTTGAGCTAATTCAGGTCCGCCCGATTCGACAATGCGCCCGTCAAAAAGAATATGGACGTGATCGGGCTGAAGTTCTGTTAGTAGCCGCTGGTAATGGGTGATCAGCAGAACGCCCATTTCGGGGCGCGAATCGTGTACTTCTCTGACGCCGTTAGCAACAACTCGCAAGGCATCAACGTCAAGTCCAGAGTCAGTCTCGTCGAGTACTGCGAATTCAGGTTCGAGAATTGCAAGTTGAAGTATTTCGTTTCTTTTCTTCTCTCCACCCGAAAAGCCCTCGTTGAGGTATCGATCCATGAATGAGGGGTCCATGTCGAGTCGGGCCATCCATTCCTGCATGGCCACATAAATGTCGATGGCTGAAACATCTTCCCCGCGACGCGCAGATGCTGCTTGACGCAAGAAATTTCTTACTGAGACACCTGAAATTTCTTGAGGGTATTGAAAAGCAAGAAACATGCCCGCTTTCGCTCGAACATCAGCGTCCCAGTCCGTGATGTCATCACCCTTCATCCGGAGATGGCCTGCCGTGACTTCATATTCAGGCGAGCCCATGAGTGTCGTAGCCAGCGTGGACTTGCCTGACCCATTGGGGCCCATGACAGCGTGAATTTCACCCGCGCCGATCGTCAGATCAACTCCGTGCAAGATGTCCGGGCCTTCAACGGCTCGAACCTCGAGTGCCTCAATCTCGAAGAGTGACGATGCCATATAACCAATTCTATTGGAGCAGCAGGAATTAACACTGCCTCAATAGTGCAAATTGGTCCCGCTTAATCGCAACTCAAGTTGGGCAAAGATCAGCTGAGAAAATCCTGACAAACGTCAATCCAAAATTGGGTAGTCAAACTTAGTGATTCGACGTCTATCCGCTCGTTGTGTCCGTGAAAACGACTCATGAAGTCACTGGACTTCAAGTCGGGACTGAACAGACCTGCCCCATAGGCAATTGAGCCGAGATTTCGGTAGACGCGTGCGTCAGTGAAGCCAACTATGAGTTGAGGAACAAGTCGTGCGCTGGGAAATGGTTGATTCACGGCCTTCTGAATTGTGTCCCACATAGGGTTATCTATTCGGCTAATGCTCGCCGGGTCGTTCATGATGATCTCGACATCAACTTGATCCGCTAAGTCACCCAACGCAGCATCCAAATGTGCCTGGACTTCGGCACCCGACTCGCCGGGCAACGTT
Organism: Actinomycetota bacterium; assembly: GCA_002724355.1. Lineage (GTDB taxonomy): Bacteria > Actinomycetota > Acidimicrobiia > Acidimicrobiales > Poriferisodalaceae > UBA6944. The sequence goes on along the minus strand of PBOM01000057.1, from coordinate 35,018 downwards.
CGTATGTCAACGTTGACATCGATTTGATCCGGAATGACATTGGTTTTCATCCGCCGGTCTGACTCGGCGACGTTTGGCGAAAACGTAGTGTGGGTGCAGCTATAAAAATGACGAGCGAGCCCTTCGACGGGATGCGCGTCCAACCAATCCTCGATTTTCGCTTCGTCGAGCATGATCGACTTTGTCTCATCGTCGACGTCCAAAATATCGACCTGCTGGCGCCACAGTTCATGAAATTGTGGTGGAGGTCGATAATCGGCCAGACGTTGGACAACCCCTGCAGCTCGCACTAATGCATTATCTGATCTAAAAGGTGCCGAACCATGTCCTGGGGTTCCTTTGATGCGAAGTCGCCGCCAGGCGACGCCCTTTTCCCCGACGTTCATCCCTATGTGCGGATTATCTGAGTCACCAGTGTGTAGTCCTCCATTTTCTGTGAGCACGTAGTCGGCCATAATCGCCTCAGGATGGTGATCGGCCATCCACTGAGCACCGTGCGCTGAGCCAGACTCCTCGTCCGCTACGGCGAAGTAGAGGAAATCTCCGGCGGGTCGAAAGCCGCTTTGGGCCAAATGTTTGAAGGCGACTGCCTGCGACGATGTCAGATTGAGCATGTCGACTGCGCCGCGGCCCCAAACTTCTCCATCAACAAGTTCCCCTCCGAAAGGGTCTCGGTCCCAACCGTCTGGATTTACGGGGACGACATCGGTGTGACCCATCAAACACAAGCTCGGGGCGTTGGGGTCCGTACCGGCGATCCGGGCTACTAATGATTTCCTACCTGGTGTGGGTTCGAACGTCTCAATATCTATGCCAGGGCCTTCAAGAAATGTTTCCAAAGCATCGCTATTAAGGACTTCATTCCCAGAGGTTGGGGTCCCGTCGTTCACGCACGCATTCCTGATCAGAGTCTGCAACAACTCAACAGTTGTTTGTGTACGGGCTTCTTTATCAGTGGCCATTAAACGAGCGTAGAGCCATTAGTGATGCGATGCGGGACATCTCAAGAAGCTCTCAAAATAGACACCCCACAGGAGATGTACGGCGTATCCATCGCTGTGTGATGGAATGACGGGGTGATTAACGAGACGTTGTGCGATCTGACGGCACTGGAGATGCGACATTTATTACTGCAAGGAGATATCAGTGCGCGAGAACTGTTGGCTGCGCATTTAGCCAGAATCGAACGCACCAATCCGGAACTCAATGCGATCGTCACCCTTGTCCCAGAACTAGCCAAGGACAGTGCCGACAAGGCCGACAACGCATTTGCTCGAGGTGAACCGCTCGGTTTGTTGCATGGATTGCCGGTCGCACATAAAGACCTAGTCGACACCGCCGGGGTTCTCACCACGTTAGGTTCCCCCATCTATAGAAACCGTGTACCTGATGAAGATGATCTGATTGTCGAGCGTATGCGAAACGCCGGCGCGGTCATGGTAGGTAAAACAAACACGCCCGAATTCGGTGCAGGTTCGCAAACTTTTAACCAAGTATTTGGGGTCACGTCGAACCCCTATGACACCTCGCGGACGTGTGGTGGGAGCAGCGGGGGAGCAGCGGTAGCGCTAGCGGCTCGCATGTTGCCGCTAGCGGACGGCTCTGACCTCGGCGGGTCGTTACGTAACCCGGCAGCGTTTTGCAATGTGGTTGGCTTTAGGCCNTCNGCGGGCCGTGTCCCGTCTGTCCCCAACACCAACCTCTGGCTTCATATGGCTACCAAAGGACCTATGGCCCGGACCGTGAGCGACATAGCTTTATTTATGCAGGTCATAGCCGGGCCACACCAACTAGCTCCGCACTCGAACTCAGAATCGCCAGACCAATTTGGTGGGTCCCTGGAGAGAGACTTTCGCGGGGTAAAGGTCGCGTGGTCTCCAGATTTAGGAGGTCTGCCGGTGGACCCGGCGGTACGAAAGGCCCTCGCAGGCACCCCCGACGTACTCTCGGATTTAGGTTGCGACGTCGTAGAGAAATGGCCCGACCTTTCTGCTGCCCCGGAAATCTTCCAGACACTTCGAGCTGGAATTTTCGCCCATAGCTATGCCCCATTGTTAGAAAAACACAAAGATCAGCTAAAGGAAACCGTTATATGGAACGCCGAAAAAGGGCTTTCCATGAGCATGAAAGATCACGTTGAAGCGTGCTACCAGCAAGCCCGAATGTTTGCCGAGCTACAAGACTTCATGAGCGACATTGAGTTCTTGGCTTGTCCGGTCACCCAGGTGCCACCGTTCGCCAAAGGAATCGAATACATCAAAGAGATCGAAGGCGTCCATTTCGACACCTATATCGATTGGATGCGGTCATGTAGTGACATCACCACCACAACTCATCCGGCCATATCAGTTCCCGCCGCTTTTACAGAAGATGGTCTCCCAGTCGGACTGCAACTTGTCGGTCGGAGCCTTAAAGATCGTTCGGTTTTAGAACTCGCATACGCCTACGAACAGGCAACTCGAATAGGAGAACGCAAACCTCCGCTGCTGGATTCCTAGTTGCATGCAGTAAACCGGAAGTCAGATCTGCTCGAAATATCTCTTACGTTCCCAGTCCGTTACCGCCGACTTGAATGCGGTGCTTTCCGACAACCAGAAATGAACGTAGTGATCCACCATTTCGCTACCAAACGCCTGTCGAGCAAACGAGCTTGAGCCAAAAACATTTGCCGCTTCACGCAACGAAGTCGGCAGCGACTGAGCATCGGATTTGTAAGCATCCCCCTCGAGTGGAGGTGGAGGTTCAATTTTTGTTTCGAGCCCGTCTAACCCCGCGGCGATAGCGGCGGCGTAAGCGAGATATGGGTTGACGTCAGCACCCGGGACGCGACATTCGATTCTTAATGATTGCCCCTCCCCGACTATGCGAAAGCCCGCCGTTCGATTATCAGGTGACCACGCCCCTCCAGTTGGCGCCCAAGACTGTGACTGATACCGCTTATAAGAGTTCACGGTCGGAGCGAAGCAGGGCATTAATTCGTGCAGATGGGACAGCCAACCTCCTAAAAAGTGGCGAAATATATCTGACACTTCAAGCCCTGCTATCTCGGCTGTTCCTGGAAACAAGTTGACTGTTTCATCGGTCGACCACAGACTCAGATGAAGATGTGAACTTGAACCAGCTTCGGAATCGTGCGGTTTAGCCATAAATGTTGCAGCGGCACCCTTCTGATCAGCAACTTCTTTGACACATTGTTTAAGCAAAACATGCCGGTCAGCCATTTCGAGAGCCTCGCACCACCGAATATTTAATTCGTGTTGGCCACGACCGAATTCGCCCTTAGTTGACTCAACTGGAACCGCCATCTCATTGAGATACCTCCTAAAGGCACCGTTGAGGTCTTCGGTACGTGCTCCCTGTAATAAGTGATAGTCCTCGATGTACCACCCAGCTGGTTCGAGCTCCTGGTACGACGTTTTTGCAGCGTCGCGGTAAGAAGTTCGGTACAGAAAGTACTCAAGTTCCGAAGCGACCATAGCTCGCAGGTTGAGGGCCTCGATGCGGTTGATTTGATTTCGCAGAATTGACCTTGGAGCGACGGCAATCGGAACTCCATCGTCAGTTGTTGGATCGCATATGACTAGCGCGGTTCGGTCAAGCCAAGGCACCGGTCTCAAGGTGTGGATGTCTGGAGTCAGATGTAGGTCTCCGTAGCCTCGGTCCCAATTAGAAAAGGCGAATCCGTCTAGCGGCTCCATTTCCATGTCGACGGTCAAGAGGTAATCACACGCGTGAGTGCCGGATGGATCTTCGAGAAAGAACTCGGCGTCGAGACGTTTTCCCATTAGGCGCCCGTAATGGTCAGTGAAAGCCAAAATGACGGTGTCGATACTTCCGTCTTCAGTTGCCTCAACGAGTTGTTCTTGACTCCATGTATCCGCCATGACCTAACCGTAGCGGCAGAGCAATGGACAGTGTTCACGCTGGTAGCTCTGTGAGATGAGCGAGGGTAGTGTTAGCTCTTATGGCTGAACTTGCGATCGAGGCGCGCAACCTGGTGCGATCGTTCGGGGATAATCACGCAGTTGACGGGGTCAATCTGACCGTCCCCAAAGGCGAAATTTATGGGTTTTTAGGACCCAATGGCGCCGGCAAATCAACGACCGTGAGAGTCCTATGCACGCTGCTCTCACCAAGTAGCGGATCAGCATCAGTTGCGGGCTACGACGTGGAGAAAGAAGCTGCAGAAGTAAGAGTTCGCATAGGTGTAGCGCTCCAAGAGGCAGCGCTTGATGATAAGCAAAGCGGTCGAGAAATCTTGGAGCTGCAAGCCCGACTGTTCGGTCTCAGTGCAAAGGACCGCATCGAACGTGTTGAACGTTCAATAGAGCTAGCTGATCTAGATGACGCAATCGACGAATGGGTGGAGACCTACAGCGGAGGAATGAAGCGAAGACTCGACTTAGCGGCGAGTCTTATTCACGACCCTGAGATCTTATTTTTGGATGAGCCAACTACCGGACTTGATCCAGTGAGCAGAGTTCGAGTCTGGGACGAAGTGAGACGCCTGAATCAAAAATTTGGTGTCACGGTTTTCTTGACCACCCAGTATTTGGAAGAAGCCGACGCGCTTGCTGATCGGGTAGGCATCATTGATCAAGGCCGAATTGTCCAAGAAGGCACCCCCGCTGACCTCAAACGGAGCGTGGGCGCTGACGTGATCGTCGTCAACTTGACAGAAAATTTAGAACAAGCTGCAGCGGCAGCAAAAGCGTTGCCAGCCGTTGACGAGGTCACCGCAGGTCCGCAGGGTCTAACGATTTCAACGGCCGACGGCGCAGGCCTTGTTGCCGACGTAGCTGTAGCTTTCAGCCGACAGGGGATTTCGCCCCAATCGTTAACGGTGCGAACACCCTCATTAGACGACGTTTTTCTTCGCGCAACAGGTCACCGATTGTCTCATGAGGTCGATGAATGACAACGCAGCGCGAGCCCATCGCAAAACGAAACACATTCCTTGGAGACATTAGAACGGTCGCTCGTCGCGCTATTCGCAGCCTCTCTCGGGAGCCAGAATTCATCGGACCAGCATTAGCAATCCCCGTTTTCTTCTTTGTTGTCAATATCGGCGCTCTTGAAGCATTCGTGGAACGGCAGCCAGGGATTGATTACCGTGCGTTTCAGTTGCCGGTGGCGATCATCTTCGCGGTCACGGGAATATCTAGGGCAAACATGTTGGTGACCGATATCCAGACCGGATACTTGGATCGGATGCTTGTGACGCCCATACGTCGGGTGTCATTGCTACTTGGCCTGATGATTGCAGACATAGTGCTGGCCTTTGCATTGGCCACAATTGTGTTGCTTCTCGGGTTCGCTGTTGGAGTCAGTTTTGGAACAGGCGTCACTGGGTTGTTGGTCTTTGTGGTGCTATCGATGGCTTGGAGCCTCACCTTTACGGGGTTCCCGTACACAATTGCTCTTCGAACGGGTAACCCGGCTGCAGTGAACTCGGCGTTTCTGATCTTCTTCCCCTTTGCTTTCCTTACCCCCAGCTTTTTGCCTCGGGAGTTAATGAGCGGATGGCTAAAAACAGTGGCTGCTTGGAACCCTGTCACTTATCTGCTGGAGGGTATGCGATCCGTTCTTTCGGACGGTTGGGAATTTGACCTGTTGCTTAAGGCGGTTGCAGCCATAGTCGGGTTGGGATTAGTCACATTCACCATGGCGTTCCGCGCTCTGAGTCGCCGTGTAGCCACGGGCTAGATCTCTACCAACCCCTATCAATCCACTCCTGCAGTTGTGGCGATTCGTTGCCGATAGTGGTGTCATCTCCGTGGCCAGGTAACACGATTGTGTCCGCTGAGAACTTAGAGAACATGCGGTCTTCGATGCTCTTGATAATGATGTCAAAGTCGCCACCTTCGAAATTGGTAGCGCCCGGTCCTCCTGGGAACAGAGTGTCACCTGAAAAGAGCAGTGGTGTGTCCTCGACAAAAAAGCTCATAGAACCTGGTGTGTGGCCGGGGTTGTGAATAGTCCTAATCCGGAGACGACCAACTTGTATTACTGAATCGTCTTCGAGAATGAAGTCGTAGCTGGGCAACATCGTGGCGTCGTCAGCCGCGACACCCACCTCGTATCCGGCGTCCCGAATCGCGGGAATAGCTTGTATATGGTCCCAATGGCCGTGAGTTTCGACCACGGTCCTAACGCCAAGGGTTTGACAGAGCTCGAGAAGCTGTTCGTGCTCGTTGGCGGCATCTATAAGAAGCGCTTCTCCTGTCTCGGTGCACCTGATGGTGAAGACGTTGTTTTCGTAAGGCCCTACAACAACCTTGTGGACTTCGATTCCCGTCGCTTGCCAATGAAGAGTCATGGGCAAAGCTTACGACCTCGAAACCTGGTAGGCGACAGCGCCGAGTTTCAACCTCTCAAGCCTGCTTCTAAGTATCGGCTCGTAGAGAACGAAGTAGGCCGATGACCATGGGCTCCAATTGTGAAGCTTCATGAGCAACTTCAGGAAAGGCGACCCTGCTTGTCCGTGTCCCGAATTCTGTCGATGCTTTGAAGGTCATCCCGTATCTGTCAACGGCGACCATTTGAGCTTCAGTGGCGTCCGGTAAACCCCCTAGTTCTTGCACGAAAATCAAATTTGCGTCCGCATGGTCGTCGTTCATGTGTTCGACAGCATGGGCGGCGTTACTGCAGAAGGGATCTTCCTCAGCGGAAGCGTAGGCTTCCACTCCCACCCAGCTCATGTGACCGAAGCCGCCTACAAAGCGACAGCTCTCAACTTCTAATTTCCAGTAGTTGAAATCCTTGAAGTTGGAGTAGTCGGCTGCGTAGGGATGTTTGCTTAAGTAAGCATCGGAAGATTCGTCGTCCTTTCCGAGCAGCTGCATCTGTCCGACAAGTGTTAGTCGCGCCCCGGTTAAAGGATCACCTTCCGCCGAGTGGGCATGGGTGACCAAGAGGCTGGCCTTTCGTTCCGAGCGAGCATTCTTTGTATGCTCGGCAAGATCTGAAATCAAAGTGATGGGGTTGCCCTGCCGATCGTTCGCGTAGGAGATCAGGCTGCCGTAGGGAAAGCCGTCTGGATTAAGCGTTGACAAGACACCGGTGCCGATTGATGCGACCAAAGATCGAGATAGCTCTGGGTCCGTGGGGAATGACTCCGTATCACCAGTTGGAGAAACGTCGAAATCGCCGCCATGGTCGGTGTTGAGATCGCTGCTCATTCGCTTAATCCTTTTCTGAAGTCCGAAATTGACCCTGCATATCAAGAGCCGGTTCTGATGTGCTGTGCCAATAGTGAATCACCATTTGCGGTTTAAAGGGTAGTGACCCGTTGTGGGCGAGTCCGTCCCACGCCGTTGGAGGGTTTTGCCCGAGGCAGGCAAAGGAAGCGTTGGCGAGGAGGGGATTCCCCACCAGGCCGGACTCGACCCACAACCCGCCCCAGCACGAAGAGGCGAGGGACCCTAAGGCCCGCAGGTACGGTGCCACACTGTTTAACATAAAATGATAAGCAANCCAAACATAATTGCTGCTGAATCGCGAGGAATCGAAAATNTGGCCTGAGNAGCAANCTAATNGGCCCTGAGNNGNTGATCTAGTAAGGCGTATCGCTTGAGGGTCATGATGTGGAGTCCCNTTAATCCCGAACTCGTGAGACATTTATAAGAAGTAATGGCTTTAGGTTGATATTTAGTATTAGGANNCCTTATCATGCCAGTGTTATTCCCCCTCTAGTCTTCTTATGGAGAAACCAAACATGAAACGTTCGNCCTTGCTTAAGCTGCTTGGACTGGTCTTTGCGTTCGCTCTAGTTGCCGCATCTTGCGGCGACGACGGAGCATCTGTTCGTGAAGTCGGTTCGGCCAGCTCGTCCAGCGGTTCTGGATCCGGTAGCGGTTCTGGTTCCGGTAGCGGTTCNNGTTCNGTGNANCNGNNNCAGCNNNCGCATCCGCNNNNGNCNNCGNNTCNNCNNNTGGNAGCGCCTCAGGNTCTTCTAGCGCCCCAGCCAAAGCTGGCGCAGAAGTCACAGATGACGCGACCGCCGGAGAAGGTGGCTACGACTACGCCTCCAATGTTGATAACCACCGCTTATTGGTGCTCGACATGTGCGACATGAATGATTTGCTCGGCGCCAGTCCCATTGATTTCGACGCCGTTGCTGATATTTACAACAATGGGAAGAACGCTGAAAAGAGTGATGGATCTTTCCGAACCCTTGGCGGCTTCGCGTCAGCAGAGGGTAAAAAGCATGCTCACGACACCTACTACGGCAGTCCCGGATCTCTTGACGCGTTCATTACATCCGCGCTCGAGGGAACAGGCATGTTTGCAGGTGAGTCCGACGGAGTGCGTAAACAAGGCGTGCAGAAAGGCATGCAGAATCAAGCCCTACTCGCGTACGTAACCCACGAGCTCAACTCCGCCGTTGCGAAAGCAGGCGATGGCAACTGGGCAGGCGCCGTTCATAACTGGGACGAAGGCTGGGCCTTCTACCANGGAGCTAATGGAGGCTGCGGCCCATACGGCACAGCCAACAAACGTGGTGGCAACTTCGGCACCCTTGGTTCCGATGGTGAGACCGCTAAAGCCAATGAAGCAATTCTTAGCGCCATGATTGCTGGCCGTGATGCACTGCTGCGAGGAAACGCTGGTGGAGCTGAAGCCGCAGCCAATCTGGTCAAGCGTGGTGTGGTTATCACTTACTCCCAGGCAGTCATGCGATACGCAGTGAAGGTCGAAGCCGACCTTGCTGAGGGTGACATGGGCAAAGCCCGCATCCACCAGGCCGAGGGCCTTGCATTCTGGCGAGTACTTGAGCCCGAGCTTGGTGTACTTGGCATGTTTGCGGAAACTATCGAAACCTTGAACAGTGCATACGATCTGGAGAACGAACCCGGATCGGGCCCGTCTTCCGATGAGATTCGCACCGCTCTGTACCCAGTCTGGGGTCTCTTGGAGATCAGTTCTGACGACATAGGNAGTTTGCAATAAGGAAATCCTGATCGGTGGACTTGCCGCAAGGTAAGTAGGTCTCAGCCGTCGTTCTCAGTGGGTGCCCACTTACCTGAGAACGGCGGCTGCTTCCGTTAGACGCTCTGCGCCCAACTGCGGTTGTGGAGCCTTTGCGGGGAATATTGGTCGCCTTGGCGAAAACATGTACACCAACCCTTCAAAATGAGTAAGGTGAGCTTGATGTCAGTAGTTGAGAACTCTGAAACCTCTGATGCTTCTATGCGGACAGCCGCTAGCCGCGCCGTCACCCAAGTACTCACAGTCAACAACACGACCACTGAGATCCGGTTCGGAGTAGACGAATACATACTGGTTCCCGCAGTTATAGATCGGACTGCAGCGAGCCACTGGCTTTCATCTATGCGACGAGTAGAGGGAGTTTCCCTGCAATTCGGTAAACCCGGACCTACCGCAAAACTCAAGGGAGCTAATCGGCTCACTTCTAGATCCAGAAGGGTGCCGCTCAGCACAGCGCTAGGACTGCTCGACAGCGGCGTGAAAGGCGAAATCACAGTCACCAGGAAGCAGGGTTNCTGATGGTTGTCTGCCACTGCCTAGCCATAAACGACGCCACCATACGAGAGCTCATAGAAGCTGGTGCTCTTAGCGTGGAAGAGATAGGTAGTCGTTGTGGTGCAGGTACTGAATGTGGCGCATGCGTTGAACAAGTGCAACGACTCGCTGCGCCTCAGAGTTTCGTGATCCGCCGCGCTGTGGCGTAACCGCAACATCAGAAATTAGTGGCAGTGAATCCTCAACGACTGCCTATAGGGTCTGCACTGCACGAACGAGGAGACCTCAACCAATGCAAGGATCAGAACCGGTAATCACTTTTCTCAACGAGGCGCTCACCGCTGAATTAACAGCGATCAACCAGTACTTCGCTCACGCAAAAATTTGTGAAAACTGGGGATGGAAAGCTCTNGCAAAGGCCTTCCGCGACGAATCGATTGAAGAAATGCATGATGCAGAAAAGCTCATCGAGCGAATTCTTCTNCTCGAAGGCCACCCCAATCTTCAACGTATCGGCAACATCGCTGTTGGCGAGTCAGTCGAAGAACAACTGAGGCTCGACCTCCAACTTGAAATTGAAGCGGTCGAACGATACCGCCGAGGCGTTGAAATTTGCCTATCGGAAGGCGACCCCGGCAGTCGAGAACTCGTGGAACATCTACTAGTAGGCGAAGAGCACCATCTTGACTGGATCGAAACCCAACTGTCGATGATTGACGACATCGGCATCGAGCGCTATCTCCAATCTTCCATCGGAGAGGAATAGATTTTTAGCCGCGCATTGCCTCTGNGGAGCCCTGAGTTGACGCCACTTCAAAACCAAGCCCAAGCGCAGCAGGTATTTGGTGACTATCAAAGGTCAAATACGTCAAGGGTCTAGGAAGACGATCAGCGGCTGCTAGATGNAGCGCGTCAACAGTGCCTAACTGAAAGGTGGCNCCGAGTTCGACGGCTCGCGCCAAACAACGCTGATCAGTCGGCACAACGGCAACGCGCTCCCAATCCTCGCGGAAGGTTGACCACAACATCCTTTGCTCCTCAGGGCCTGACGCAACCCTGTGCAGAGCTAACTGGACCTCCGTCCGGGCTAACGCCGAGGCGCACCAAACTGGATCCGCCGTCAGATACTCGTTCACCAATTCGTGGCCAGGCTCCGTCAAATAGCGTTTCAACAACGCAGAACTATCCAGGGCGATGGTCATNAACGACCTCGTATTTCTCGTAACGCTCTATCACTTGANAACCCGGCGGGCAGTTCAAACGCTGCGGCTGAAATTTCCCTGTCATCATTGCTTGGTGCCAGAACGAGGCCGGAAGCGATTAACGCTTCCAGAGAGGTCTTGTTGGGCTGTTGGCTAATAGGAGACAGCTGGGCCACTGGAAGTCCGTCAAGTGTGACGAAAATGGTATGACCGTTACTTGCAGCTCTTAGATAGTGCGCCAAATTAGCTCGAAGATCTCGGGTGCCAACTTGTTGCACGGTCGANGAAAGTGTCANGCTCCAACTCTACTCAAAAANTGTGTACATCAANGTACACANNCGATTTGTTGAATGTGTTCAAACCGGCTANAACAGTGCCTCTAGCAACCAAGCGAAAAGGTNCTCACCGTGAACTTTGCATTCACCGAAGAACAAGAAGAACTCCGAAGCTTCATCCGAGACTTCATGGAACAAAAATCTGCCGAAGCGACCGTTAGGGAGCTAATGGAAACCGACGACGGATACGACTCGGCGGTCTGGAGTCAAATGGCAGAACAACTTGGCTTGCAAAGCATGATCATCCCNGAGGAGTACGGAGGCCAAGGCTTTGGTTACGTCGAACTAGGAATAGCGCTCGAAGAAATGGGTCGCAGCCTCCTGTGCGCACCATTTTTCAGTACCGTCGTCCTTGCAGGCAACGCGATCATCCATTCAGGCAATGAAGACGCAAAGGCTTCGCTCCTACCCGGCATAGCTGACGGAAGCACAATAGCGACCCTCGCACTCGCAGAAGCCAACGGACGGTGGGACGCAGAGGGCATAACTGTCGAAGCGAGCGGAACTAGCGACGGAGCAACTATCACCGGTGAAAAGATGTTCGTCACCGACGGAGCAACAGCAAACCTTTTTGTCGTCGCTGCCCGAGCCGATGGAGGCATCCACCTCTACACCGTCGATGGAGACGCATCAGGGCTCACNCGCGAGAACCTGTCCACAATGGACCAAACTCGCAAACAAGCTCGAATCACCTTCGACAGCACTCCGGCAAACCACCTCTGTGACACAAACGACTTCGCCTACATCAGCCAAATCTTGGACCTAGCTGCAGTAGCACTCGCAAACGAACAGGTAGGCGGAGCACAGTTCGTAATGGATATGGCAGTGCAATATGCCAAAGATCGCGTCCAATTCGGACGTCCGATCGGCTCCTTCCAAGCCATCAAACACAAATGCGCAGACATGTTGCTAGAAGTTGAGTCAGCGAAATCGGCTGCCTACTATGCCGCGTGGTGTGCCTCAGAAATGAACGACGAACTGCCTTCAGTCGCNTCATTNGCCAAGGCCTACTGCTCTGAAGCATATTTCCACTGCGCTGCTGAGAACATTCAGATTCACGGTGGCATCGGATTTACCTGGGAACACCCAGCACACCTCTACTTCAANCGAGCCAAAAGCTCCGAATTGATGTTTGGTGACCCCGCCTACCACCGTGAACTCTTGGCCCAAAGAATAGGGCTATAAATTTTCCTTTCTGACCCAGAAAGAGCCAACACGTCATGCTCGGCCTAACGGTTGCTGTCTCCCTAGCTATCGGCTTTATCGTCGCGGCTGGATTCGTAGGACGCGAAACACGAAAGCTAAGTAGGCAACCCCGCCAGCCCGTCTGGCGACTTGAAGAAGCAGCACTATTCGTTGAGGGCGAATTGCCCTTCGACGTCGCAGCTAAAACNGACCCCGACACCCTAAGAGAACTACTCAGGATTCACCTCAATCAGCTCCAGTTCAACACTGAGCAAGACGAAGTTGCCGACCCCTCCACAGCCCTACAGAACCTGTACCGCTATGCGCGATCAAAAGACATCGAAATTAGCCGCCCGACAGTTGAGGCGATCTTGGCCGCCCACTTGCAGTACCTGAAGCTGATTGGGGCGCTCGGTACAACTCGAACCTCCGAGTGAGGCAAAATAGAAAACATGGAACCGCCCAAAGAACTAGAAGGTCACAGATTCGTTGGCGATAAGCGTAATCAGCGCGTCTATGACCTAGAAATGTCCGGCCCGATCATTGAAGCCGCAGTCGAAGANCTATGTAAGGCAAAAATGTATGCCACCTTCGGCCCCGATGAACTCAGAGAAGCACGCAATCGCGGGTACAAGCTAGCGGCCTGCTGCCGTTAAAGAAAACGGCTCCACCTTGCCCGTCACCANTACCGAAACCCGCATAGACGGCACNCCACACTTAGAAGCCTTTCTTGTTCGGCCTGAACGCTCAACCCCTGACGCCCCGTCAATGCTCCTCTGCCATGGTTTCCCATCAACTCAGCGACCNGGTGTCCCCAGCAGGTCATANGAACAGTTCGCAGAGCGCGTGGCCGAAGAACAAGGATGGACAGTTTTAGCTGTCAGCCTCCGCGGCTGTGGCCAATCAGAAGGCCAATTTTCGATGCTTGGCTGGCTAAACGATGTAGCGAGNGCAATCCAAAAACTTCGCGACGAGGGATCCCAACGGATATGGCTAGTGGGATCCACCACTGGGGGATCACTAGCCATCATGGCGGCAGCACGCGACCCCGAAATTCGAGGAGTAGCTGTCATGGCCCCGAGAGCAGACTTTGACGATTGGGCATCTGACCCCCGGCGCTTCTTACAACACTGTCGCAACGTTGGAGTAATTGATGATGAGGACTATCCCTCATCGGTAAACCAATGGTCCAGTGAACTTCGACAACACCGAGCGATCGATTCGGTCAAAGATATGGGGTCCCGACCGTTACTAATTTTGCATGGAACTAACGACCGTCAAGTGCCCCTCGACGACGCCAGACATTTGGCCGAAGCTCATCATTCGCCTGAACTTCGACTGGTAAGTGGAGCAGATCACCGAATTCGGCACGACCCCCGAGCGTTAGCTGTCTTGCTTGGGTGGTTAGAACGACAAGCTGTCGAGAGNGTCGACTAATCCGCNACCTGCTTTNTGGCAATCAACATTGTTGGAACTACTCGAATTACNNCCTCNNCGTNCTGGTTGANGAGNTCNNTGGNNAGNTCCANAAANCCTAAATTTGGTCGGGAGTTGCTCTCCCGCATACTNAAAACTTCGATTNGNAACGTCAATATGTCGCCTGNTCGAACAGGTGCCGGCCAAGATAACTCTGATGCCCCNGCNGCTCCGAGGCNGNTNTCACCCAAGAAATCGTCAGCGCTTAACCGCATCATTAGCGACCCCGTATGCCATCCAGACGCNATCAGGCCNCCNTANNNGGTTTGNGCGGCTGCNTCNGGATCAACGTGAAANCGNTGAGGGTCGAATTGNGTTGCAAAGGCNATCATCTCCTCCTCAACCATTTCAACACTCCCTAAGGTGAANGANTCACCNACGGAGAANTCTTCGTAGTAGCGGTCCTTCACAGGAATCTCGGATGTCATTTCTTTCTCCTTGCTGCGCTTCTTTGCTCTCTCAAATGCATAAGGGCCTCAGGTGAATCGAGGTCCGCTACGGAATGGAACCCGCTCGTTGAATATATGCCGCTCACNGATTCCCAACCTCGCGGAACAACACCGAATCTTTTGGCTAGCAAAGCGATAAATATTGCGACTTTTTTCTCTCCGAAACCAGGTAAAGCCAGCAACCTGTCGCGCAGAGTCGACGCATCAGACACCCCGGCCCACACCTCAACTGGATCCCCTGAGTACTGTTCGACCAANTAAACGCACAACGAATGGGTTCTCGTAGCCATTGATTTCGGAAACCGATGCAACGCAGGCTTCTCAGCAAATAAATCGACCAAGGCATCCGGCGACATTTTGGCCAAGCTGGTCGTATCAAGGCGCATACCCAAACGCTCCTGAAGTAGCAAAGGAGCAAGAAATGCGCGCTCAATCGGAAATTGTTGATCTAACAACATTCCAATCATTAGCGCCAAAGGGTTGTCATTCAGCAGATCGTCGGCGTCGCAGTTTCCTGTGAACCTCAGAGAGCTAGGCATCTGGAGTATTGAGGGGGAACATGACTACCTACATACGGATCGATTAGAACAACGGTTATTTACGCGCGGACCAAAGCTCAACACACAAATCTAATCTTGCCAATAACAGCGAAGTGGGTGCCAAGTGCGTGTTTCGGGGACGCGGGTGATGTATGAAGTATTGCAATGACTATTGACGTCTATACCGACGGAGCTTGTCTGGGTAATCCCGGACCCGGCGGATGGGGCTTTGTGGTCGATCAGGGTCTATGGGCATCAGGTTTCGACTCTCACACAACGAACCAACGAATGGAATTGATGGCCGCCAGCGCAGCTGTCCAGGCTCTTGACGGTCCGCTACGAGTTCACAGCGATTCGACATATGTGGTCAATTGTTTCGTCCAAGAATGGTGGAAAGGATGGCTGAAGCGAGATTGGAAGAACTCAAAGAAAGAACCCGTCGCAAACCGAGATCTGTGGGAGCCCTTCATAGAGCTAGTCAATGCACGCGGAGACGTCGAGTTCTTATGGGTAAAAGGCCACGCAGGTCACCGCCTCAACGAAGCAGCTGACCAGTTAGCAACGACCGCAGCAGCTCAGCAATCAGCACAGTCCGGAGGAATTTTCACTGACGCCATTGTGCGCGGCTTACAGACAGATGTATCTGGCGAAGCGCAACAACTAGAGGACAACACAGCGCACACCATCGCAGTCTTTGGTCACCGTCCGCCCGAACTTGGAGGTTACGGGGAAAACTCAACGACACTTTCAATTCGCCGTCGAATGATCGAGCTGCTGAGAGCAAAAGCTCAGATGCACTCAGACCTTCAAGTTGTAACCGGCCTGGGTTTGGGAGCAGAAATGCTCGGGGCAGAAGCAGCCGCCGCTGCAGCAGTCCCATATAGGGTAATTCTCGCCTTTGACGGTATGGAAAAACGTTGGCCTGATGCCACCCAAAAACGTTTCCAAGAACTTCTATCCGCTGCCCTTTCCATAACCGTTGCCAGCGATGAGACACCGAACACCGGTGACCAATTCGGCAAAGCAATGGGCAGACGCGATGACGCAATAATTCGGATAGCTGACGAGGCGATCGTCGTCCGAGACCCCAAAGACCGCACGTTGGGGGCACTACAAAAAAAGCTCGAGCAACAGTTCGAAGAAGACGTTTGGATTATCGAACCAGACCAATAAAACGTCTGGGAATTAACGGGTTACTCGCCCCCGTACCAAACTCAAATCATGAGCAGTCACGACGCACAGCACCCGCTTGTCATCAACCCACGAACGTTCGCTTGGGGCATAGCCGGTGATAGCCATGTGGACTGGATCAAAATTGTGACCAGTAGCAGTACGAAATCGATCTAAACAACCACTCTTTGCTATTTGAGAGACTGCAACGGCGCCAGGCCAGTCACTATCAGCAAGATCAAAAACAGCAAACACCTCCGCGATGTGTTCGTCTTCACACGGAACAGCATCAACGAATTCAATCTCATCATCTCCAAGTTGGAAACAATCACCGGGGACTAAACGAAGCACCCCTACTTGCCCGGCGGTTTCTATATCGCCGAACTCGTTCCGAATCGAACCATCCGCTAGAGACGGTTCACTATTTCCGCCACACCCTGTTCCAAGCAACAGCACTATCGATAAAAAAGAGAAAAATCGCACCGTGTGCTCAGCTCGTCTCCACTAATCCAGCGAGTCTAAAAAGCGTTCGTTCCATGTTCTTCAAATGTCGGCGCGGATAACCCACTGCTTCGATGACCAACGGCAGACGGGAGGTGGACCAATCAAAGGTTTCTGTCACCAACGTCTTTTCGTCAACAGGACGCAACTCATAACGCCATCGATGCCCACCGAAATGACCCCACGCGATTAGTTGATTCTCCTCAAATTCCAGCACTCGGCTCTTGATGCGATAGGGGAGCCACAGGCGCATNCTCATGGCAAAGGTGCTCCCTAGAGACAAGCGGCNTTGTTGACCAAGGTGACCTTGCACCGTGTCCGACCCATCGATTGCAGCGTGCTGCGATGGATCCGCCAAAACATCAAATATCACTGAAGCTTCGGCGGAAATGAGCCGTTCACAGCTAACGGAGCGACGAGCCATAGCTAAAACCTAGTGGGAGTCAAACGCTGCCCCCTCACCCAGATTCAAATAGTAAGCCAGGTAGAACTCCCCGACCCCGGAGCACTGAGCCATCTGCGGTAAAGAAAATCCATGATGGCTGAGAAGAAACGCCGTAATAGTTCCATAGAGCCCCATCAGTGTCCTCGATGTGGGTTAGGTGATCCAGATCGTGGCGCTCAACAAAGTCCAAATACTCAGCGCGTTCGGCGCGTCCCGGCAAACCAATAATCGCGATTTCACTTTCCTCACTTAGAGCGGCGACCGCCGCTGCTTCGTTGTTGCACGCGCCTCACCAGGGAGCCCAAAACCATAAGAGAACATCACGCTGAGCTAACGACAAAGGATCAAATGACTCCCCGAAGAGAGTCAAGCCCTCCAATGTTGTCAGAGCGGTCGATACTCCAAGGCCTACCTTTTCTTTTGCGGTTGGGCTTTGGACCGTCTCGACTGTTGTGACAGTTGTGGCCACAGCAGTGGAAGTTGCCCAACCATCGCTAGTTTCACGATTGCCGCATGCAACTAGCAGCGCGACCATCAATAGAACTGAACTCTTATGCAATCTCATTCGCACTCGTTAAAGGCTATGGGACTCAGCGTTTAAGGACGCTAGATTCAGACCAAGTGAGCACGCGAGCTTTAATAATCACGGCACTAGTAACTGGCCTCGCCATACTTGTCGCGTTTGCTGTGCAGGTGCTTATCGCTATTTAGCCGAAGCTCAGGTAGTCCAGAATGCAATCAAGACTGTATTTCGTGTCTATTAGGATGACAGCACCATGACTTCCAAGGACTTTGATCTCGTAGTCATCGGAGGCGGACCCTCTGGATATGCCGCAGCGTTTGCCGCTGTAGCCGCTGATCTAACGGTTGCTCTAATTGAACGTGATCGCATAGGCGGTACCTGTCTTCATCGAGGTTGCATCCCAGCTAAAGAACTGTTGGAAACCGCGGCAGTGCGCCGCACCGTCGCCCAGGCCGGAGAATTTGGAATTAATACGCAAGAACCGGTCATCGACTTTTCCGTAGCTCAAGAAAGAAAACGAGCCGTAGTGGAACGGCTATTTGCAGGAATTACCCACTTAGTCGGAAGTAAAGACATCACCGTGCTAGAGGGGACCGGCAGATTAGCTGGCGATCATGCCGTGGAGATCAGTCTCAACGACAAATCGAGGCAAGTTGTAACTGGTGAATCCATTGTTATAGCCGCAGGTTCTATGCCGAGAACTCTCCCTGGCTTCGAAGTGGATGGGCACACAGTACTGACATCTGAAGAGCTCCTAGAGCTCGACAGTCTGCCCGCGAGTGTCGCCATTATTGGAGGCGGAGCTATTGGCTGTGAATTCGCCTCGATGTTGTCTGATCTTGGAACGCAGGTCACCGTTGTCGAAACAACCGAAACGCTTGCACCGGGAACCGACGCGGACATAGCAAAATCCTTGCAACGGTCTTTCAAAAAGAGAGGCATTGATGTGGTGACGGGTGCATCAGCGAACAGTCATAACCCGCACCAAGATGGAACAGTTGTTCAGCTGAACAATGGAACAGAATTGGATGTAGAGAAGGTGGTGGTCTGTGTCGGTAGAAGACCTTTCACCGATCATCTGGGTATCTCAGACACTTCGATAGAAGTAGACGAGGACGGTTTTGTGGTCGTCGACGAGTTCTGTCGAACCAACCTTCAACACATATACGCGATAGGAGATGTGATTCGCACACCGCAATTGGCGCATGTCGGATTTGCCGAAGCGATGCTCATCGTTCGCGAAATGCTGGGCCAAAACCCACGTCTCATAAATTATTCCCGAGTCCCCTGGGCGATTTACTGTCACCCCGAAATCGCATATGCAGGCCTAACTGAACAACAAGCAATGGACCTCGGATATGACGTCGTCACAAGCCAGCATAGGTTCGCTGGAAATGCTCGAGCGTTGATTCACAACACGACTGAAGGCATTGTGAAACTTGTTGCGCAACGCCGCCCCGATGGAAAAGCAGGTCAGCTCTTGGGGGTCCATCTCATAGGCCCACACGCCACGGAGCAACTCAGCCAAGGCTATTTGGCGGTCAACTGGGAAATCGACGTTGACGAAATTGCAGAATTCGTCCAACCCCACCCCACGCTCTCAGAACTGTTCGGTGAAGCCGCTCTAGAACTCGCGGGCCGCACCCTCCACGGGTGACCTAGAGCACTGTGAAATCAATACCCATCTCCGTGAAGGCTCTGAGCTAAATGCTCCGAGTCCGGTGGTTAGGCCACGTTGACTATCGAGAAGCACACGATCTTCAACGACGACTGTTCAAGGCCAGTCAAGACGACCATCTACTCCTACTCGAACATGAACATGTCTTTACTGGCGGTCCGAATGCCGACATGTCCAATCTGCTCACCAGCCCGTCAGCCTTAGGAGCAACATACGAGCAGACTGATCGCGGAGGTGACATTACTTATCATGGGCCAGGCCAGCTCACGGGATATCCAGTCTTATCGCTAGCCGGGCGTAGGGGAGGGGGCATCACAGAGACTAAGGCTTACGTTCATCAAGTCGAACAAGTTCTCCTTGACGCGCTGCATGACCTAGGGCTCGAAGACTGCGGCAGAATTGATCGTTACCCAGGAGTTTGGGTTGCCTCCACCAGTAGTAAGCCACGGAAAATAGCGGCAATAGGAGTGCGTATGAGTCGAGGCCGAACCATGCACGGCTTCGCGCTAAACGTCACCACCGACCTATCGTGGTTCGATCACATAATCCCTTGCGGAATCAAAGAATTCTCGGTCACGAACTTGCGAAATGAAGGAGTCGAGGCTTCCATGAGCGAAGTCGTGGACAAGGTTTCCTCTAGAGCAATCGAAACCTGGGGAACCCAAGGATTTGATGTGGCGGCAACCGTCTTTCCACAGCTAACACGCTCCGTAGAAGACTTCGAACATCTTCACGCTGCAAACACACTTACCAAAGCTGAAGTACCAGTGCTCCTACGAGATCGGAAAACGACCAGACGGCGACAACGACGACTAGGCGACTTAGGTCTTGGGGACGGCCTCGCCATCACAGAACGAAAGCCAGCGTGGATGAAGGCCCGCGTCGACCTCAACAGTGGCTACCGACGCGTCCGGAAAACGATGCAAACCTTGGACCTGAACACCGTCTGCGAAGAAGCTGGGTGCCCGAACATTTATGAATGTTGGGGACAGGACACAGCAACCTTCATGATCAACGGAAGTGGTTGCACCCGCGCCTGTGGCTTCTGTCTAGTTGACACTCAGCAACCCGAACCAATAGATACAGAAGAACCCCACCGTGTAGCGCAAGCCGTAGAGCGAATGGGTCTAAGTCACGTGGTCATTACCGCGGTAGCGCGCGACGACCTCAACGATGGCGGAGCCAGCGGATTTGTAGAGACTTTGCGATCGATCCGAAAGCATGCTCCCGAAGTAAGCGTGGAGATGCTCATTCCCGACTTTCGAGGGCGAGTCGCCCCATTGGAGTCTGTGCTCGTTGAGCGACCTGACGTTGTCAACCACAACTTAGAAACCGTCGCAAGACTCCAACGAGCTGTGAGAAGCAACTCTAGCTACGCCAGAAGTCTCACCCTTTTGGCTCGAGCGAAAGAGCGCGACCTCATAACAAAATCAGGGTTGATGACGGGGTTAGGTGAAACCGATGACGAGCTGATCTCTGCGCTCGGAGATCTAGCTTCTGTAGGCGTCGACATTGTGACGATAGGTCAGTACCTACGCCCCACCACCGATCACTTACCGGTCCAACGTTGGGTCAACCCTGAAACATTCCAAATGCTTGCTGAGCGAGCACGAGAACTCGGTATTCGACATGTAGAAGCTGGGCCACTAACTCGTTCCAGTCACAATGCATCGCGCGGGCTTCTATCGTTGACGACAACGGTCTGACCTCAACCGTAGGTGACTACACTTCCGACGATGCCAACCGGTCCACAGCTTGACGCCGCAACAGTGTTGCTGCAGTGGGCAACGGGGGGCCTCCTATTTTTGTGGGTGACAACGCGACGCAAAGAAGTGGGTCCAGGCTACGGATGGCTTCTGAGAGCTACCTACGCGACAATCGCCGCGTTAGCTGCAATAGCCGGTTACGGATGGGCTTCGGAACCCACACGTGACTTAGCTGCTACCGCTGTTGCGATTATTGCTAGTGGCACCCTGCTGCTATCAATTACGCGGAGACCCATCCAGGAAGCAACCGAAGGAACTGGTCGAGGCGCAAGACGCAGTAGTTACAACCCGCAATGGGATCTCATCGCCCCTCTCGTCGGGCTCATAGGTCTGGTTGCAGCGGGCACAAGCGGCGGCGGAAACGAACTACTGCAGACAGCTCGAATAGTCATCGGCGCAGCTTTCTTAGGTTCGGTAACCGACGCCATGCTTTTGGGTCACTGGTACCTAGTACAACCTGGTCTTAGAAGAGAACCCCTAATTGAACAAGTCTCATGGTTGGGAAAACTTTGGCCCGTAGAAGTCGGTCTCTTACTCATACCAACTGGGATGTTCTCCGTCCTATCTGGAACAATCGACGACAGCTACGGAGGAATGCTTGGATGGTTCTGGGCAGCGTGCGCACTCACCACCGGCGCCCTGGTACTTGTTACACGCGCTGCGCTACGCGAGCGCCAATATGCTGCCGTGATGGCCGCCACAGGGCTTCTCTACCTCGCCATATTGACAGCTTTCGGCACTGATATCGTCGCACGACTCCTCCTCGAAACGTAAATAGCTGAAAGTCGTGCAATTCATCTGAGCAAGTAAGTGTCTAACGGCCCTTCCATTCGGGGGAACGTTTTTCTCTGAACGCGTCCACTCCTTCTTGAGCATCTTCGCTGCTCCCAACAATCCGCCGGATGCTCTCGCCCATCCGTACTGCCTCTACCCATCCCATCCGTTGAGAACGAGTAGCGACCTCTTTAACAGCTCGCACCGCCAAAGGAGCACCTTGACATAACCGGTGAGCCAGCGCATACGCCTCGTCCATCAAATCATCGTGAGGGAACACCCGCCACGCCAACCCAATATCGGCGGCCTGCTCAGCGTCAATGTTGTCACCCGTCAACAAAATTTCCATGGCGTCAGCCCAGGCCACTTTGGACGGAATACGCATGGAACCCACAATGGTGGGCACTCCAACTTTCACTTCTGGCATACCGAATACCGCCTGATCTGACGCCAACAAAAAATCGGTTGCTATCGCGCCAGTCAACCCATAGCCGATACATGCCCCATTAACAGCAGCGATGGTTGGCTTCCACAACTCCAAGCCGCTTTCAAAACTATTAATTGTTGGAATCTCAAAGTAGCTGCCTGACCAAGTACCCGCGGAGTTACCTTGTCCCGGCCGCAGGTCAGCCCCAGCACAGAAAGCCCGACCAGCTCCGGTCAAGACTGCAACCCATGCCTCCGGATCGTTGTAAAACTCCAGCCATGCGGCATTCAAACACTCGCGCATAGCGCCGTTAATCGCATTCAGAGATTCAGGACGATTGTAAGTAATTGTGGCGATATGTCCGTCTAACTCATAGGTAGCTTCGTCGCTCATCAGTTTTTCCCCTGCTCCCGGTTCAATCAGTCTGGGAAATGAATAATCACCCGCCATGTGTTTAGTCCATTCCTCTACCAGAATGGGGAAGTGCGCCTCGTCATCCAAATTCCATGCTTCAACGAAGCGGAGACGCTGCCAACCACGTTGGGGGATTTACCCAGGGCGGTCAACGGCTTCGATGACGTCCTTTGGGTCGTTATTGATGACGGATCAAGCGACCGAACCGCTGAAATCGCCGAAGCGCACGGCGCTGACATGGTCGTGCAATTGGCTAACAACAAGGGGCTAGCAGTCGCCTTTCAAGCAGGCCTTGATGCATCGTTGCAACTTGGAGCTGATGTCATCGTCAATACAGACGCCGACAACCAGTACGCAGCATCGGACATTCCGCGCTTAGTGGAACCTATACGCAACGGCGACGCAGACCTTGTCGTTGGCACCAGAGATATAGCCAATCACGAAGAGTTCTCACTGTTAAAGAAATGGCTGCAAAGAGTCGGATCTTGGGTAGTGCGGCAGGCGTCAGCGACACACGTTTCAGACGTCACCTCCGGATTCAGGGCCTACTCCAAAGAAGCGGCTCTCCAAGTCAACGTCGTCTCGCAGTTCACATACACACTAGAAAGCCTCATCCAGGCTGGCCGCTCCAACCTAAAAGTCGCAGATGTGCCCATCGGAGTAAATCCAACTACTCGCCCGTCGCGCCTATTTCACTCAAAACGCCAGTACGTTCGAAGGTCAGCAGGAACTATCTCCCGGGTATACGCCATGCATAAACCTCTCCGTTTCTTCAACATTCCAGCTGCCCTGTTCGCCGCAGTTGGCCTCATACTTTTCGGACGATTCGGGTGGTACTACCTGAGCGCTGGCGGCGAAGGACATATCCAGTCACTCATAGTCGGAGCCGTTTGCTTGCTCGTCTCGGTGCAAATGCTCATGCTGGGGTTGCTCGCGGACTTACTTAGAACCAACCGGGTCATTACCGAACGGGTCCTTCGCCGAGTTCGCAATATCGAACTATCACTCGGTACTTACAGCAACACCGAAGAAGAACCAGACTCAGATGTTTGAGACGTTCTCCTTCTACGTCCAGCCCCATAGGCCAACAACACAACAAGCGCCACCGACATCATGGAAATTCTTATCCCAGCCTGCAACCCTGGCGGCCTGTACTCCAAGGTGACGGTGCTAGCCCCCTCAGGTATAGGCACTGCAACCAACGCATGATCAGCAGCGACTAACGCTTGAGAAACCCCGTTTACCTTTGCGTGCCAGCCACTCTGTATCGCGTCAGCCACCACTAACCATCCAGCAGCAGGCGCACTGACCGAAATTACGAGACGATCTAACTGATCATCTACTTGCGTAATCACTGACTCAGATCCAACAACACCAGTCAAGTGCGACGTTTGTTCGGAAAGCACCACCACCTCTGACGGAAGAGGAGATTGCAGTGCCCGGACCCTGTCGCTGCCATCAGGAATCACCAGCCCTTCAGATGCGAATCGGAAGCGTTCCAACGCATTCAAATTCTCCCAAATAGCGACGTCATCGGCATATGCCAAACGGAGTGATTCCCCAGCGGATTTCATCCCGTTCAACGCCGGTGCTCCAGAGCCACTGGATCGTAACTTTAAAATCCCGTCGTCGGCGTCAACTCTGATCCGGACTTCCATTGCTCCACCGACTGGCAGATCTTCTGCAGCGATCGGTATCCAGTGCCGCCCAGCTGGCAAAAATCCTCGAGCGTGGCGCCGTCCGGTGCGGACCGTGCCATCGGGCGCCACAATTTCAACCCTCAGCCGCCCCGCAAGATCGTCAGTAATGAAATCCTCGACGACCTCAATCTCTACACCTCGGATTGGTTGCGAGTCCACCGCCACCCCGAGGACCGCTCCCTGTCGGAGTTCACTAACCGCAGTGCCCTCAGACATCACAAATGGACTCCCCGGCAACGGAAAATCGACTTGAGTGACCAGCCACCGCACCGCCATCCGATCCAATACCGCGGATTCCAAACGGCTCACATCAAAAAATTCGAGAAACGAAAATGTGTACGACCGGTCGAACGCTTCAGGATCAATCGCAACCAGCAGATCTCTCCATGTCGGCTGATGGAACACATGGCCGGTCACGGTTCGAATCCCATAGTGAGTCGTCGTGCCCGCGTAGAACGCCAAGTCATGTGTCGCTATCCGGTCACCAACAGCTTGTTCGGCGAGAAACTCGTGAGCCGGGGTAGTGGGGTAGTGCCGCTCAGGGACTTCACTAGGCCAAAACGGAGTCACAAAAATAAGGATCTCCACAGCGGCAACACCAGCAACTATCACCGGAAGAAATTCTCCCAACTTGCTTCGGAACGCCACAGCGCAGATAACAACTCCTGCCGAGACTCCTGCTATGACTACCGCTCGCCCAACTTCAAAGAGATATCCCTCCTGGAATGCGCGACGCAACACATATATGGCTCCGAAGATCGACGCGAGCGACACAACAGATAACCCAATTACCTGAAAACGCCATCTCCGAATGTCGACTCCGAAGCCAATGTTTTCGCGAGACCTCAGCGCTTCCAATCCGAGACCAACCAATAACGCCAACAGGAGAAGCCAAATCGATCGCATTCGACCTACAAAATTTGAATCGAATACAGGAAACCTCTGAGCTAGAGCCAAAATAGGCCCTCCACCGAAGATCAAGATGGTGACCAAACTCAATAAAGCCGTGATAACAGCAGTAATAGATTTGGAAACAGTCGACGAAGGACGCGAAAAGATTGCAGCTGCCACAAGCACTGTTGCCCCAGCGCCGAGAAAAGCGCAGGTCTCAATGTAATTCCGGTCGCCATAGAAAAAACCCTGCGCGTGAGAACCGAAAGCGGTCGGAATCGCAACTGTCGCAATTAACGAAGAGGAAAGATGATCAGCGACCGTCTGGGCTCGATGAGCAAGATCGGTGGCTTGTAACTGAGAAAGAAATGGCAACAACTGCCAAGCAGCTAGTCCGGCGCCGACCATTACAGACCCGATAGCAGAAACAACTAGACGCAGCGTCTTCCCTTCCTCGCGAAACTCGGTGCGAGAGCGCAAGACAAGCCACAACAACATCAAAGCCACACCCCAACTTGTCAACGCGGGGAATCCTGCAAAAAGCATCGAACAGGTGACTAATGAAATAGCAAGACAAGAAGACATGTCGCGTTTGCGTAAAAGACGCTCAGCTGCCCACAACAGCCACGGCAAATAAGCGCCAACATGACTTTGAGGCCAGTTGGTCCACATTGTTTGAAAGCCACTAAACGCGTAAATGAACCCAGCTACCAACGAGGGAGCGCGCGAGACCCCGATGTTCCTGAGCAACAAAAACGCCCCTCCAAGTGCAACGGAGAGCTCAAGCAGTTTCACCCAAGCAGGCGCCACCCGATCGGGCAGCAGCAAGAACGGCACATTCAAAGGATCAAACAAACCCTGATGTGGAACTGAAGCCAGAGGAGTTCCGCCCGCCGGATAAGGGTTCCACCAAGCGAAATCGCCATCCGCGAGCTGCCCATAGAACAACTCTTGTGCAGGAAATCCCGAATCCACCGGGTCAGCTACTGGAATAGAGGTCAGCTCAAGATCGATCCGCTGACCTTCATTCCATGGCGCCCACCGCAAAACTGTGTCAGAACGCAAAAACGTTCTCGCGCCAAGCAGCGACAAACCCAAACTAACTACCACCGTTGCGACAACAATGACCAGGGTCCACCGTGTTCCAGCGTCGACCCTTCGATTCCTCACCCCAAAATCGACCTTTCGCAATAGGTTCGATACGGCGACTTTGGCATCTTTTCGATGGTCTGCATTATCTCTTTCAGAGATACAAAGCCCATGTTGTACGCAACCTCTTCTAGGCACGCGACCTTTTGGCCATGCTCCCTCTCGATCGCTGCTACGAAAGCCGAGCTTTCAAGAAGACTCTCATGAGTACCAGAATCCATCCAGGTGACGTCTCGCCCCAATTCAACCGCACTGAGTTGACCATCATCGAGAAAGCTCAGATTCAGATCCGTAATCTCTAATTCACCCCGACTACTTGGGGTCAAATCCTTCGCCCTAGAAACTGCCGTACCGTCGTAGACATAAAGCCCAGGTACAGCTAAATCACTCTTTGGGTTATCTGGTTTCTCCTCAATCGACACAACTGAACCTGAGGAATCAATTTCAATTACCCCGTAACGCTGCGGGTCCTCTACTCGGCAACCCCAGATGACAGCACCCCCACCAAAAGTCGAAATTAAAGGCTTAAGACCAATTTCGCCATGAAAGATGTTGTCTCCGAGAACCAAAGCGAAAGGATCTTGCTCAACAAAGCTTTCCCCGATAATCACCGCTTGAGCGATGCCACCTGGCTCCGGTTGCACTTCATAAGAAAGATCGACACCCCATTGCTCACCGCTACCTAACACTCGCTGAAAAACAGGCAGGTCATGTGGCGAACTGATCAAACAGATATCTCTAATTCCGCTGCTCATCAGTGTTTCCAACGGGTAGTAGATCATTGGCTTGTCGTACACCGGTTGCAGCTGTTTACTTGCAACCTGGCTCAGAGGAAACAAGCGTGTTCCGGCGCCGCCAGCGAGGATCATGCCACGCATAGATGCCACTCCCGAACGACCTTATTCCTCATCGCCACCAGTCTCGCAGGGTTCAAGCAATCGTTGGTCGCGACCACTACTCAATGACTACGACAACGTCACCAGCGCCCACAGTGTCTCCCGGGCTCACCTTCAGTTCAGTGACAGTTCCTGACTTGTCGGCATTAATGTTGTTCTCCATCTTCATGGCCTCTAAGACAACTACCGCCTCGCCCTCTGCGACTTCTTGGCCAACCTCGACAAGAACTTTGACAATCGTTCCCTGCATCGGCACAGCGACCTGACCAGATCCCGCCGAACTCCCAGCATTCGAAGCAGACCTTCGAGGCTTACTGCTCTTTGGCGTAGCCACTGCCCCCACGGTCTCCGGAACCCAAGCCGCAACTTCAAAACGCTTGCCATTTACTTCAAGAACGACATCTTTGCGAGTCAAAGGTTCATCATCTGCCGCCTCAGGAGCATCCTTTGGAGACCCAGAAACATCACTCAAGTCCAGAGTTTCCTCAACCCATTTGGTGCTGTGCTCTCCGGCCTGAAAATCAGNGCTCGCCAAAATAGCGCTATGGGCCGCCGCGGTCGTCGCTATTCCCCCTACNTCGAGCTCGGTAAGAGCACTACGCATACGCGATATGGCTGTGTCTCTGTCCGAACCCCATACGATAAGTTTCCCCACCAAATTGTCGTAAAACTGAGAAACCGTGTCACCAGCTTCGTAACCCCCATCCCAACGAACACCGAAACCGTCNGGAANCCGCAGCTCGCTTAGAGTGCCAGGAGACGGAAGAAACCGACCACCTGCGGGGTCCTCAGCGTTGATACGTACTTCGATAGCGTGACCCCGTTGCTCCACATCGTTTTGGGAAAATGACAGTTTTTCACCCGCCGCTACCCGAATCTGTTCCCTAACGAGGTCAACCCCTGAAACCAATTCACTCACAGGGTGTTCAACTTGCAGTCGCGTGTTCATCTCCAAGTAGTAGAACTCGCCGTCTTGAAATANAAATTCGACCGTTCCGGCATTTGTGTAGTCGCAACCTTCGGCGACAGCAACCGCTGCCTCACCCATAGCTTGGCGAACTTCGTCTGGAAAATTCGGAGCAGGGCTCTCTTCAACGAGCTTCTGATGCCGTCGCTGCGCCGAACAGTCTCGTTCACCTAACCAGACAGTGTTCCCATGCTGGTCGGCGATGATCTGCATCTCTATATGCCGCGGCCATGTCAAATANCGCTCCATGTAACACTCGCTGCGACCAAAAAAGCTTTCAGCTTCTCGCTGAGCGGATTCCAGAGCAGCNTCCACCTCATCGGCNGAATGCACCACCTTCATACCGCGTCCCCCGCCACCGTAGGCAGCCTTAATCGCCACCGGATAGCCGTGCTCTTCGCCGAAGCTCCGAACCTCNTCCGGGTCCTGGATAATCTCCGTGGTNCCGGGAACCCCACTAACTCCGACTTTCTCAGCAGCGAGGCGAGCCGAAATTTTGTCCCCCATTACTTCGATCGCAGCTGGCGGCGGACCGATGAAAGTCACACCACGATCGGTGATCGCTCTCGCAAAGTCAGCATTCTCGCTATAAAAGCCATACCCCGGGTGAACCGCTTCAGCTCCGCTTTGCTCAATGGCGTCAAGAATCGCCGAAGTATTCAAATACGAGTCGGCAGCTGTTTCGCCCCCTAAAGCGTATGCCTCATCAGCCAATCGAACATGCAGCGCGTTGCGGTCAAGTTCGCTGTACACAGCGACACTTGCAATACCTAATTCGCGGCATGCTCTAATCACTCGAACAGCGATTTCGCCGCGGTTAGCGATCAAGATCTTTGAGAACACGAGTTCAGCCTTCCAAGCACAAACGTACGATCTGCAATCGTGCCACAATCAAACCCTTTTGCCTCATTTGAGCAATTTTCTTTCTCAAATAATTTGACAAATGACTAAGTAGTCTCGGGAATGTGGAAATCCCCAAGTTCGATGCGGTTGAAAAAACTCGGTTTCACGACGTCACATGGGTGGCCGAGATCCCCTCAACCAACACCGCGCTGTTAGAACGTGCTCGCCAAGGCGCCTTAGAAGGAGAGGTCATCATCGCTGACCTACAAACCGCGGGTAGAGGGCGCAGAGGACGGACTTGGACNGCTCCAGCGGGCACTTCGTTAATGATGTCAATACTCCTTCGGCCTCCAGCTACGGCTTTATCTCCCAATGACGCGTCGCTCGCTACGTCAGCACTTGCGTTAGCTACGCGAAAAGCCGTTGCCGATCTGACCGGCGTCNACCTGGAAATCAAATGGCCTAACGACCTAGTCGTAGGCGCCCCCTTCGACCAGCGCGTCGAAGCCGATATTGGCTATAGAAAAATCGCTGGCATCTTGACCGAAACACTTATCCAGGACGCGTCGATCGATGCCCTCGTCATTGGCATGGGAATCAACACAAGTTGGGGAGTGGTACCCGCTGAATTGCAATCCATAGCGACCAGCCTTGATGTGTTAGCGGGATCTTCGATCGACAGAAACGCTCTCGCCCTCAAAATTCTTGAGAATCTTGAAAGCGAATACACCTCTCTGCTGCGCCCGAATGGGAAACAACAGTTGTTACGAGAGGTGAAGAAACACTCCGGCACCATCGGAAAGCAAGTACGGGTGCAACTGGGGACCGAACCGAATATCCAGCAAATTGAGGGGCGAGCCGTCGACCTCGACGAATGTGGCCAACTCGTATTGNAGACAGACGACGACGAGGTGCAGGTCGTCGCTGCAGGCGATGTCGAGCATTTACGGCTTGACGCGCGCTAACCGCCGACCCCAACGAGGCAATAACCTAGAACCGCATGGCTGAAGTCGTATCGTCAGAAAACATTCAAGGTGTCCACGTGGTCACCCCCAACGTCTACGCAGACGAACGGGGCTTCTTCGTCGAAACGTACCGGCGCGAATGGATTCCCGAAGGTTCAAGAGAAATGATCCAAGCAAATCGCGGAGATCGACAAAGTGGATGCGTCGTAGGACTCCACTATCACCTGCATCAAGCAGATTACTGGTACGTGCCATTCGGAACCGTNCGAGTAGTGCTGCACGATCTAAGGCAAGGTTCACCGACCGAAGGTGTTACCGAACAAACCGACCTGGTAGGGACCGAGCATCGAGGTATCTTCATACCTCCAGGTGTCGCCCATGGCTTTGCCACACTTACCGATGCAACTATTACCTATATGGTCGACAGCTACTACAACCCAGCCGACGAATTAGGAGTTGCCTGGAACGACCCTGAAATAGCTGCCGACTGGGGCCTAGATAACCCAACTCTTTCTGAGCGTGACCAATCCAATCCCCTCAGAAGCGCCATCCCGCAGGCAGATCAGCCTCGATATGGACTGAGGAACTGACCGAACTATGAAGGTNCTCGTTACCGGCGGTGCTGGCTTTATTGGCTCAAACTTCGTCAGATTCCATTTAGCCAACAGTGACGACGAGATAACCATCCTTGATGCNCTCACCTATGCTGGAAGTCGCGACACGATGTCCGACTTTGTTGATGACCCACGAGTGATNTTCGTTGAGGGGGACATATGCGATCGCCAAGTAGTCGCCTCAGCAATGGAAGGTCATCACGCNGTTCTCCATTTCGCTGCAGAAAGCCACGTTGATCGATCGATCGACGGTTCTGAACGCTTCGTAACAACTAACTGTGTGGGTACGAACACACTTTGTGACCTCGCCGGCCAGATGGAAATTGAACGATTCGTGCATGTATCCACCGACGAAACCTACGGTTCAACTAAGCGGGGCTCTTTCACCGAACAAGACAAACTTGCACCAAGTAGCCCCTACTCAGCTTCTAAAGCAGCCTCTGACCTAATTGCTATGGGACACCACATAACCCACGGCCTACCGGTCATCGTCACACGTTCCTCGAACAACTATGGCCCCTTCCAGTTCCCCGAGAAACTGATTCCCCTATTTGTCACAAACTTGCTCGATGGTCTGCAGGTGCCTCTATACGGTGACGGAACCAATATCAGAGACTGGATCCATGTTGCCGACAACTGCGCAGCGATACACCATGTTCTCCAAAGTGGCGAGGAGGGCGAGATATACAACATTGGTGCAGGAAACGAAATCTCGAACCTCGAACTCACCCAAATGTTGCTCGATTTGTGCGAACTCGACGAATCGTCNGTCATTCACGTTGAGGATCGCCCCGGCCACGATTTTCGCTACTCCGTAGACTCGGGCAAAGTGCGCGACCTGGGGTGGAACCCTCGAATCGATCTCGAAATTGGTCTCGCAGAAACAGTCGACTGGTACCGNAACAACCAAACATGGTGGAGGCCCAAAAAGGCAGCGCAACAGTGANCCGGGGAAGCCTGATCGCATCGGCTAGCAAATACGCTCCGCTGGTTCGAAACTTCGCCAGACGCGACCTCAAATCCCGATACAAGAGAAGCCTTCTGGGATGGACATGGTCCCTGCTTAGCCCCCTGTCCACCATCCTCGTATACAGCCTGGTTTTCTCCGTTTTCTTCAGAGCTGCTCCACCNGCCGCAGGAAATGGATCTCAAAACTTTGCGCTTTTTTTATTTACAGGACTCGTTGTTTGGCTGTTCTTCGCAGGAATGATTAACGGATCCATGGGATGGCTCGGAGCCATTGGAGATCTCCGACGAAAGGTTTTCTTTCCCCCTGAAACAGCGATATTTGGCAGCGCCCTAGCTTTGGCAGTCCAATCAGCAATTGAAGCCGGTGTGTTGCTCATTGTGATGCTGCTAGTAGGCAATATCGGACTCAGCACCTTGGCGTTGCCATTCATTCTCGCCCTCGCAGGCATCTTCGGCCTAGGAATCGGATTTTTTGTTTGTGTGCTGAACACCCACTACCGAGACGTCCAATACTTGGTCGGAATCATTTTGAACGCCCTGTTCTTTCTCGTGCCCATTGTCTACCCGATCGGAATTATCCCCGAACAACACTGGGGCGTACCCATAAGAAAAATTGTGGAGTGGAACCCGGTAAATCAATTTGTCGCCGCTGCACGAGAATCGGCTTANCTACTGCAATGGCCGAGCCTCACTAGATGGGGAATCCTGANGGTCTACTCGTTCGCCACCTTTGGCCTCGGATGGAGATTTTTTGCCAAAAGATCAATGCTGTTGAGTGAGGATATGTGAAGCCCATCATCTCCGCTCAAGCAATATCAAAGCGCTACCGAATACACCGAGATCGTCCCGACTCGCTTAAAGAAGCTGTGGTGCGACGCAAAAAACGTTCATCTAGTAGCGAATTCTGGGCTCTGAGAGACGTATCACTCGACATCGCACCCGGATCGTTTCATGGGCTGATCGGTCACAACGGCTCAGGGAAAACAACGCTGCTGAAACTGATGGCTGGTATCCATCAGCCAACGATGGGCGTGATGGAAGTCAACGGTCGAGTTTCAGCGCTCTTAGAACTTGGATCCGGATTCCACCCAGAACTGAGCGGTCGAGAAAACATTTACCTCAACGGAGCAATTCTTGGCCTCAGCCGCAAGGAAATGGACCTAGCTGTCGACGAAATCATTGAATTCAGCGACATAGGAGAATTCATTGACGCCCCAGTCAAGATCCTCTCAAGCGGAATGTATGTCCGACTTGGCTTTGCGGTAGCAGTACATGTCGCTCCAGAAATCCTTCTGATCGACGAAGTTATTGCAGTGGGAGACGAGGCTTTTCAGCGGAAATGCCTCGAACATCTATACGAACTTCGACGCGCCGGCACGACAATCGTCCTCGTATCTCACTCCCTTCCCCTNGTAGAAGGACTGTGCGACGAAGTCGGATGGCTCGACCATGGCCACTTGATGCAAGCCGGTGAGGCGACCGAGGTCTGCTGGGCCTATCTTGACGCAGTCAACGCCGAAGAAGCAGAAAAACTTAGGGATGGAGANGATGAACAAATCCATACCGATACTTCCTTAACTGAAATAGAAGTTCGTAGAGGAAGCGGAGAAATACGAATCTTCCACATCGACTATCTAGACGAACAGTGGCTAGCCAACCCGCTACCAAGCGCAGGCGATACCCTCATCGTTCGTCTCTGGTACGAGACCGAAACACCAGTAGAAGAACCTGTATTCGCGCTAAAACTCCACCACGCAACAGGAGTCCACCTGGCATCACCGAATAGCGCTCTACAACATCTCCAAACCGGTGCTATCGAAATTGGACGCGGATACGTCGATTTCATCATCGACGAACTCCCACTACTCCCAGGCGACTACCTGCTTTCTACCTCTGTAACCGATCGAGATCGGATGCATGTGCACGATGCCTGGGAACGGTCCCACTCGCTGCGAATCGTCCCCGGATCATCCACTGAACGAGAAGGCCTCACCGACCTAAAAGGACGATGGCAGCCACCCGTNCCACACGAAAAGGGCTCTCCAGGTCACCCGAATCGCTGAAGCTAGGCGCGGCCACTGACCCAGCCGGGCCGCGTACAATTATCTACACACGTGGCGTGAAGTTCTGTTGAGATCTCCGGAGGCTGCATTCATGAACTCAATGGAAACAACGACATCCTCTGCTGACATTGAAGCGAAATCGCCTCCAGACGCCAGAGAAACTCTCAACATCGGAATAGTCCTCCCCAACGACGACCGCCACCCCGTTGGATGGCTCGCAACGCGAGCACTGGGCCGCGAAATTGAATGGCGAAACGCCCCTGTCGAACTTCAATGGTTCGTTACCCGCACCGCAACTCCNCAATGGGCGACTGAAANCTCGCTCGACATCAATTACTTACCCGAAAACNTNGAAGAGTTAGAACATGACNTAGANGTGCTCGTCGAATTNGANGTCACNGACCACANCGCAGANTTTGTNGTCGACCCCACTTCAATTGACCTAAGCCTGCACGACTCGATAGGGCTACTGCGTCGCTACCTGCCCCTCGAGTCCATAAACGCCATCCACCCGGCACCATCACTCAAAGAATCGATCCTGGTTGATGTCGACGATCAGATATCGGACATAGCCGCAGTAGAGATCGCTCGACACGCACGCTCACGACAACTCCCAGTCACCCTCATCGGCGCGCCCCAACACCAAACCGGCTTTGCNACGAAATTAACGACTCACAACCAAACTTCAACTCCACTTGGCAACGACCTAGACCCCGAGGAATTAGCCGCAGTCATACAGAATGCGGCCATAGTGATCACTAGCGATATAACACTCCATCAACTAGCAAACGTTCTCCACGGAAGATCGGTTCTCATTTCCAACAACGCAGACGACAAAGAGATACAGCATCACCTTTGGGCAGCATCGGTAAACATCGCCTCACTCGAATCAAACCCAGCGCTCGAAGANCGAGTCAGCCGACTTGCTGAAATCATCGAACAAACAGCACTGTTACGCCTGAATCGACCCATCACCTCGCGGTCGGCATCTCAAGAAAGAAAACGCAACGAACAGTCTCACCACCTTCATCAACAACAATCGACACACTGGAGTCAGCAGCGTCGACGCGCCCATCAGTCCATCGACGCACNGCGACAAGAATTACTTCAATTACACAACGAACTTGAAGCAGCTAAAGACGACGCCAACAACACCCGACAAGCGCTGCGCGCACAACACAACCGACTAAACGAACTAGAAACTGAGATCGCACGACGCGACCAAGGCCCCGCCCGTCTGCAACGCAGCATCGATTGGCACAGTGTCGCAGCCCAACTGGAACGTGATCTACTGAAAGTCCTTCGCTGGCTACGACGCCGACTTGGTCGCGGATGAGAGATAAGCCAGAAACAAAGAACGTCACCGTTGTCCTAGACGCTGCTCCCAGACCCGGGGCAGACCCAAACGGGTGGAGGACCGAGCAGATCTGCAAAGAACTGCTATCCAGCGACGCCAACACCAAACTCGTATTCAACGGCCCCACAGACCAAAAAACGCAACTCTACGGAAACCCAGTTGAAGCTCTTGGTCTCGATTCGAACGAATGGTGGGGGACAACTGCCAGCGACGTAATTTTCCTATGCGGAAACG
>PBOM01000056.1 GCA_002724355.1 Actinomycetota bacterium | reverse complement strand
GTCGCGGCTAGACGACGTGGCTGACCGGCTAATAGCTACGGAAGCTCGAATAAACCAAAACGGCGACCAGGAAGGGATTCAAGTCCACGACGGGCGCCTTGACGCAGTTGAGAGCATCCAAGAAGCACTAGCCACAGCACCCAGAGTGGAAAGCGACGGTCGGACCGATCAGGAACGGGTCGCTGTTGCAATTGGCGCAACGAAAATAGAGATTGATCGGATTGCGCAGCTGATAGCTCTTGCTCAAGAAACCGCTGAGGATGTTGTAGAAGATGCCGTCGCCGCGGCGAGGGAACAAGTAGCAGATCTTTTAGCTGACGTTCTGGTGGTGTCTTCGTCTGAGCTAGCTACGACTGAGGCCTGGGCTCGTAAGTCAGACTTAGAAGAAGAATTGTTGGAGCTAGAAGCGCGAATCGCTGCGAGGCGTAGCGATGCCGACCAGTTGGCGGACCTGATAGAAACTCGTCGACGGGCCTTGGGGGAAATTGCCAGAGATCTAAGTGGCCGCCCGGACGGTCCCCCTGACCAGCATCCGGCCACAACAATGGTCGAAGGCGTTGCTGTTATCGACGAAACGCGAAATGATCAACCTGCGGTTGATGCGACTCCCCGCCTGAAAACAGAAATTGGTTCCGGAGAAGAAATCGATGACCCGTTCTTCTCTGCTTTGCAGCGGC
Source organism: Actinomycetota bacterium (assembly GCA_002724355.1). Taxonomy (GTDB): domain Bacteria; phylum Actinomycetota; class Acidimicrobiia; order Acidimicrobiales; family Poriferisodalaceae; genus UBA6944. The sequence goes on along the minus strand of PBOM01000056.1, from coordinate 55,648 downwards.
AACAGCCGTTAGAGGGTAAGTAGATAAAGCGCTAGGACTTAGCGAGTAGCACCATTGGCTCATCATTGCCTGGCAGCCAAGAAATTTGATTTGCCAAGACGGCAGCCATGACAACCGGTTCATGCTTCTTAATCGCGTCAATATCTTTCGGGGACCAGCTCACTTCGACTGTGATTCGTTCTGTTACTTCAAGGTCAGCTTCTTTTCTTGCCTGCTGGATTGTTCTAATTAAGTCGCGAGCCGAGCCTTCCGCCTCAAGCTCCGGAGTTACCTTGGTGTCCAGAATCACTACTGCATCGTTGGACTTGAGAGAAGCGGTAGTCGCAGGGTCAGAGGGCTCTAAAGCCATGTCGTACTCGTGGGATTCGAGTATGTGGCCAGCGATTTCCACGCGGTTGCCCTCCAGGGAAGTCCAGCTTCCTTCTTTCGCTGCGACAAAAACCTTTTGAACGTCAGACCCGAGCCGGGGCCCAAGAACATTTCCGTTGGGCTTTAAAGTCATTGTTGCGGAATCGCCTATCTCGTCAGTCAAAACGACCCTATGAACGTTGATCTCTTCAGCAAGAAGGTCGGAAACCTCGTTGAGCTCTGACGCGCGTTTTCCAGCAACTGTGACCGATGTCAAAGGTAGCCGCACCCGAAGTCCAGCGTCTTCTCTCAGTCGGAGGGCCGTTGACGCTGCTTCTCTTATCTGGTCCATTCGGTGAACTAGATCTGAGTCCTCTGGCAACTCTTCAACGCTTGGCCAGGATGCTAAGTGAACGCTCTCACCATTTGTGAGACCTCCGTAAATTTCGTCCATGACCATAGGAAGAAACGGAGCAGCAATTCGGGTGAAGATAGTCAACACGGTGTAAAGAGTGTCGTATGCGTCAGGGTCTCCTTGGCCGCCGCCCTCGGGCCCCCAGAACCGGTCTCTCGAGCGTCGTATGTACCAATTATTTAGGGCGTCGATAAACAATTGAATTTCGTTCGCAGCACCCGGAAGGTCGTACGCGTCTAACGCCAAGGTGGTGTTGGCTATGAGAGATCGTGTCTTGGCTAATAGGTAGCGATCTAAGAGATGTTTCGAGTCGACTCTGGGTACTGCCTGATGATGATCGACATTTGCGTAGAGAGTAAAAAAAGAATAGGCGTTCCATATCGGGATGAGAACTTGCCTCGTTACATCGTCGATTCCGGCGTCCGATATTCGTGTATCGCCACCCCGAACGATGTTTGTTGACATCAAGTACCAGCGAAGGGCATCTGAGCCCTGCGAATCAAAGATCTCTGTCGGTTCGGTGTAGTTTCTGAGCCTTTTGGACAGCTTATTGCCATCTTCTGCCAGGAGGATTCCGTGACAAATTACGTTCTGAAAAGCTGGTCGATCGAATAGCGCTCCAGCTAAGACATGCAGTGTGTAGAACCACCCCCGGGTCTGATTGATGTATTCGACTATGAAATCAGCGGGGAAATGTTCCTCGAACCATTGTTTGTTTTCGAAGGGATAATGAACCTGCGCGAATGGCATGGAGCCAGATTCAAACCAACAGTCGAGGACTTCCGGAACGCGCCGCATGGTGCTGTTGCCCGAAGGGTCGTCGGGGTTTGGTCTCGTGAGATCATCGATGAATGGACGATGAAGGTCATCAGGCCTCACTCCGAAATCCGCTTCTAGTTCGTCAAGGCTGCCGTAGACGTCGGTTCGTGGATAGTCAGGGTTATCGCTGACCCAGACTGGTATCGGAGATCCCCAGAAACGGTTGCGGCTGATGGACCAGTCTCGTGCGCCGGCTAACCACTGTCCGAACCGTCCGTCTTTGACATGATCGGGAACCCAGTTGATTTCTTGGTTGATTTCTTGCAGCCGTGAACGGATCTTTGTGACTTCGACGTACCAGGATGATATTGCTTTGTAGATAATTGGAGTGTCTGTGCGCCAGCAATGTGGGTAGTTGTGTTCGTAGGTATCGTGACGCAGAACTTTTCCTAGATCTTTCAGGTGTTGAATTATCTGTGGGTTTGCATCGAAGACATTTTGGTTGGACCAGTTGTTGACTCTGTCCGTGAATCTTCCCTGATCGTCTACAGGGACAGCATCGCGGATCTCGATTTTGTTGGCTTCGCAAACTAGCTGATCGTCTTCGCCGAAGCCGGGTGCCATATGTACTACCCCTGTGCCTTCGGATGTGTCGACAAAATCGGCAGCGAGAACACGGAAGGCGTCGTCTCTCTCAGCAAAGAAATCAAAAATTGGTTCGTAATGGAGTCCAACTAAAGACGAGCCGGGCAGGGTTTGGATCGTTTGATAGTCAGGTAGCTGCTCGGAGTACTTTTCTAGGCAATCCGAACTGAGGATCCAACGTGCGTTGAGTGCTTCGACGAGTACGTATTCAATTTCTGGTCCAACTGCTAGAGCTAAGTTCGAAGGCAGAGTCCAGGGCGTAGTGGTCCAGGCCAGCAATCGAGTCGGTAGCCCTGCCGAAAACTCTGCTGCTTCTTCTTCTTTGAGTTGAAACCAGACAGTGATCGCTGGATCTTGCCTAGGGCGCGTTGCGTCATCTAGGCGAATCTCGAAGTTCGATAGAGGTGTTTCGGCTCCCCAGGAGTAGGGCATTACCCGGAATGCTTTGTAAATGAGTCCTTTGTCCCACAGCTGTTTGAAGGCCCACATGACCGATTCCATGTAGGAGAGGTCCATGGTCTTGTAATCGTTATCGAAATCGACCCATCGGGCTTGGCGCGTGACAGTTTCTTGCCATTCTGAGGTGTATTTCAGTACTGATTCCCTACAGCTGGCGTTGAAGGTTTCGATCCCGAATTCGGTGATAGCTGCTCTTCCAGAGACTCCTAATTCTTGTTCGGTTTCCATCTCGGCTGGTAAACCGTGACAATCCCAGCCAAAACGGCGGTCAACGCGTTTGCCGAGCATTGTTTGGTATCGGGGTACCACGTCTTTCACATAGCCGGTCAATAGGTGCCCGTGATGCGGAAGTCCGTTTGCGAATGGCGGTCCGTCGTAGAACACATATTCGTCGTCATTGGGTCGAGAGCTTATTGATTGCTTGAAAGTTCCCTCTTTGTTCCAACGGTCGAGTACAGAGCGCTCGATAGCAGGGAAATCTGCCCGGTTGGGCACTCGGGGGTAGGGAGTGTTGTCTGCAGTGCTCATGAGTCGTCCTGATCTGCCATGCAACCATTCAAGCTACCGTCTGGAATTTGTTTGCCTGTTATTTAACGCTTCTTGAGATGGTCCGCCGTTAAACGACCCCGGAAGGCTATGATGCGACACCTTTTCGAACACGACTATTCGGCAGGTGAGTTATGGCGAAGAAGAAGGCAGTAGCGAAGAAGAAGGCAGTGGCCAAGAAGAAGGCTCCTGCGAAGAAGAAGGCTCCTGCGAAGAAGAAGGCAGTGGCCAAGAAGAAGGCTCCTGCGAAGAAGAAGACAGTGGCCAAGAAGAAGGCTCCTGCGAAGAAGAAGGCTCCTGCGAAGAAGAAGGCAGTTGACAAGAAGAAGACTTCGGCTAAAGCGCGTTTTAGCGCTGAGTGGCTCAAAAAACAGCGTGAAGCTCTTCTCGCAGAGAGAGGCCGCTATACCCAACATGCAGAGTTTTTAGAGGCAGAGGCCGACCAGCTCGCGAGAGACCGGGAGCCAGGGGACGTGCAATTCGATGAAGAGTCAGGAGAGGGCGATTCGATAGCCGTTGAACGGGATCGAGATCTGCAACTTTCTGCCCAGGCGAGAGAGGCGATTCAAGAAATTGATGATGCGTTGGAACGCATCAAAAAGGACACATACGGCATAAGCGTTGTATCTGGACTTCCCATACCTAAAGAACGCCTAGAGGCTATTCCTCATGCGGACAAACGAGTTGAGGAGAAAGCCACCGGCATGTCGTGGCGGTGACCCCGTGGCTGCTCTTCGTAAGGTGCCATCGGGAAACTCGATCGCACTTATAGCGTTATTGGTTGCTGCTCTAGACCAGTTGACTAAGTCGTGGGCCGTCAATGCCCTAGACGACAGAACCATCGGGATTGTCTGGAAACTTCAGTTTCACCTCACTTCGAACACGGGTTTCGCGTTCAGCACCGGGCAAGGCCTAGGTCCCATTCTCGGGGTTATCGCTCTCGGGGTCATGGTCGTTCTCTGGAAGGTCAGAACTCGGTTCTCTGGCCAATTGGCAACCATGGCACTTGGATTCGTTCTGGGAGGCGCGTCAGGCAATCTTCTTGATAGAGCCTTTCGATCACCGAGATGGGGGCGTGGAGCGGTCGTTGACTTTATCGACCTACAATTTTGGCCCGTTTTCAACCTTGCCGACGCTGCGATCGTGATCGGAGTGATCGCTCTTAGTTTGAGGATGTGGATAGAACAACGAGAGGGCGAGAGCAGTGCATGAGGAGATTCCCAACGCCCTCGATGGTGAGCGAGTCGACCGCGTAGCAGCTCTGATGACTGGGCTGAGTCGCAGTGTCATTGCTGACTTAATCTCTGAGGGCAAAATACTCCACAACGAAAAGTCCGTGACGAATGGTTCTTTCCGCGTATCCAAAGGCGACCAAATCGAGGTGGAGGTTCCCAAGAGTGAATCTGAAGTGGTCGCGCTTGTGGGGGATCCAACTGTCCAATTTGATGTGGTGTATGAGGACGATTGTCTCTTCGTGGTAAATAAACCGGTTGGGTTAGTGGTTCATCCGGGTGCCGGGCGCGCCGGCGGCACCTTGGCTCACGGACTGCTTGCTCGTTACCCTGAAATCGCAAATGTGGGACCCCAGGAGCGACCTGGAATAGTTCACCGCCTCGACCGTGACACCAGTGGCCTGTTGCTCTGTGCCAGAACTAACGAGGCGTTACACGACCTCACTGAGGCCTTGTCAGCGAGAGAAATTCATCGAAGTTACCTAACGCTGGTTGGTGGTTCTCCTGAAGCGCCCCGTGGGACAGTTGATGCACCCATTGGGCGTAGCCGGCGCGCTCGAACGAAAATGACTGTCACACAAGGAGGTCGCGAAGCTAAAACGCATTATGAGGTCTTGGAAACCTGGAAGAATCCCATCCCCGCATCCCTGCTGCGATGCGTTCTGGATACAGGTCGAACACATCAGATTCGCGTGCATCTGCAAGCAATAGGTACACCAGTTTTGGGAGATTCTGCCTACGGAAAGCCGGATCCGTTTGAAATCGGACGCCCTCTTCTCCATGCCGCTGAGCTCGCGTTCACCCACCCCACATCAGGAGAAGCTATGCGGTTTACTTCTGAACCTCCGGACGATTTCGAATCCGCCCTAGCGGCCTTCAGGGAGCAAAATCGGGGTGTCGGTGATCCCGAATGAGATTTATCTTGCACCAGCCCTCCGCACAAGAAGTTGTGGCTAGCGTCCCCTTTAAGATCATGAGTCAAGAGCTTTTGAAGGGACGCCTACCTCGGTTGAGGGTGCCGCAATGACTGACGATCAACAGATGATGATTCCCGCGCATGGGGAGATGTCGGTGTCTTCCATCGTGCCTGCGATTCTGACCAAACAAGCCAATTCGCTAGTGCCGGAAGACATTCTTGAAGCGGATTGTATTGTTCTGCTTGTCTTGGACGGGCTTGGCTGGAATCAGATCAAAGATCGCCGGGGTGATCTGCCATTTCTTCATGCAGGTTCCGCCACTGCAATTACCACTGTTGCTCCTAGCACCACTGCAGCAGCTCTAACTTCGATCGCGACAGGTGTTCCGCCAGGCGAGCACGGCGTAATCGGTTACAAAATCCCCACGCCACAGGGACTGTTGAACTCTCTTCGCTGGTCCGTCGGAGGACAATCGATGGTCGGTGAACTGTCGCCAATAGATTTCCAACCCGTTGAGCCGTTTCTAGGGACCAATCCGCCAACAATAACGAGAGCCGAATTTAAAACCACGGGGTTTACTCAAGCTCATCTCCGGAACGGAAAGTTTCGCGGATGGTGGTCCCCAGCGACCTTAGTGACTGAGATCATCGATCAAGTTGAGACCGGCGCCACATTTGTTTACGCCTACTACGACGGAGTCGACACAATCGCTCACGTGCATGGCTTCGATCGGCATTACCAGGACGAACTGAAATTTGTTGACGCATTGGTAGAGCGAATATTCCAAGAGTTGCCTGACGGTGCTGTGCTGTTAGTTACTGCAGACCATGGGATGGTTGAGGTAGGTGACAGGATCCTTCAGCTCGAAGAAGAGATTGTCCATAGAACGTCAATGACTTCCGGGGAAGCTAGGTTTTTGTGGTTGCATGCTGACAGTGGGGGAGCGGAGTCTCTGGAGGAGGCTGCTCAGTTCCATTCAGATGTTGCGTGGATTGTGCCGTTAGAACAGATTCTTGATGAGCGGTGGTTTGGCCCGTATGTGTCCAATGAAGCTCAGCGCCGAATGGGTGATTTAGCGATTGTCGCCCGCGATCCAGTTGCGATTATGGACCCCCGACTTCCGGACTCACCGCACCTCATAGCCAGACATGGTTCGTTAACAGCAGACGAAATGCTTGTGCCCTTACTGAGCTTCTCCAGGTAAATCTCGGCCGTTCTAAGCTATGACGCCGGTAGGATTTCTGCATGGTCGAGCAGTCCCGAGACCCTGCCGGCGGATCGTACGCTTCAGCTGACGAGCACGTCGAATTGATCGAACCTAACGCCGCGCCGGAAGGCACCGAAGAGCCTCCCGCTATCTCGGAGCCTGCGAAGGTAATGCGAATTGGTTCGATGATCAGAACTCTCCTAGATGAAGTGCGCGAAGCGCAACTGGATGAAGCCAGTCGTGATCGCATGCGAGAAATCTATGAACAGTCGGTAGCGGAGTTGTCTGAAGCCCTCGCCCCAGAGCTACGCGAAGAGTTGGCGAGATTGGCTTTGCCTTTCAGTTCCGAATCTCCTTCTGAAGCTGAGTTGCGCGTTGCGCAAGCTCAGCTTGTGGGCTGGCTCGAAGGCTTGTTCCATGGAATTCAAGCCGCGGTAGCAGCGCAACAGATGATGGCGCAACGCCAACTCATGGAGATGCGACAAGGAGCTTTGCCGCCGGGAACAAGCGGCGATATCCCCCCGGGTAGCAGTGAACAGGACTCCCGTCCGGGAGGCGTATACCTATGAGGCCGAACGTTGTTTTGCTCAATTGTCAATTATCGGCTGAACTATTAAGTCGACGAGTACCGATGAAGGAAACTTCCTAATGGCCCTGACGGTCGATACCAAAGATTGCACTGCGCTAAGTGACGCTGAACTTGAGGAGATGGCTGACCTAATCGAAGATGAGCCAATCATTTTCGATGTTGGTGAACTTTCCAAGCAAAGAGATGCGTGGGTTCTCGTAACACAAGTTAGAGATGGCAACAAGCTATCCGCATACGGCTTTTGTACTCTCGAACGGGTGGGAGGTGACCCGACTGTGTTAATTGGTCTTGCAGCCGTTCGTCGGAGTAGTCGCAGAGATAGCGCCCTGAAAGCAATGATTACCGATCAAATGCGTCGTGCCGTTCTTGCTTTCCCTGATGAGGATGTCCTAGTTGCATCGCAAATGTCTGATCCGGCTGCTTTTGATGCTTATAAGCCACTTAGCCGAGTGGTTCCTCGACCGGGTTACGAAGCAAATGGGGAGGACCGTGCGTGGGGCAGACGGCTCGCAAAGCGTTTTGATGTTCGAGGGGAATACAAAGCAAAAGAGTTTCGTGTCTACGGCGAAGGGTCACCGTCGCTAGTTCTAAGCCATAACTCCGCCAAACCTGAGAGCATTAAGCCCGAGGTGGTAGCACTTTTTGATGGGCATGATGCGTCCAAGGGTGATGCCCTGGTGACCTTCGGCTGGGCCACTCGCGAAAAGCTCGCCAAGCTGCTCTAGTCCTGCGTTTCAGCTTGTGGAATTTTCTGAACTGATTCACAAGCGGAAAATGACACGCGCTTTTCTGCGCGATTCAATACCTGATGCTGTATTGGGTCGGGTTCTTGATCAAGCGCGTCGTGTGCCGACGGCTGGTAATAGTCAGGGGTTTGACTTCGTTGTTTTAGAGGGAGATCAAACTTCGAGCTATTGGGATGTGACGTTGCCCAAAGACCGAAGAGCGACGTTCCGATGGCCCAATCTTTTGGATGCTCCAGTCATCATTACTGTATGGGCTAATCCTGGCGCCTATCTAGAGCGCTATAGCCGGAGCGATAAGCGCGCGACCGGGCTAGGGCAGGGCATTGACATGTGGGGTACCCCGTATTGGCTTGTTGATAGCAGCTTTGCTGCGATGGTCTTGCAGCTAGCAGCGATCAACGAAGGTCTTGGTGTCCTCTTTTTTGGAATGTTTGAAAAGGCCTCGAAAGTTGCAGAAGAGCTTGGGGTCCCTGCTGGGCATCTACCGGTCGGCACCATTGCCCTTGGTTGGCCAGACCCATCTGGTGAACGGCCTGGGCGTTCAGCAGCTGAGGCGCGCAGACCAACAGAAGGTGGCCTTGATGCAGTGGTTCATCGAGGTCGTTGGTGATGAGAGAAGGCGTCTCTAATGGGTGAAGCTAAATTTTCAGAGTCTCAAGATGGTGGCCATAGCGCGATAGGAGAGTTACTTCACCGATATCTGACGGGGCTTATCCTCGCGTTGGTCGTTGAAGTAGGGGCTGATCGAAGCGCCAAAATAGTTAAGAGTCTGTTCCGGCGTCAGCAAGAAGAGCGATTCTTGCCAGGCCTCCAGAAGTTGGGGTTGGTTGGCGAACCCGATGCTGTTGCGTGCGCGAAATATCATTACCTGTCGAATCATCTGGGGGGAGTCTCGGTCGTTTATGTGGCTGAATCTGATGACAAAGCTTGGGTCAAGTATCTCCCCCCACGTTGGATTTTTGACGGTGCCGCGATTGCTGGAATACCAACAGAAGTATCAAGAGCGATGCTGTGGGGTTGGCATGCCAATAATGGGGTGCTCCTAGGTAACCCTTGTTTGGGGTTTGTCTGTACTGGTCAGACAGTCGATGCCATGCCTGGCCTAGAGGGCTACTACGTTCAGGAGTCAGAACCGCTCTCGCCGGAAAAGCGGCTGAGATTTCGTTTTGGGGAAAGCTGCCCTCCGGTTGATGTTGAGAATCTCCCGACGTTGGATAGTGATGATTGGCCTGCGGAGAGAAGAGCCAAGGCCGCCCGAAACTACAGCATGGACTACATCCGCAATCTTGTTCCTGTCATCTCTGAAGAGCTCGGCCCACTTGCTGCACAAGGCATTCTTCGCCGCACAGGCCGCAAAATAGGAATGCAATACTCGTCCGTGGTGAGAAGGAAACTAGGAACTGATAGCCCTGCCGAAGTGTTGGTAGGACTTCTCGAAGCTCAGGGTGATGTAGTGACGCTGGACGGAAATCAAGTGACGCAGCGAACCTGGCGACTCATGAGAGGCCTAGAGGCCGAAAGCACTCCCGAATGGATGGATGGGATATCGGGACTATGGGAAGGGGTCTTGCAGGTTCTCGACCCTGACATACGGCTCGAGTTGTCAGAACGTCTCGATAGCGGAGACGAGAGGTTTCTGTGGCGGCTCACTAAATGGGGTCGCCCCAATAGCTATTAAGAGCGAAACTCCTCGACTGCCGAGGTGAGTTCATCGATGTAACGCAGGGTGTCATCAGCAGAAGGCAAGTCGAAGTTCACAGGAGTAAAAACAAATTGTGTGACACCAGCTTCGGCGTATTGCTCAAGTCGTTCTTGCCTTGGTCGTCCCCAAATGTAGAGAGATATAGGGATTGAGGAGCCGTCGCGCCCTGCTTCATCAGCGAGATTGCGAAACCGTTGGATACCTCCCAAGACATCAGGTTTCCCATCTGTGTTCATTACTCCAACATCGATGGGAGCCCACTCATCCGCATACTCAGCGGCATGCTGGATTCCTAACGGCCCGGCATTTCCTAGAGCTATCGGTACTGTGCCTTTGACTGGTTTCGGGAAAACCCATGAGGTGGAGAAGCTGTCCCAAGTACCCGAAAAAGTAGCTTCTTCGTCACGCCAGGCAGTACGAAGAGCCTCAACTCGTTCGCGCATCGCTGAATATCGCTTTTTGAAGGGTAGATCCGGTCGATGATTTTCTAATTCTTCCTCGTTCCAGCCGACACCTATTCCCATGACGACTCGCCCCTCGGCTAGAACATCGGCCGTGGCGACTGCGCAGGCAAGATCTAAAAGGTCGTGTTCAAGAAGTAGGCAGATTCCAGTCCCCAGCGTGAGCGTGGTTGTTTCTGCTGCAGCCGCGGCTATCGAGACCCAAGGGTCCATCATGTGGAAGTAGCTACCAGGTAGGGGTCCACCGTTTGGGTAGGGGCTGCGGCGGTCGACTGGGATGTGACTATGTTCTGGGAACCAGACCGAGTCGAATCCTCGAGCTTCGAGCTCCCTCGCTAAGTCGCCAGGGAGGATGCCTTCTGCGTGATTGCCTGTGAGATAACCGAACTTCATGTGTGAATTCTAGAACGAACAAGGTGTTTGAGTCTGTGTCCTCCTAGGGTTCGTTTGCTAGAAGTAGATACGGAGTCAGTTGGCTCGCAAGTAAAGAGGAGTTTGAGTGGGTGTTTGGTTAGCTGGGGCAAGGCCGAGAACTTGGCCGGCTGCGATTGTGCCGGTGATAGTAGGAACTGCCGCGGCTCAGACACAACCGAATGTGGTTCGTGCCATATTTGCACTTGTGGTCGCGATCGGCCTCCAAATCGGCGTCAATTACGCCAATGATTACAGTGATGGGATCAGAGGAACCGATGACGAGCGGGTAGGGCCGATGCGGCTCGTCGCCTCTGGAAACGCCAGTCCGGAAAGTGTGAGAAACGCGGCGTTTATCGCATTTGGCATATCCGCTTTGTCAGGTTTGTACTTAGCTTCTGCGACCACTTGGTGGCTTGTATTGGTAGGTGGCTTGGCAATTCTGGCTGCATGGTGTTACACGGGCGGACCGCTGCCCTACGGCTACAGCGGTTTAGGGGAGTTGTTCGTCTTCATCTTCTTTGGTGTCGTTGCTACTGCGGGAAGCACATTCGTCCAAGATGAGCAGATAACTACGCTTGCCGTCGGGGCGGCCGTGCCGGTGGGATTGCTAGCGGTTGCTTTGCTGATTACCAATAATTTGCGAGATATCCCGGGTGACAGCGCCACGGGTAAACGCACTTTGGCGGTTCGGATGGGAGATAAGCCCACGAGAGCGTTGTATGTAGTTGTGATGCTGTTGGCGATTTTCTGTCTTCCTTACCTGAGCCTTTTGCGCCCAGCGGCGCTTTTAGCTCTGTTGGCTACACCGTTTGCGATTCAACCAATTCGGCTGGTGGTCAAAGGTGCTGCTGGAAAGGAACTCATTCCCGTATTGAGTGCAACCGGAAAGTTTCAAATGGTTTACGGGCTGCTTTTGTGTTGCGGTCTTGGAATAGGGATCTGACTTACCGGTCGAGGGTTCCGAGAAATAATTGAGTGATGCCCCCGCTGAAGAGGGTTCTATTTGCATCAGAAAAACCGGCTGCTTTGAGTTCAGACAAAAGATCTTCTGGTGGGGGCAGGTACTCGACCGACTTGGGCAGATATTTGTAAGCGTTTCGGTCGGAGATCAAGCCACCGATCCTTGGAACGACCTTTCCAAAGTAGACCCGATGCCCAATTCTGAGTAATGGGTTAGAAGGCTGAGCGACGTCCAAAAGAGCGATCCGGCCCCCCGGTTTAAGAACTCGTGAGAGTTCCTCGAAGAACGGGGTGAGCTCGGTCAAGTTACGCAAAGCAAAGCCGCAAGTCGCGCCGTCTACGGATCCTGTGAGGACAGGGAGTCGAAGTGCATCAGCTCTTACCAGAGGAGCATCTGTGCCAGCAGCTTCGAGCATGCCAGCGCTGAAGTCTAAGCCGACGGGGTCAAGGCCGGAGCGCAGAAGGTCGTTACAGAAATCACCGGTCCCACAAGCTAGGTCTAAGACTTTCGCATCTTGGGGGAGCTTTAAGGCCCGAACGGCGCGCCGTCGCCACCCGACGTCCATGCGAAAGGTCATGAGCCGATTGACGAAATCGTATCGAGGGGCGATCTGATCGAACATCTGCTCGACAGCGACCGCTTTCTCTTCTCCTTGGGGTAGTTCCTCGTTAGGGGGCACGGGTTCTAAATCGAGTTTTAGGAGCGTTCAGCTATAGACGCGGTAGATGCATTCAGCGATACAGGCCGGTTTGTCGGATCCTTCGATTTCGAATAGGAGCTCAGCGGTGTACTGGGCCCCGCCATCAAATCGTGAAACATCCTTGAGAGTTGCTCCCATTCGCACATTAGAGCCAACGGGGACAGGGGCTGTGAAGCGAATTTTGTTGGCGCCGTAGTTCACTCCCATTTGCACGTCACCGCCAATTACAAAAGCCTCAGACATGCACATTGGCGCTAACGACAACGTTAAGTATCCGTGCGCGATTGTGGTTCCAAATGGCCCGGCCTTAGCCTTTTCCTCGTCAAGGTGAATCCACTGGAAATCACCCGTTGCTTCGGCGAATTTTTGCACCTGCTCGGGAGTGATGGTGTGCCAGTCGCTGTAGCCGATGTGTTGCCCCACTCGGCTTTCAAGGTCGTCAATTCCGTCAATTTGCGTAGTCATGGTTGACAGTTTAGGGCGATTGGCTAGCTGAACCAGATCCTCCTGTATTCCTTGCTTTGAGGATGGAGTAAGAGAACTACAAGCACTATGTCAAACATCAGCCTCAGCAGGAAACCAAGGAGCTCTACGTCATATCGAATACCTATCCAAAGCGTGGCAACAACCGAATAGATAGCTGCAGATAAAGCGAAACGGAAACCAAGTTTCTTTTCGTTGGCGATCCCAAGACCGCCGCCGATCAGTGCGACGAGAAGCAGTAGGGGGAACACGCGGGACGCAAATAACCCCAGTAGGTCGTAGGCAAGCTGGCGGTAATAAACACTGCCGAATAAGACAATGCTTGCGCCTCGGAAATAGGCGAGCATTACAGCGCTGTACAGCGTTTGAGGTTGTGTGGGATTAAGCCAACGCAAGTTGTTCACCTTGCCAGTGTGTCAGAGGTAGACCCAAATCCCTCAGCGTTTGGGTCGCTTTGAAAACGCAACTGCTTGTTCGGCACGTAACTGCCCACAAGCAGCATCGATATCAGTTCCGCGATTCGATCGAATTGTCGTATTGACACCGAACGAATCGAGAAGGTCGCGGAAGTGAACGATTGCTTCTGGGCCCGAAGGGGAGGTGGCGTACCCAGGAGTTGGATTTAGCGGTATGAGATTTACGTGGGCGTTAAGCGGCCGCGCGAACGCTGCGAGTTCACGCGCTGCTTCGTCGGTGTCGTTTACCTCTGACATCATTGCCCATTCGAAACTGATTCGTCTGTTTCTCGCCCGTTTGTAGTTTTGCAGGCACTCAGCGAGCTTTCGGAGAGGGTATGTCCGGTTGATTGGGGCCAAATGATTACGTGTCTTGTCGTTAGCGGAATGCAGTGACACAGCGAGGCTTACGGGAAGCTTTTGTTGCGATAAGCGCTCGATCCCGGGAATTATGCCAACTGTAGAGACGGTAATTTTTCTAGCTCCGATACCTATGTCTGTGTTAATCCGTTCGATGGCGGACCATACATTGTCAAAGTTGGCTAACGGCTCGCCCATCCCCATAAACACAACGTTGCTGACGCGTTTGTCAACGGAATGTTGAGACGCTCGAATTACTTGTTCAACGATCTCGCCGGTTGTTAGATGTCGATCGAATCCAACTTGTCCGGTGGCGCAGAAGCTGCATGCCATTGCGCAGCCGGCTTGAGAAGAAACGCACACAGTCGAACGATCGCGATAGTGCATCAGAACTGATTCGATGAGGTGACCATCGCTGAGCTGCCAGAGATTCTTTATTGTGGTCCCGTTGTCGGCACTGACTTCTCTAAGCGGCGTGAGGGCTGCAGGAAGAAGAGATTCGATTGCGGAGCGCAGTTTCTTGGGGATATTGGTCAGATCAGCAGGATCTCGATGCTGACTGTGGAGACCCTCCCACACTTGGTCCACCCTGTAATTGGGCTCGCCTTCAAGTAGGTCAGCTAGCTCGGTTCGAGACAAGTCATAACGAGTGATCACCACCCTTACAGGGTAGGGCGGGTAGCTTCGATTGCGTGGCAGCGCACCGCTATGACGACCATCACCGAGACGTCCAAGGCGGGGGCGTTCGGGCGGCAGTGTTCGGAGCCTCCGACGGACTCGTCTCTAATGTTCTGCTGATAGTTGGTTTAGCGGGTGCGGATGTTTCCTCCGGAGTGGTCCGAGCAGCGGGAGTCGCTGGCCTACTAGCCGGCGCCATTTCCATGGCCGCCGGCGAATATGTATCCGTTCGAGCACAAAATGATCTTGTCGCCCGAGAACTAGAGAAAGAAAGACAGGCGCTGGCAGACGATCCCGAGGAAGAAACCGAGGAATTGGCTCAGCTTTATGTGGAAAGAGGCATGACTATCGATCAAGCCAGAGAGATGGCTCAGTTGGTGATGCAGAATCCTGAAATGGCGCTTGAGGTTCACGCAAGAGAAGAACTTGGAATCGCTCCGGACGCGTTGGCCTCACCTTATGTTGCGGCTGGATGGTCATTTTCGGCGTTCGCCATTGGGGCCTTGGTGCCACTAATCCCTTGGTTCTTCTCTTCCGCGAGCTTCGTGATTTGGTTATCAGTAGCTGCGGGTGTTGCGGGCGCGGCATCCATTGGCGCAACTTTGGCCTTGGCAACGGGCCATTCGGTGTGGCGCGGCGTTAGCAGACACGTCGGAATAGCAATCGCAGCTGCGACGTGTATTCACTTTGTGGGTCTCGCCCTTGGAGCCGTAGTGCAGCTTTAGCTCGTTTTGCTATGTCTTTGGTACAACCGTCGGACGGTTGCGACTTCAAGGCCGATGTCACGGTAGAGGTGAACCGCCGGAGTGTTGTCAGCGTCAACGTACAACATGGCTCTCGTGATTCCCTGTGCTTCGAGATGCTGATAGCCAGCCAAAGTTAAGGCTCGCCCGAGTCCTAGACCGTGAAAATCGGGGTCGACGGCAATGACGAAAACTTCTCCAATCGGGGGCTGTTCCGAGTCATGAATTTTGGTCCAGCAAAATGCCGCAATTCGACCCTCGCGCTCGTGAATTAAGAAGCCCTCAGCGTCAAACCACGGTTCTGCTTGGTGCTCTGCTAATAGAGCGGGCGTCCAGCCGCTCTGCTCTCGGTGCCATGAGAACGCTCGGTTGTTTACTTGACACCACTCCTCTTCGTCCTGCGCTGGCTCAAAGGGCCGCGTGTCAATATCAGTCCTTTGCTCGAGAGGAATTGAGCGCTCCATCCGAAAGAGGTCCCGTTGAGGTTCCATCCCCAGCCTTGCCAAGGTTTCATCGGTATCTTCCGCTGGGTTATCCAACCAAAGCGATACACCTTCAGCGGTTTGAGCTAATACATCCCGCAAAGCCATTGACAACGCGTCAGCGGTCCAGTCGCTGGCGTCTAGCTCTATGAGTTCACCCTCTCTGTCTTGGCTAATTCGTATAGTGGGTTCTTCTGCGTCGGGAGCATTCACAGCCTTGAAGCTATCGCTAGATGCCTGTTGATGAGGTAAACAAAGAACATGGGGAAGCCGCGATCACCTAAAGGTCGAGCGAAATTAGTGCATCAGCGGCTTAAGGGCGAGTATGAGGCGATATGCGAACTGAACCATCGAAGCCCGTTTGAGCTCTTGGTAGCAACCATCTTGTCGGCACAGTGCACGGATGTTCGCGTAAACAAAACCACTCCCGCCCTGTTCGAGCGATATCCCGCTCCGATCGATCTTGCCGCGGCCGATCAGCAGACGTTGGAGGAATTAGTGCACCCAACAGGGTTCTACAAGAGCAAGGCTAAGAACCTTTTGAAGATGTCGAACCAGTTGCTCGACGATTACGGGGGCGAAGTGCCGACCGATTTGAGCGATCTGGTCAAATTGGGAGGTGTCGGACGCAAAACGGCCAACGTAATAAGATCTGTTGCGTTCGGGCTTCCCGGCCTGCCAGTGGATACCCATGTAGGTCGCTTATCTCGACGCCTTGGGTTAACTGAGGAAGAGGACCCGGTGAAGGTAGAAATGGAGTTGAATCCGATGGTGCCTCAATATGAGCGCGGGGAATTCAGCCTCCGAGTGATACTGCATGGGCGACAAGTTTGTTTCGCGAGAAATCCGCTGTGTGATGAATGTATTCTCAACGACTTTTGCCCTACTGCATTCGACTTTTAACTGTTAAAGGACAACCAAGATGACTATTCGGCGAGCGGCTCACTTCGTTCCAGGAGCCAATGAGAAGATGCTGAACAAATCCCTGGAGACAGAAGCAGACGCATTGATTCTGGATCTGGAAGATGCTGTGACTCCCGAGAATAAAGACTCAGCGCGAGTCACGGTAAGTGGCTGGCTTGAACACGTCGATTTCGGTCGACAAGAACGAGTGGTTCGAGTTAACCCGCTGGGGAGCCCTTGGTTCGAACGCGACGTCGAAGAAACTATGGAGCACCCCCCTGACTCCTACCTCATACCCAAAGTGAACAACGCCAATGAAGTAGCGGAAATTGACGCAACTATCCGCGAACACGAACGCTCGTTTGGTCACCAAGAGGGCGAAGTGAAGCTCCTGATCCTGGGAACCGAAACTCCACAAGGCTTCTTGAACATTGGCGATCTCGCAGCTAACCCTCGGGTTGACGCTCTTACCTGGGGAGCGGAGGACTTATCTGCGGCCATCGGTTCTCGAACGAATAGAAATTCTGAGGGAAGTTACTTGCCCATCTTTGAGCATGCGCGAGTGATGTGTTTACTCGCGGCTACGGCTTGGGATAAGCAACCGCTTGACACCGTCTTCGTCGACTTCAACGATCCGAACGGGCTCAGAAGTGAATGTTTGGAGTCAGCAAACATGGGGTACACAGGGAAGATCACTATCCACCCCAACCAAATCGAGATCGTTAATGAATGCTTTACGCCTTCTTCTGCTGAGGTGAGCGAAGCGAAAGAACTGCTCGAGTTGTTTGCAGTAAAAGAAGCTGAAGGGGTCATGGCGTTCAGCTTCAACGGTCAAATGGTGGATGTGCCGCATCTAACCCGCGCAAAGAAAATCGTTGAGATGTCTGAAGCACTGAGCGGGCTGCAGTAAATAAGAGATCTCTAAGACTTCGCAAGGCCGTCGGCTGCCCGAGCTATACGGCGTTGAGCGGTCTTCAAACTGCGCTCAACTTCGTAAAGATCAAGGGCTACATCTTCTTCCTTGGTTCCTACCAGTTCATCAGCGGCGAGTGTGATTCGTTCGCTCAACTCTCGGATGGCTGTTTCGAGAGACGAGAGCTCTGCTTGGGAGACCATGGAGAAACGATACAGTCCCAGCCAAGTACAGGCGATATCCGCTTCTGTGGAGCCCTCTGTCAGCGGTACCCTCAATAGCGTGTTGCAACGCATCGATCTTCGAGGTGCTAATAGGCCCTATGGTTCTCACCTGCCGCGCTTGGATCTAAGCGCGGACATGCCTACGGCTGCCGTGAGGGAGATTCTTTCTAAGGTTCGGGATGGGGGAGACGATGCCGTTAGGTCACTAACGGCTCAGTTCGATGGGGTCGATATCGTCGACTTTCGCGTCGCCCCCGAGACCTTGCGAGAAGCCTGGGAAGCATTGGACACGGGTTTGTCTGCCGCTCTCCAAGTGGCTCATGATCGAATTCTGGAATTCCATAGAGAGGAAAGAGCCCAATCGCACGAGGTCACTCAGGATGCGATCACGGTCTCGAGTATCCCTCAGCCAGTTGAACGCGCTGGGCTGTACATACCAGGTGGCCTCGCTTCGTATCCATCGACTGTTTTGATGACTGCTTTGCCAGCAAGAGCAGCAGGTGTAAAAGAGATTGTTGTCTGCACGCCCCCGAATCCGTTAGGTGAGATTGATCAGGCGGTTTTGGCTGCTGCGCATCTCTGCGGTGTCGATGAGCTATACAAAATAGGTGGTGTTCAAGCAATAGGCGCCATGGCCTACGGGACTGAACTTATCTGCCCTGTTGA
This sequence comes from Actinomycetota bacterium, assembly GCA_002724355.1. GTDB lineage: Bacteria > Actinomycetota > Acidimicrobiia > Acidimicrobiales > Poriferisodalaceae > UBA6944. The sequence goes on along the minus strand of PBOM01000056.1, from coordinate 37,640 downwards.
CGTCATAGCCGGCCCCGGTAATGCATGGGTAGCTACTGCGAAGCAAGAGGTAGCAGGCACCGTTGGCATCGCCGCAGCATTTGCTGGGCCTTCGGAGATAGTGGTCGTAGGGGATGAAAGTTGTCCTACTAGCTCAGCTGCAGTTGACCTAGTCCTCCAAGCAGAACATGGCCCAGGAGGTAGAGCTTGGTTGGTTACATGGAGTGAACAGTATGCGGACGAGGTCGAAACAGCCATTGGGGACATTCTCTCGTTGTCTCCGCGTCACAAAGAAACACTAGAAACTCTCACTGAAGGTGGGTACCTGTGTTTAGTCGACCGACCCGCCGACGCCGTAGAGGTGGTCAATGTCATTGCACCGGAGCACCTGCAGCTCATGTGCGATAACGCTAAGGAATTGGCTGGATCAATCCGAAATGCAGGAGCTGTTTTTATAGGCAATTGGGCGCCAGCCTCAATTGGCGATTACGTAGCGGGGCCCTCGCATGTACTGCCCACAGCGGGCACAGCGCGATTCAGCGGGGCACTGACGGTCGATGATTTCCAAAAACGCATGCACATTATTGAGGTTTCCAAAGACGGATTTGACGTCGTTGGTCCGGCGGTCTCGGAATTGGCCCAGGCTGAGGGCCTTTGGGCGCACGCTGCGTCGGTGCGAGAACGCGAAAGGTGGGCTAACGAGGGGATAAAGCCGTGAAACGGCCCCTTGTACGAGACGACTTGAGGTCAATGGACGGATATCACTCTCCTCAGGTCGAAGTTGACGTGCGTCTTAACACAAATGAGGCACCGTTAGCGCCCCCTGAAGAGTTCCAAGCGGCGTTTCTGGCGGAAGCTGCCAAGGTTGATTGGCACCGTTATCCCGATCGAGTAGCTAAGGCCCTAAGGGAAGAACTAGCAGACCTTCATGGGGTCGAAGCTGAACAGATATTTGTGGCGAATGGGTCTAACGAAGTTTTGCAAACCCTTTGCCTTACGTTCGGAGGGCACGGACGAACTGCCCTGACATTTGAGCCCACCTACGCCATGTACGGTCAAATAGCTCGGACTACTCAGTGTCGAGTAGTTGAGGCTGCTCGAGATGAAGACTTCAGAATTACCGAGCCAGTCTTAGAGGCCGCAATCGAATCTGAGAGACCCGATCTTCTCTTTGTTTGCTCCCCAAACAATCCAACTGGTACCCCCGAAAGTCGAGAGGTTGTAGAGCTAGCGGTCGCAAAGTCGCAAGGAGTTGTAGTTGTCGATGAGGCCTATGGTCAGTTCGCCGACTTCACTGCAATCGAGATGTTGAAGCAGTCTGAAGCGCCCGAATCATTAGTGGTTACGCGAACCTTTTCGAAAACTTGGTCTATGGCTGGAGTTCGCCTGGGCTATTGCGTGGCCCCACCATGGATGTTGCCTGAGTTTGAGAAAGTCGTACTCCCGTACCATCTGGACTCGTTGAAGCAAATCGCGGGTCGGATAGCCCTTAGGTTCCACGATGAGATGGAAGAACGCGTAACGCAGATATCAGCAGAAAGACAGCGAATTGCCACCGCACTTTCAGGTCTGGGTTTGAAGGTCTTCCCTTCCCAAGCCAACTTCATCATGTTCAGATCAACCGAGTGTGGTGTCGACGGGGATGAACTTTGGAACCGCCTACTAGCAAAGTCAGTGTTGGTACGAAACTGCTCTAAGTGGCCAGGGTTAGCAGACTGTTTGCGCGTGACTGTGGGTACTGCAACTGAAAATAATATTTTTATCGAAGCTCTCGAAGGGGCAATCAAATGACACGAACAGCTGAGCGGCAGCGACAAACCAAAGAAACGAGCATTGACTTATTCGTAAACGTGGACGGCTCGGGCAAAGTTGAGGTGAGCACCGGGCTTCCATTTTTCGACCACATGCTCAGTCAGCTTGGTAAGCACTCGCGCTTCGACTTACGCGTTGATTGCCAAGGTGACATCGATATTGACTCACATCACACCGTTGAAGACGTCGGTATAGCCTTGGGCGAAGCCTTTGGAGACGCTCTTGGCGACAAACACGGCGTCCGCCGTTTCGCGTCGATTTCGGTTCCACTTGACGAAGCTGCGGTAGATGTGATTCTGGATCTTTCAGGTCGCCCTTTTCTGCATTACGAAATAGATCCCCCAGGAGAAAAGATTCTAGGGGACCCTCCTTTTGACCCGCAGCTCTGCGAAGAGTTTTGGAGGGCTTTTGTTATGGCCTCGGGAATAACTCTGCATTTGGTGTTGGTGCGAGGCAAAAACACCCACCACATCATCGAGGCAAGCTTTAAGGCCGTCGCGAGAGCGTTGTATGACGCAGTCCGAGTAGCTGATGACGTGATGCCCTCAACAAAAGGTGTTTTGTGAGGGTCGCCCGGTGAATAAACCGAAAGCAGGGCCACTGATTGCTGTTCTGGATTACGGTATAGGCAACCTACGATCAGCGCAGAAGGGGTTTCAGCGCGCCGGCGCTGACGTTCGTTTAACTGACGACCGAGGCTTAATCGCACAGGCAGAAGCTGTGGTGCTCCCTGGCGTCGGCCATTTTGGCGCGTGTATGGACCAATTGAGAAGAGCGAAGCTGGATGATGCCGTCTATACAGCGATCGAAGCCGGCACACCCTTTTTGGGTATTTGTGTAGGAATGCAAATGTTGTTTGAAGGTTCGGAAGAAGCACCTGACGTCTCAGGCCTGGGAGTACTTCCAGGACGAGTGCGTTTGCTACCTGATGGGTTACCGCGCCCTCAAATGCAATGGAATCAACTCCACATTCGTCGTCCCGAATGCCCACTCCTCAAAGGTATTAGTGACCGTTCATGGATGTATTTTGTTCACAGCTACGCCGCAGACACCGACGCTGACTTCGTAGTGGCCACATGCGAATATGGCAAAGAGTTGACAGCCATGGTTGAACGGGACTCTCTTTGGGCAACACAATTCCACCCAGAAAAGTCTGGCGAACTGGGACGCCTGTTCGCTAGCAACTTCTGTCGACAGATCGCGTCTCGATGAGTTTTAACCTGTACCCGGCGATTGATTTACGGAACGGAAAATGTGTCCGTTTGATCCAGGGCGACTACGACCGCGAGGTTCAGTACGAGGTTGACCCTGTAGAGGTAGCAACTTCCTTCGAAGCCGATGGCGCCAGCTGGATACACGTAGTTGATTTAGATGCAGCTAGATCTGGCGAATCTCAGAACTTGGACACGATCGCGTCGATCGCAAACGCTGTCGGTATCCCAGTCCAATGCGGCGGGGGCGTGCGCACTGTTACCGCAGCGAAAGCGCTATATGACATCGGCGTGTCGAGGTGTGTGATCGGAACCGCAGCCGTAGAGAATCCTCAGCTGGTGCACGAAGTAGCGGCTCTGGGGCATCGTGTTGCGGTGGGACTGGATGTTCGAGGTGAGAACGTCGCTACACAAGGTTGGGAACGGGACAGCGGCCTTACGATCTTTGACCTACTGCCGAGGTATGAAAATGCTGGCGTTGATGCTGTGATCGTCACTCAAATCATTCGCGATGGAATGGGGACCGGCTCAGATGTTGAAGGACTATCGCGGGTGTTGGCTTCGACGTCGCTAGAGGTAATTGCAAGTGGTGGAGTTGGAGCTCTTACGCACATCGCTGAGTTGGCCAGACTCAAAGTTCACGGCAAATCCCTTGGTGGCGTCATCGTCGGCAAATCCATTCACGACGGAACCATCGAAGTCTCTGCGGCGCTTGCGGTGATTGAGGAGAAATGAAATCCATAAGAGTGATCCCGTGTTTAGACGTCGATAGAGGCCGCGTTGTAAAAGGCGTCAACTTCGTAGGCCTTCGCGATGCAGGGGACCCAGTGGAACTAGCTGCCCGCTATGACTCCGAAGGAGCCGACGAGATCGTCTTCTTGGACATCACGGCAAGTTCTGACAATAGGAAAACAATCATCGAACTCGCTGAAAGAGTTGCTGAAGAGGTGTACATACCCTTCACGATTGGTGGAGGTATTCGATCCACCGACGATGCTCGCGCTCTCCTACGCGCCGGTGCGGACAAGGTTTCGGTCAACTCGGCAGCAGTGAGTAATCCCAACCTCGTCGGAGAACTGGCATCTGCGTTTGGTAGTCAGTGCGTAGTGGTCGCCATAGATGCGAAAGCGAACTCGAACCGTACTTGGAACGTTTACGTGAGAGGAGGCCGCGAAGACACAGGCATAGACGCCGTCTCCTGGGCAAGAGAAGTCGCTGAACGAGGAGCGGGCGAAATATTGCTTACATCGATGGATGGAGATGGAACCAGAAACGGGTATGACCTTGAGTTAACTAGGGCAGTCGTAGAAGCGGTTAACGTTCCAGTTATTGCCAGTGGGGGAGTTGGCACACTGCAACACTTGGTAGAGGGCGCGCTAGAAGGGAAAGCTGATGCGCTGCTTGCGGCGTCTATCTTCCACTTCGGAGAACACAGTATTCGGGAGGCCAAGGAAGTGCTCAGCGCCGAAGGGGTGGTAGTTCGACCCCCGGCAGATGAAGAGTGAAGCGTTTCTATCGGATAGTTTCAACCCTATGAGTTATCCAGGTATCCACGCTGCAACAAATCCCGACAAGACTGCGGTTGTCATGGCGAGAACGGGCGAGTCGCTGTCCTATCAAGAACTCGAAGACAGATCGTGCCGCTTTGCTCAAATGATGAGAGAAGCTGGGCTTCGACCCGGTGACCACATCGCTATCTTTGCTGACAACCACATCCGATACTTTGAGGCCTATTGGGCCGCCATGCGAAGCGGACTTTATTTCACAACTGTTAATCGCTTTCTCACCGCAGAAGAAGCGGCGTACATCGTTGAAGATTGCGGGGCCCAAGTCCTAGTGGCAAGCACAGCAGTTAGAGACGTAGCGATCGAAATGCTGCCCTTAATCCCCAACTGCCCCGTACGTTTGATGTTTGGAGAAACCATCGAAGGTTTTGAGAGCTTCGAAGCGACGGTCGAGCAGTACCAAGCGGAACCGCTAGAGGAGCAGCCGCGAGGGTCATTGATGCTCTATAGCTCGGGTACGACCGGAAAACCCAAAGGAATCAAGCGCCCACTCGACGGATCTGAGATAAGTGACCCCGACTTAATTGGGGCAGGCCTAGTTGGCGGCATATTTGGAATGGGCGCAGAGTCGGTTTACCTTTCACCGGCACCTCTTTATCACTCGGCGCCATTGGGGTTCACTACGGGAACTCAATCGGTTGGGGGCACCGTGGTGGTCTTAGAGAAATTCGATCCACACGAAGCACTACAAGCAATAGAAACACATGGCGTGACGCATTCGCAGTGGGTCCCCACAATGTTCACCCGAATGTTGAAATTATCTGAAGACGATCGCAATGAACACGACCTATCGACGCACAAGGTCGCGATTCACGCGGCCGCCCCATGTCCGGTAGAAGTGAAGAAGCAAATGTTGGAGTGGTGGGGACCCATTTTGCATGAGTATTACGCAGGCACGGAACTAAATGGTTTCTGCTACGTCGGACCCGATGAGTGGATCACTCATCCAGGTACTGTCGGCAAACCACTGATCGGAACGTTGCACATATGCGATGAGGATGGAACAGAGTTACCAACCGGAGAATCAGGACTGATCTACTTCGAACGAGAAGAACAAACCTTCGAATATCACCAAGCTCCGGATAAAACTCGTAGCTCCCAACATCCTGATAATCCGCTGTGGACGACTCTTGGCGATGTCGGCCGTGTGGACGAAGATGGCTTCCTGTACTTGACTGACCGCAAAGCTTTCATGATTATCTCCGGCGGAGTAAATATTTACCCCCAGGAGATCGAAGACTGCCTCATTCTTCACCCAGAAGTATCCGATGTTGCTGTTTTCGGGGTGCCCAATGAAGACTTTGGAGAGGAAGTAAAGGCTGTAGTACAGCCGCTGGAAGGAGTCAACGGAGATGACCAGTTGGCCAAACGGCTTACTGAGTTTGCGCGTGAACACATAGCCGGGTACAAAGTGCCACGATCCATCGACTTCATGGAAGAATTGCCTCGATTGCCGACTGGAAAGCTCTACAAACGCCTATTAAGGGATGCATATTGGGGTGTCGATGGCGGCTCCGATGCGGCCGCGTCACCCATCCAACAGATCACCGATTCTTGAGATTTAGCTCCCAATGAGTAATAAGGGCTGACGCTTTGAGTAACTGAATTGTTGTAGGCGACTTTTGCTACGTTCTGTCGTCATTCCCACAAGGAGAAGGACATGTCAGTTTATTTCGTAGTTCAGGAAGAAGTTCATGATTCCGATGGGCTGGACGCCTATATGGAGGCCGCTAAAGCCTCTTCCTTGGGGCGCGGTAGAGCATTGGTGGTCGACAACGCCGTCGCTGCGGTTGAAGGCAATTGGCACGGAGCTCGCCTTGTGATTCTCGAGTTTGAAGATGAGGACGCGTTCAGGGACTGGTACGACTCTCCCGAGTACCAAAAGGCCTTACCATTGCGGTTAGCCGCAACCGATTCGCGGGCAGCGCTGGCTCGAGGACTGGGATAAAGCGCTCCGGTGTTGGTCTACGACGGGGAATGCGCGCTCTGCTGCCGATGCGCTGCTTGGGTAGAGCGGCGGGCTCCTATCCCGATGAGTGGTGGCACACAGGCGGATCTGAACCGATTGAACCTTTCTCAGAGGGACGCTAAGCGCTCTCTGTGGTGGATTGAAGGCAATCTCAGACTCGCGGGCCATAAGGCGGTTGCGAAGACATTGCGCTGCATAGGGGGCCTCTGGTGGTTTCTGGGGGCAATGATGATGATCCCACCGGTTTCGTGGATCTCGGCGATTTGTTATCGACTGGTAGCAGCCAACCGGCATCGGCTCACGAGGCTATGACTTCAGGGCTGCCTCACTGTTCAGCAATGCAATCGGTGACAAAGGAACTCACTAGTTCCGTGACCTGCTGTGTTTCTCCAAAAAGAAAATGGTCCCCTGTCGCAAGCTCCTGGACTGTTGTCGCGGTCCAGTCGCTAGAAATCTCTTGAGCTTCTGCGAACGAACGATATTGGTCATTTTTTGGCACTATTAGCAGAGTGGGTCGCAAGTCGGAATTCGCCTTCATTTCACTTGGAGCGAGCAACGCAAGAGGTGAAGCTATGCCGACCCAACCAGCAAGTCTCGAGCTATCAGCGCTTAATGAGACATCTGCTCCGAACGAGTAGCCGACTGAGAACACTGGCGCAGACCCAGCCAAATCTATTGCGTGGGAAAAAGCTGCTTGGCAGTCAAGGAGCTCAAGTCTCCCTTCGCCGTGGCTGCCACCAGAGTTTTGAACTCCTCGGAAGTTATATCTCAATGTCGCTATCGATGCTTGCGGCAAGGCCTCGAACAGTGCCTGGACCACGTTGTTGTGCATGTCTCCGCCGTATAGGGGGTGAGGGTGTGAGAGTACAGCGATCGCCTTAGTCGACTCAGGGATCAAGCATTCGGCTTCTAAGGAAACCCCATCGCTAGCAGTAAAATTTGTTTTTTGAGGTGTTCCGGCGTCCGGGTTCATGTCTAAGAACGGTACCGTGCGATAGTGGCTGAAGAACCTAAAGACGTCTCCACAGACCAAAATCTTAAGCGCCCGATCAAAATGTTGCATGATCGCATCCTCGTCCGCATGCCCGGTGACGAGGCTGAACGGAGAAGTAGTGGGGGGATTCTGATACCGGCTACGGCTCAGCAACAAAAGAGACTGGTGTGGGGTGAAGTGGTTGGCGCTAGTCCTAATGTCCGCAGCGCGGAGGAAGGCGATCAGGTCTTGTTCAGTCCAGAAGACCGTTATGAGGTTGAGGTGCACGGCGACGATTTCCTCATTCTGAGAGAAAGAGATGTACATGCGATCGCGGCCCCAAGAGTTGAGCCCGGTAGTACGGGCCTATACCTCTAACTAGAGGCGATCCCTGTGGCTGAGGAGCTCCATCGGGAATATAAGACCCAAGGCGATATAGAGGTACGCGTCGAAATCACTGCTATCGAGCCTGAGGCAGCCATTGAAGACCTGGTAGATCGTCTGGATTCCGCAAGGGGAGTTCTACTTTCGTCAAGCTATGAGTATCCAGGCCGTTACACCCGCTGGGATATGGGATTTGTGGACCCGCCATTGGTGCTGACCAGCCGCGGCAACATAGTCCAGGTTCAGGCGCTCAACTCGCGAGGTGAAATGCTCTTGGTGCCGGTACGAGTGGCACTAAATGAGCTTGAAGAGGTTGCGCTAATAGAAGAGAACTCAACGCTACTTACATACGAAGTACAGCGAAGCGTCGCTCGTTTCGAGGAAGAAGATAGAAGTCGGCAAGCGTCTTCGTTTACCGTTGTGCGGTCCTTAGTCGAATTGTTTACCGGAGCTGAAGAACACCTGGGCCTATACGGGGCCTTCGGATACGACTTGGCGTTTCAGTTCGAGCCCATCGAGTTGAAGCTCACACGACCATCAGACCAACGAGATCTTGTCCTTTACATCCCCGACGAAATTATTGTTGTGGACCACCAGGGCGGGGTGGCTGAGCGTCGTCGATACGAGTTCGCGTACAGAGACCTGAGTACTACCAATATCAGCAGGGGCGGAGCTCGCGACCTATATCAGCCGGATTTAGAACTGGAACCATCCCGCGATCATGAGAAAGGCGAATATGCGCAGATAGTAGAGACAGCGCGAGAGTACTTTGCGCGTGGAGATCTATTTGAGGTTGTTTCGAGTCAAACCTTCGTTGAACCGTCACCAGAGCCCCCTTCAGAACTCTTTCGACGGTTAAAAGAACAGAATCCCTCTCCGTATGGCTTCCTCATCAACCTCGGACAATCAGAGTGGCTAGTGGGCGCATCTCCGGAGATGTATGTCCGAGTTGAAGGAGACCGAGTCGAAACTTGCCCGATCTCAGGAACGATCGCTAGAGGGCAAGACCCACTCGATGACGCCTCCCAAATACTTGCTCTACTCAACTCCGAAAAAGACGAGTCAGAACTCACCATGTGTACTGACGTGGACCGCAACGACAAAAGTCGAATCTGTGTGCCCGGCTCCGTCAAGGTGATAGGCCGGCGTCAAATCGAAATGTATTCGCGTTTAATCCACACCGTGGACCACGTGGAAGGAAGACTGCGCCCCGAGTTTGACGCATTGGACGCATTTCTCACTCACACTTGGGCGGTAACCGTGACAGGTGCCCCCAAGACGGCAGCAATGATGTTCTTAGAAGATCACGAGAAAAGTCCCCGCGCTTGGTATGGCGGCGCAATCGGCAAAGTCGGATTCGATGGCAGCCTCAACACAGGCTTAACGCTGCGAACTATACGAATTAAAGGTGGTCATGCTGAGGTGAGGGTGGGCGCGACCTTGCTATGGGATTCTGACCCCGTGGCGGAAGAAGAAGAGACGGAACTCAAGGCCTCTGCCTTTCTCGACGCCCTCCGACTTCCTCGCAGAACGACAGAGACCGCTGCGTCGTCCTCGCCTGCAGAAGGTAAAGAAGTTCTTTTAGTCGACCACATGGACTCGTTCGTTCATACCCTCGCTAACTACTTAAGGCAGACCGGGGCTCACGTCGTCACACGGCGGACAGGTTTCCCCTTAGAAGATCTTGCCGCTCATAAACCAAACTTACTGGTCCTATCCCCAGGTCCCGGCGCTCCGAATGATTATGACGTCTCCTCTGCTATCAACGCGGCAATTGACCTTGAAATTCCTATCTTTGGTGTCTGCCTAGGTCTTCAAGCGATAGTGGAGCACTTCGGAGGTCACCTTGGGCAACTTGACACACCGATGCATGGCAAACCTTCCCTGATCACCGCGGAGGAGAGCGGTTTGTTTGAGGGTCTCCCCAAAGAGTTTCGGGCCGGTCGATACCATTCTTTATACGCAAAAGAAGACAGCGTGCCAGATTCCCTTAATGTGGTTGCAAGAAGCGTCGACGATGGAGTGGTGATGGCGGTCGAACACGAAAGTCTGCCGATTTGTGGAGTCCAGTTTCATCCAGAATCGATTATGTCTTTCGATGATGAAGTCGGGCTTCGTTTGGTTCGCAACGCCGTAGTCATGTTGACGGGAAATCGATGACCACGAAAATCTGGACAAGCGACCGCGATGTAATCATTGTTCAAGGACCCGAAGCAGAGGGCTACCTGCACAGCCAGGTATCGCAAAACGTTGACGACATGTCTGAGGGGGAATCGCGCCTATCGTTTCTTTTGGAGCCCAAGGGAAACATCGAAGGCTATTTCAGAATTACCAAGCTCCAACACGACCGGTTCCTTCTAGACACTGAACCTGGATTCGGGTCGCCGCTTCTTGTTTCGCTTGAGCGTTTCAAACTGAGAACTCAAGCGGACTTTGAGCTACACGAGTGGAAAATGATTTCCGTCCTGGGGGAGTGGATGCCCACAGATCTGCGACCACAAGTTCAAGTGGTCGCCTCGCCCTGGCTATCTGAAGCGGTGTTTGATGTCCTAGGTGAAACCTTAGAAATAGATCTACCTACCTGTGATCCGCAAGAGTACGAGCGCCTTCGTTTTGAATGTGGCGTTCCAACAATCGGAAGGGAACTTCAGGTAGGGGGAATCCCGAACGAATCCGGTTTAGTCGAAAGAGCGGTGTCATTCGACAAAGGGTGCTACAGGGGTCAAGAATTGGTTGAACGAATTTCAGCTCGTGGCGGTGGACGCCACAAAATTCACCGAATATGCAGTGATGAGGAGCTGCTCTCGGGTCAGCCCCTATTTCTATCCTCTGAACCCGTTGGTGAAGTTCTGAGCGCAACTACTGCCGCTCCGTATGTTGGGTTTGCATCGCTAAGCGGTGAGCATTCTGTGGTCAGTACAGATGCTGGTTCCGAGGTTTCTGTCGTTTCCCTTGAGATTCCTCTCCAATAGCGTGATCCTTCAAGAGCTATAGCGCAGTAGCCTCTGCGTTAACCAAAAATGATCACAAATTGTGAAACCGGTTGAATTAGGAGACAAATAGTGGCCAAGACTGCACTTTTAGCGAAACTGACCGCCAAAGATGGGCAACGTGACGCGTTGTTGGCAGTGATCGCGGACCTCGGAATGAAGAACGTCTCGGGAGAACCCGGAACAGAGGTATATGCCGCGCACAAGGACCAAAATGACGCAAACGTAGTCTGGTTTTATGAGATGTATACCGACGGCGATGCACTCGCAGCTCACGGTGGATCCGATGGTATGAAGGAGTTCGGTAGAGCTACAGCGGAGTTCATGGACGGAAGGCCGGATCTAATTTTCCTAGAGCCGACCTGCGCCAAGGGGCTCGACATCTAAGCGCAAGCAGCGCGCATCACAACATCTGGAAGGTACGAAAGATGGCTGCCGCTAACGAAACCTACTTGGACAGAATCGTCGCGCAGCACCGAAAGCGTGCTGCTGCTGACCGGCGAGATCCACAACATCTCTTCGATGTTGCTAAGGGCTGTGTTCCGGCAAAGAAATTTCGTAGCGCGTTAGCTGAACCAGGATTGAGTGTCATCGCAGAAGTGAAGCGAAAATCGCCATCGAAAGGTGATCTGTTTCCCGAATTGGACCCGGCAATCTTGGCCAAACAATACTTTGACGGCGGCGCAGCCTGCCTTTCGGTTCTTACTGACAATCCACATTTCGGTGGGTCGCCCAAAGATCTAGAAGACGCGAGTGCGGCGGTCGACTTGCCAGTTCTCAGAAAGGACTTCACCGTCGATGCAATCGACGTGTTAGATGCTCGCCTGATGGGAGCAGACGCCGTGCTGCTTATCGCCGCAGCGCTATCTTCAGCAGAACTCAAACATTTCTACTTACTCGCTCGAGAAATCGGCCTAGACGTATTAGTTGAAGTTCATGACGAGAGAGAAATGGAGGCCGCTCTAGAAGTGGGCGCGGATCTGGTCGGAGTTAACCAACGAGACCTTTATACCTTTGAGGTTGACCATGAGCGCGCAATGCGAATGGCGGCTCTTGTGCCGCCGGGTGTTATCGGAGTAGCTGAGTCCGGCGTGCGAGGACCCGAAGACGCAGCTGTGCTCAACGAAGCTGGATACCACGCGGTTTTAGTTGGAGAAACTCTCGTGACAAGTGGTGACCCAGCAGCGGCAGTCTCCGCTTTGCGAGGATCTCACTGATGTTCGTCAAAATCTGTGGAGTTACATCCGAAGAGGATGCTTTATTGGCAATCGGAATGGGCGCTGACGCTCTCGGCTTCAACTTCGTGCCAGGTTCAAGTCGACAAGTTAGACCTGCTGTGGCTCGTGATATTGCCCGTCGATTGCCCGGTGGCGTTCTTACTGTTGGGATCTTTAAAGATGAGCTACGAGAGACTGTTGTTGATGTGGTACATCAAGCGGGTCTTCAAGCTGCTCAGCTCCACGGCCGTGAATCAACGAATGACAGTAGCTGGATTGCTGAACGTGTGCCTTATCTGATCAAGGCATTCACAGCGGGAGATTCAGCGATTGATGACCTCGAACAATATGGGGCTAAAGCCGTCCTGGTAGACGCACCGGAACCAGGGTCCGGAGAAGTTTTTGACTGGTCGATGTTAGATGGACGAGAACGAGGTCGACCATTGATATTGGCCGGTGGGCTGACACCCGCCAATGTCGGTCAAGCGGTCAATGTAGTAAGGCCGTGGGGTGTTGACGTGGCTAGCGGAGTCGAAATGTCGCCTGGTGTGAAGGATCCAGTCAAAGTAAGAGAATTCATTGTGGCGGCGCGAGAGGCCTGGGCGGACTTGGAATCCGCGGATGAAGAATTCGACCCTAACGCCCCTCGGCCATACGACTGGCGTGATGAGTGATGTCTGCGGCCTTGCCGGCGATAGGTTGAACTCATGGTGATGACCGATCCGAACAAAGAAGGACGTTTTGGCGACTTCGGAGGTCGCTTTGTTCCTGAGACTTTGATACCTGCGTGTGAAGAGCTCGAGGAAGCTTTTCGAGAGGCATGGAGCGATGCTGAGTTCGTCGAGGAGTTCCACACGATCTTGAGGGACTATGGCGGCAGGCCATCGCCCTTAACGGAGTGCTACCGCTTGTCAGAAGATCTAGGGGTCAGAGTTCTCCTAAAGCGCGAAGATTTGAATCACACTGGATCTCACAAGATCAATAACGTAATTGGGCAAGCTCTCCTTGCGCGAAGGATGGGTAAATCTCGGTTAGTCGCCGAGACAGGGGCTGGGCAACACGGTGTTGCTTCAGCGACCGCGGCTGCACTACTGGATATGGAGTGCAAGGTCTACATGGGCGAAGTGGACGTGAAGCGCCAAGCACTCAATGTATTTCGTATGCAACTGTTGGGCGCAGAAGTCGAAACCGTCTCGTCGGGCAGTAAAACACTCAAAGATGCAGTTAACGAAGCTCTTCGCGACTGGGTCGCAACGGTTGAACATACGCATTACTGCCTAGGTTCGGTGATGGGTCCACACCCATATCCCTGGATGGTTCGAACATTTCACCACGTCATAGGTGATGAGGCGCACGAACAATGCCTCAAACTGATGAATAAATTGCCCGACGTGGTTGTTGCATGCGTTGGGGGCGGAAGCAACGCAGCGGGAATTTTCTCCGGCTTTTCTGACAGTGATGCCCGCTTAGTAGGAGTCGAACCAGCGGGCGGAGCGGCCGTGGGCAGAGGAGTACCCGGTGTGGTCCATGGCATGACCTCGTACTTGATGCAAGACGAAGTAGGGCAGGTCCAAGAAGCGGAATCGATCTCGGCGGGTCTTGATTATCCGGGCGTCGGACCTGAGCATGCGCACCTATCGGCTATCGGTAGAGCTGAATACCCCGCCGTTACAGATCAAGAAGTTGTAGAGGCTTTCCAACTCCTTTCGAGGACAGAAGGCATTATTCCAGCCTTGGAATCCGCACACGCCCTAGCTTGGGTCGTCCGCGAAGCACCATCGCTGCAAGGGCAAGTAGTTCTTTTGAACTTGTCTGGGCGCGGAGACAAAGACGTCGACCAAATGATGGATGTGTTGGGACCGGGAAATACTCAGTGAGCTCACCATCGGACCTAGGGCGCATGGAGAAGTTCCTCCGCGATCGGCGAGATGGCGGAGCCAAGCTTCTTGTTGCCTACATCACCGGGGGTTATGAAGGCTGGGAGGCAGCGGTTGAAAGCGCGGCAGCCGCTGGAGCTGACGCAATTGAAATCGGAATACCGTTCTCAGACCCCGTCATGGATGGCCCAGTGATCCAACAAGCAAGTCAAGCCGCTCTTGAAACTGGTGCTACCCCGGCATCGGTTTTGGCGGCAGTCCCAGATTTGGATACCGGTGTTCCCCACGCTGTTATGACTTACTACAACCTCGCTCACCATCCGGGGCATGAAAGATTCGCTGCGACGCTAGCGAACTCGGCCATAGACGCGGCGATTCTTCCCGATTTACCGTTGGTCGAATCGGGTCCCTGGCGGGAGGCGGCTGCGAACGCGGGGATCGAGACCATTATGTTGGCAGCCCCAACCACCCCAGATCATCGCCTGCCTGAACTGTGTGAAGCCTCTAAAGGGTTCGTCTATGCAGTTGGGTTGCTCGGCGTTACCGGAGAAAGAGCTGCTCTCGCGGCAACCGCTACAGAAATCGCGAAACGCTGTAAGGAAGTAACTGATAAACCGGTGCTTACCGGAGTGGGAATCGGCTCTCCAGAACAAGCAGTCGAAGCAAGTTCAGTTGCTGACGGAGTCATTATCGGTTCGGCGGTCGTGCGACGCCTGCTTGACGGCAGCGGAGCTGAGGGAGTGGGAGATCTTGTCGCCGCATATAGAGCGGCACTCGACGCTGGATGAGGTAGGTGCCAGTGACCGACCATATGGCTGACGATTGCGAACTTTGTGAAGCTGCGCGATTCACCCATTGGTACTACGAAGATGAGGTGTGTTGGGTAGCTGACTGTGAGGCCTGTTCCACGCCCATGGTTGTATGGAAGTCTCACGGCACTCAACCCAGTGAGCAAGAAGTCGCCTGGATGCTTCAACGCTTAGAAGAAGCGGCTGTAGAAAGGTTCGGCGAAGGAGTCGGGGCGATCGACCGCACAATGCGTCAGGTACCGGAGCATTTTCATGCGCATTGGCGCGATCCTCAGTGGCTTTCTCGTCGTTGGACTGAAATCCCAAGTAAGTATTCAGGAGTTGGTGGAGAACGGGCGCCCCTTAAATGAGAAGCACCTTGTTCCGTCTAACTCCAGCGCTCCTGGCACTTGCCCTTTGCTGCGCTGCATGCATCGACCGAACTGACTGGGCATCGAAGGGTCCGACAGAGGAGGATTACAGCCAGCAAGTCATGGTCCTGGGGGCTGATGTCTACCGAGATAGCTGTGCCGCATGTCACGGTTCGGACGGTTCAGGTAGTTTTGGGCCAGCGTTAATAGGCAAGGGCCATAAATACTCTTACGAGGAGCAACGACGCCTCATTGAGCGTGGCCGCCGCTCAATGCCCGGGTTCGGGGCGGGATTATCGGAAGAAGAAATTGAGGCGGTCTTAGCTCATATACGAGTTGGCTTCTTCGCAGCTAGAAATAACTAATTACCTATTTGAAGTGTCTACCAACTGATTTAGGTGGCTAGGTTGGCTAAATGTTGCAGCCCGGCGATCGTGCCCCAACTTTCACACTTCTCGATCAGTACAAAAACAAATGGCGTTTGACGGACCAAACTAATTGCCGCGTAGCGCTGTTCTTCTATCCCAAAGCAAACACATCCGGTTGCACCCAACAAGCCAGTGGCCTCCGCGATGTGCTGCCCCGTTTGGAGAACACCATCGTGGTCGGGGTAAGTGCCGATGCACCTGACAAACAAGCGCAGTGGGATGAGAAGCACAATTTCAGCTACCCACTTCTATCCGATCCGACCAGTAAGGTCGCAAAAAAGTACGGTGTTTATGGTCCGAAGAAGCTATATGGCCGAGAATATGAAGGAATTACCCGGTCCATGTTTTTGATTTCTCCGACCGGTCGAATTGAGAAGAGTTGGTTGAAAATTTCACCTGGTGCGACAGCACCTGAATTGTTGGAAGCATTGGACGAACTTAATGAGTAGCTATCCCGACCCCGCAGAGCTTCTTGCTCACCGGTCTCCCTTCCTATTCTGTGACGAAATCGTCGAACTGGAACCGGGGGTGTCCTGCACGGCGTTATGGCATTTGAGTGGCGATGAGAGTTTCTTTGCCGGACACTTTCCGGGCCGGCCGACCCTGCCGGGCGTTCTGATGGTAGAGGCACTTGCGCAGACCGCAGGCTTAGCGGCGCTGAGCGATGGGGATTTCTCCGGAAAGCTTCCTCTGTTTGGGGGAATCGACAAAGCACGTTTTCGGCGACAGGTCCTGCCAGGCGAAACGTTGACGTTGGTGGCGCAGTTGGGACGTATGTCCCGGATGGCCGGCCGAGCTTCTGGTATTGCGTCCGTCGGCGGCGAGGTGGCTTGCGAGGCTGACATGATGTTCGTGATCGCAGAAGCTTCTGACCTGTAGTCGACGAGTTCCGCACGTGATTAAACGGTTGCGAGCGCTTTGGTCCCAGGACCACCAGCGTGATGGTTTTTTGCTTGGGCTCGCGGTCGGTTCGTTTGGAGTGACCTTTGGCGTATTAGCCAATTCGGCTGGACTTTCAGGCCCTAAAGCAGTGACTATGTCGCTCCTGGTGTTTACAGGTGCTTCTCAGTTTGCTGCAGTAGGAATAGCTAGCTCAGGTGGAGAGCCGATATCTGCTCTAGGGACAGCGCTTCTCTTGTCGGCACGAAACTGCGCCTATGCGCTGTCGCTTACACAAGTACTTCCCGGAAAACGAGGTGGCCGGTTCGTAGCCGCGCAGTTGGTAATTGACGAAAGTGCGGCCATGTCGAACGCGCAGTCGAGCGCACAAGAAGCGAAAGAAGCTTTCTGGGTTACTGGCCTTTCTGTCTTCGTGTTCTGGAACATTGGAACCCTGATGGGAGTTCTTCTTGGAGAAGTCATCGGGAACCCGCGACAGTGGGGTCTTGATGCGGCCTTCCCCGCAGCGTTTCTGGCGCTCTTATTACCCCATGTGCGGGAGAAGGAAAAACTACGAACAGCACTGTTGGGTGCAGCGATAGCAGTGGCAACGATTCCCTTCGTGCCATCTGGTTTACCTGTACTGCTAGCAGCCTTGAGTGCTGTGGTTTTTGCCAGCTTCGGAGTACGAGATGACGAGTAGCGCCAAATGACGTGGATCTCAATCGGGGCGTTGGCGATCGGATGTTATTTCTTTAAGGCAGTCGGCGTCTTCGCAGGCCGCCACATTCGCCTTTCGGGAGTCGGAGGACATGCGTTAAGCAACTTAACTCCCGCAGCCCTGTCCGGCTTGATAATGGTCCAAACCTTCGATGGCGGCGGAACCCTCGCGATAGGAGCGGTCACTGCGGGAGTAGCAGCCGGAGGAATCGCAGCGTGCGCCCGACTGCCGTTTCCGGTCGTACTGATTTGCGCGTCTGCTGTGACCGCGGTCTTACGTGTGTTGTAAGTCGCCCTTACTCGACGGGGGAAAGGACAACAGAACCATTATGTCCACCGAAACCGAAGGAATTAGATAGAGACGGACCTGGTTCCCAGGCCTGCGGTGCTCCTGACACGAGATTGAAGCTAGCCATCTCAGGGTCAGCAGTTGTGTGACCGGCAGTTGGTGGGATCGATTTGTGGGCAAAGGAAAGCAGTACGGCAGTAGCCTCCAGTGCTCCCGCTGCCCCCAGCGCATGCCCAGTCACGCCCTTGGTGGAAGTTACCGGAGGGCCGTCGTCACCAAATAACTTAGAGAGGGCTTCAGCTTCAGCAGCGTCATTGAGAGGGGTCGAAGTTCCGTGAGCGTTCACCGAAGCAATGTCGGAAGGCATAAGGCCGGCATCCTCGATAGCCATCTGCATGCATCGAAGCGCGCCGTTTCCTCCCGGGGATGGAGCCGTTATGTGATGAGCATCGGCATTGGACCCCGATCCCAAAATCTCTCCGTAGATACGAGCGCCCCGTGACTGCGCCGACGTCATTTCCTCAAGAATGAGAGTCGCTGATCCTTCGGTCATCATGAAGCCATCGCGATCTTTGTCAAAGGGCATAGATCTTCCCGACGAAGACAAAGCAGTCATATTCTGAAAACCGGCCATGCCTACAGGAGACATAACAGATTCGGTTCCGCCCGAAACGATGACATCGGCATACCCCATCTGAATGAGCCGCGCTGCGTAACCGAGAGCATGGGTACTCGCAGCGCATGCTGTCGTGATCGTTTCGTTTGGGCCTTGGAGGCCGAAGCGCATAGAAATCGCCGCGCCGGGCGCGTTGGGCATGATCATTGGCACCATGAAAGGTGAAACGCGTCGAGCACCTTTGCGATCATGAACTATGACCTGCTCTTCGAACGTTTGTAACCCTCCGACGCCAGTCGCATAGATCACGCCGCACCGGTCCGGGTCAGTCTCAAGCTCGCCGGCATCTTCAATGGCCATTGCCGCTGTGGCTGTTGCCATTTGCTGCGATCGATCCGCTCTTCGCGCTTCCTTAGGGTTTTCGTAATAAGGAAGCGGGTCAAAGTCATGGACTCGTCGTTCGCCCTCCGGCGGCTCCGAGTTCAATCCCTTCCAGAACGCTTCAAGACCGGTACCAGCGCAGGAAACGACCCCTAGGCCGACGATAGCGACCCTGCGCCTTTCGGTCACAGTTTCGACTCAACCAGAGCCACAGCGTCGCCTACGGTCGCGACGTCGGACAGTTCCTCTTCTTCAACGCTGATGTCAAACTCTTCTTCCAGAGCCATCACTAACTCGACTAAGTCAAGACTGTCTGCGTCAAGGTCATCTGCGAAACTGGCCTCGGGGGTTACGGCGGAAGCATCCACTGCAAGCACCTCTACGGCGCAGTTCTTGAATCTCTCGAAGTTGTCACTCATTGGGTATTCCTTGTGTCATGGGACAATGCGAAGTGTAGAGCCTATGGGTCAATGCCCCATGCCTAGTCCACCATCAATTGGAATTACTGCACCTGTTATGTAGGCCGCCGAGTCAGACGCCAAAAAGGTGATGGTTTCAGCTATTTCCTCTGGTTGGGCGACTCGATTGAGTGGCACCTGCTCAGTAATAGTTGCCTGTTGCTCTTCAGTTAAGGCGGCAAACATCTCGGTTTCGACTGGGCCGGGCGAGAGAACGTTGGCAGTGATGTTTCTCGAGCCAAGTTCCCGAGCCATGGAACGAGCCATTCCGATCAGCCCGGCTTTGCTGGCTGAGTAGTTAACTTGTCCTGCGGAACCTAATAATCCGACTACTGAAGAAACGAAGATGAGACGGCCCCAGCGGGCTCTGAGCATGGGGCGTGCTGCTCGTCGAGCCATTCTGTACGAACCGGTGAGGTTGGTTTCGATTACAGCAGAAAAGTCGTCATCGGACATGCGCAGCATCAGCTGGTCGCGCGTAATTCCGGCATTGGCGACCAGAATTTCGACCGCTCCTAGATTCGACTCAATTTCCTCAAACGCGGCGTCGACAGCATTGGAGTCTGTTTGATCACAAGACACCGCCAAAATTTGATCGTCGATGTGTCCCGGATCCCGGGCAGTAATTGCCACCCGGTGTCCAAGTTCGGCGAAACGTTTCGCCGTAGCAAGTCCGATACCCCTATTGCCGCCGGTCACAACAACCGTTCGAGTCTGACTCATATGCCATCCCAGGTAATGACTGCCGCAGCAGAAGTCATACCCGCCCCGAACCCAACAAGAAGAATGTTGTCTCCTTGGTTCACACGCCCACCTGCCCAAGCATCTTCAAGCGCCAAAGGGATAGAAGCCGACGAGGTGTTGCCGGTTCGATGGATCACCATTGAGGTTTTTTCGTAGGGTATTCCCAGGCGCTTACATGAGGCTTCAACGATTCGAACGTTGGCTTGATGTGGTACGACAAGATCGATTTGGTCTGCGGACATGTCAGCCATAGCCAAAGATTTGCGGGCCGCGTTCTCCATAGCCAGAACAGCGTTCTTAAAGATGGCCTGGCCCGCCATCTCAATTTTTCCATCGAACTCGCAAAAGAGTGCTTCTTCTAACGATCCGTTACTGTCGACGTGCCAGCCATGGAGATCTCCGGGGCCGTCAGTTTTTTCTACTATGGCTGCCCCGGCGCCGTCGGCAAACAAGATGCAAGTAGTTCGATCTGTCCAGTCGGTCATCCGTGAGAGAGTCTCAGCACCGATAATCAAAACCCGCCTGTGCCCCATTTCGATAAACCCATGAGCGGCAACCAGCGCATAAACAAATCCAGAGCATGCTGCGTTGAGATCCATGGCACCGCATTGCAAACCCAGGATCTCTTGGACTGTTGAAGCTGAGGCAGGGACTCTTCGATCGGGACTTGTCGTTGCGAGAATCAATAAATCGATTGTTGCCGGATCAATACCGGCCCGCTCAATTGCAACCCGGCCAGCGTTGGCAGCAAGATCGGCTGTCGTTCCGCCGATTCGCCGCTCATGGATGCCAGAGCGTTCAACGATCCACTCGTGGCTCGTGTCCACCATCTGCTCGAGGTCCTTATTGGTTAAGACCTTTTCTGGAAGAGCCGTGCCTACAGAAAGAATCCGGGCTCCAGATATCGCGGTGGAGGTCATTTACTCGTTGCCTATCTCGTTCGGAGCCAGGCTATTGGTTGCCTGGCGGTTACCCGTTCACTATCTAACGCCATGAACTCCATGAGCAGTCCAGCAAATGGGGATCGTACTTCCTCTTCCGCGACCCAGCCCACCACATCACCAACATTGACTAACTGGTCTGTCTGAAGCCCCTCTTTCGGAGAGAAGATTCCAGCGCAAGGGCTTACCACAAGGCGCTCTGTGACATACAGGTGTTCTCCGGCTACGCCTGCATTTTGCCCAGAAGACCCCAAATCAGTGACTGCGGCAAGCAGGGTGTCGACATCCTCGGGAGTTGCCACCGACATGGTGTTGACGTCCTTGAGGGTCCGCTTAGCCATCCCTGTCAAGACNGTGCCTGGGCCTAGTTCTACAAATGTGAGACACCCGAGTTCATGCAACGCGTAAAGACTTTGTCGCCATTGCACGGGGCTACACAATTGNCTGGCCAGAAGTTNTGGCCATTCCTCAGCTTCCTGTCTTGCGGTGGCGTCGACATTGGCAACTATTGGGATCGCTGGATCACGGACTTCGATTTCTGACAGTGCCTTACGTAGACGGTCTCGAGCGGGGGCCATGAATGGTGTGTGGAACGCTCCACCGACTGGCAGCCCCATTGCGCGTTTAGCTCCAAGTTCCTTCGCCTTCTCGCCAGCTTCTTCGACGGCTGAGGGAGNTCCAGCGATAACTACTTGGCCAGGAGCGTTGTGGTTGGCGACCCAAACGTCGCCGTCNACCCGAGCGCATGCTGACACCACGAGATCATCGTCTAGTCCNAGTACCGCAGCCATAGTCCCATCTTGCTCATCGGCGGCGATTTGCATCGCTTCTCCGCGTTCAGCCACCAGCCTGACAGCNTCCTCAAAGGACAAGGCTCCGCTAGCGCACAAAGCGCTNTATTCGCCAAGAGAGTGACCTGCGGCCAAATTAGGGGCGACGCCCGTCCGCTCCACTGCATCCAGGACAACCATGCTCAGCACAAAGGTCGTCAACTGGCTGTTGCGAGTTTGTTTCAACTCGTCGGCATCGGCGTTTAACAGCAACTGANTGACGTCGCGGCCACATGCTTGTGAGGCCTCCTCTACAAGCTCCCAGCTATCATGGTCAACCCACTCGGCCCCCATCCCGGGCTTCTGTGATCCTTGACCAGGAAATGTGAATGCGAGCACANGGCCTCCCTATGCAGTCACCTTATGGGTTGGACCGTCCAGTGGCCCTAAAGGTTTCACATGGTCACGCGAAACCTGTCGACCACGGCTGTAGAAGAGAGTACGGGAAACAAAGATGNCATGGTGGGAATCAATGGAATCTAGAGCAANAACGCTTGGGAAGGCCCCTTTTGGGCGGCTAACCTCGGCGTTTGCCGCCCGGGTGGTGGAATGGCAGACACGGAGGATTCAAAATCCTTTGCCCTCACGGGCGTGCGGGTTCAAATCCCGCTCCGGGCACGATAATCATCGTTAANCGCATATCGCATGAGATCAATGTTTACCTCTAGNTTGTAGACATGACTTCAGACCCATACTCGTCTTGGAGCGACACCGACTTATCCTCGCTCACTCATGGGTTTCGAGATGACCTGTATGCAGGCCAGGTTGCGCTTGTCACTGGCGGCGCTGGAGGCATCGGCCGGGCCATATGCATGCTGCTGAGTCGACTTGGCGCTCAGGTCGTTACCTGCGGCCGAGATGAAGCGAAACTAAAAGAACTGCAAGAGTCTTTTGCTCGTCAAGATGTCGACNTTTTCGTGAGNGCAGCCAATGTGCGCGACCCCGAAGAGGTNCAGGCGTTATTGCGCGATACGTGGAATGAATTTGGGCGATTGGACCTCGTTGTNAACAACGCGGGCGGTCAATTTGCCGCTCCAGCGAACGATATATCGCCCAAAGGTTGGGCTGCGGTGCTGGAAACAAATCTCTATGGACCCTGGTTTGTGATGCAGGCCGCTGCAAAAGCTTGGATTGAGAACGGCTCCGCAGGTTCGATAGTAAATATTGGAACTATCACTGGACGAGCATCAGTAGGCATACCGCATACGGCGGCTGCGAGAGCTGGAGCTGCGGGCCTAGCCGCGTCGTTAAGCGTTGAATGGGCACCGCATGACATTCGAATCAACACTATTGCGGTCGGTGTCGTTCGAAGCCCGGGACTGGTTAATTATCCCGACGCTGCCCGACCATCTTTCGACCACAACCCACAACGACGTTTAGGTGACGTTCAGGACATAGCTCAAGCCGTAGCGTTTCTAGGGTCTTCGGTTACAGCTTCGTTCATCACAGGCGAAGTATTCCACGTGGCTGGAGGGGAGCAGGTGTGGGGGGAATACTGGGCACTCGGAAAGCCTGAATATTTTCAGATCGAAGATCAGTCGANTTCTTCATGAAGCAGGTAAAGGACAAATGAGTANTCGAACAGATACCACTCGGTTGCAGGACATGGCTCGCGCCTACACCACATCAGCGGTGCTGTACACGGCGCTAGATGTGGGTCTTTTCACACACATAAGTAACGGCCACAACACTGAGGCTGCCCTGACGCAAGAAACAGGATTGCGGCCTGTTGATGTCGACCGTCTGGTTTCTTGCGCTCTAAGCCTGGACCTCCTGGATTGGGATGGAGACCAGCTATGTAATGCCGCAGATGTAGAGACATATCTTGTCGAAGGAAAAAGCAGATATGCGGGCCCTTGGATGATGTTTACCCGNCCCGACGTATCTGGGTGGTTCCAAATGACCGAAAAGATGCGACACCCCGATTCCACAACACTTGGAATGTACGACGAACTTACGGTCGAATCTGCACGAAAATATCATCAAGCAACTGCAAGCATCGGGTTTGGAGCGGCACGACGCTTCGTTCGCACTGTCGACTTGTCGGATCGACGTCACTTGCTTGATCTCGGCGGAGGTTCGGGGGCCTACAGCATCACCGCTGTCGAGACTTTCGAAGGCTTGAAGGCAACAGTTCTAGACCTTCCACCGGTGGTGATTGCNACTGAGGAATACATTGCCGACGCTGGNGTAGGGGACAGAGTGACAACNGTGGGTGCCGANTTCACCCANGGAGAGTTCCCGTCTCCAGTCGATGTTGTTGTAATGGCAAGCAACCTACCGATTTACAACAGTGAAGTGATNGGTGCTGTTGTNGCAAGGGCCTTCCGGGCGTTGGAGTCGGNNGGCGAGATGCACCTTATTGGAGAAATGTTGGATGACGATCGCAAAGGACCGGTGGATGCTGCCATGTGGGGAATGAATGAACTCGTGTGTGGAAGCGAAGGGCGAGCCCACACCCGNGGCGAGTGCGAAGAGTATTTTCGATCGGCCGGATTCGTCGATGTTGAAGTCACAGACTTCGTGTCAGGTACGCTCGCCCGCTGCTTTGGCCGTAAGCCATAACAAGCTCCAGTAGTAAATGCGCTCATTTCTGGCTAGATTTTCAGGCCCCATGCCAATCAAAACTGTTGAGCGTCAGCTCCGTCGCAATAGTCAACAAATTGCGCATACTCAGGCCGAACTCGGGGTGCTCGAAGAGCAGTTGGAGCATTTCAAGGATGAAGCGGAAACGGCCAGAATTCACGCTCTTGTCTCCGAAACACCTATATCAGAGCGAACTCACCAGCGTGCCGCCCGGCACCTCATTGCCATAGATAAGCAACGTGAGCAGCTCGTAGCGCGACTAGTTCAACTCGAAGGTCATCAGAATTCGTTGCTTGACCAAATGGGTAGAGATTTCAACTGACGTTTCTCCCCAGCGAATAAAGCCGAATTGATTGGCTATTGTAAATATCTGCACGTCTCGAGGCCGCGGCCTCCCAACACAAGGATTCAGTTGCCAAAACGCGTCGTAATCGCCGAAGACGAAGCCATCATCCGCTTAGATCTTCGCGAAATGCTCGAAGAAGAAGGCTACGCAGTTGTCGCGGAGACCGGACGTGGTGATGAGGCAGNTGCATTAGTTCAACAACACGCTCCGGATCTGTGCATCTTTGATATCAAAATGCCAGGCATGGACGGGTTAGCAGCAGCTCGAGAAGTCTCTTCTGAACGCAAGGCAGCTGTAGTGATCCTTACGGCGTTTAGTCAGCGCCACCTAATCGAAGAGGCCAGAGACGCAGGAGTTCTCTCTTATTTGGTNAAACCGTTTCAACGAGAAGAACTTGTGTCAGCCATCGAAGTNGCTTTAGGTCGATTCGANGAAATGCGGCAATTAGACGCAACTGTTCGAGAGNTGGAGGACCAACTCGAAGTGCGAAAGGCGGTTGATCGCGCCAAAGGAATTCTGATGGATGAGCGGAGCCTGTCCGAAAGTGACGCCTTCAACTTCATACAGAAGACTGCGATGGCAGAACGGACAACGATGTTAGATGTCGCTAACAGGGTAGTCAGCGGCGACCTTCGCCCGTAGCTCCTAAATATCGATCAAGCTTTCCCAAGATCGTACGCCGAGCCAAGCCTGGGCTCTAGGGTCTTCANCGTGGCCAAGCATTTATTACTTGACGGCAATTCACTCACCTACAGNGCATTCTTCGCGTTACCGACCGATATGGCAACGGTCTCCGGTCAAGTAACCAACGCTGTATTTGGGTTTACCTCAATGCTGTTGAATTTAGTTAAAGATCAAAACCCTGACGGAGTCGTGGTGGCGTTCGACCGCCCCGAACCAACCTTCCGTCATGAAATGTTGCCCGAGTACAAAGCTCACCGCGATCCGACACCTGATCTCCTCATTCAGCAGTTCGAAATAGTCCGAACCGTCCTGGATGCCCTTCAGGTTCCGACAGTCGACCTAGTAGGTTTCGAAGCAGACGATGTTTTGGCGACAATGGCAGTCCAAGTCGCCGAGAACGGAGATCAGGCCATTATCGTCACGGGAGACCGAGACATCTATCAGATGGTCAAAGATCCCTTCATCAAAGTCCTNTACAACAAGAGGGGCGTAAGCGACTACGCGTTGTATGACGAGGAAGGAATCGTTGAAAGGACTGGGGTTACCCCCGAGTTGTATCCACAGTACGCAGCCCTACGAGGCGACCCCTCAGATAATCTCCCAGGGATTCCTGGGGTAGGGGAGAAAACAGCAGCCAAGCTCATTAATGCGTACGGAGGTCTGGACGGTATCTTCGAACACGCTGAAGAACAGACTCCAAAGCTTCGTCAAAACCTCATTGAATTCGAAGAACGAGCAAGACGAAACGTTGATGCAATGGTTCTCCGAACTGATGCTCCAGTGGATTTAGACCTAGCGTCTGTGAAGTGGGGGACAATCAACACCGACGAAGTCAGGCAACTGTTTGAGGAGCTTGAGTTCAACTCCCTGTATGAACGCCTCGGAGAGTTATTGGGCGATGAGCTTCCAACAATGGGCTCACAAGAGAATGTTTTGGAAGCAGAACCGACGATCGTCACTTCTGAGCGCCAATGCGTTGAGCTGCTTGAGGCCTTGGCTGAAAAGCAGCAGCCGGTATCTCTGGGTTGGCTAGCGGATGATGAAGGCTCTTTGCTGGCTTTAGCAGCGCTTTATGAGCCAGGCACAGCCGAGGTAATGGTCATTGAAACGCAGTTCCTCAAAGATAAACAGGTGCAGTCATCTTTAGAAGAGTTCTTGAGAGCTGACGGTATCGGATTCGATACTCACGATGCGAAAAAACTGAGTCGTGGCCTACGCAAGTTGGGGCTCGAGTCAGAAGGTTTAAAAGTCGACACAGCCATAGCTGGNTATCTACTTGACCCAAGNGGGGGTCGTTACGTTCTCGATGATTTACTCATGAAATATTGCCGCACTGAAATNGTAAGAAGCGATGTAGTCGAAGCGGGCCAGTTGGATCTTGATGGCGGCTCACATGATCAACTGCTCGACGTGGCTAGGGACGCATTAGCTATCAACCGACTAGCACCTGTTATGTCGAACCTCATCGAAGAGAGATCGATGGTCTGGTTGTATGAAGATCTGGAACGTCCTCTTATTTCGGTTCTCTCTCGCATGGAAGATGCCGGAGTGGGCGTTGACGTAACTGAACTAACAAGGATGCGTGACTACCTTGTCGGCGAAGTTGAGCGACTCGAATCCTCTATCCATGGTCTTGCCGGCCACGATTTCAATGTCAACTCCACCAAACAGTTGCGTGAGGTGCTCTTCGAAGAACTGGGATTAACTCCACAGAAAAAGACCAAGACCGGATACTCGACCGATGCTGCATCTCTAGAAAAAATTAAGGATCAGCACGAAATCGTCACAGTCCTACTTGAGTACCGGGAAGTCGAAAAGTTGAGATCAACGTATGGTCAAGGCTTGCTAGACGTAGCGGACTCGGACGGTCGAATTCGGGCAACTTTTAACCAAACTGTTGCAAGGACCGGCCGTTTAAGTTCAGAAGAGCCAAACCTCCACAACATCCCCGTTCGAACTCCGTTAGGCCGCGAATTTCGAAAAGCGTTCGTGCCCGT
Organism: Actinomycetota bacterium; assembly: GCA_002724355.1. Taxonomy (GTDB): domain Bacteria; phylum Actinomycetota; class Acidimicrobiia; order Acidimicrobiales; family Poriferisodalaceae; genus UBA6944. Next base: position 10,605 of record PBOM01000056.1, on the reverse strand, counting down.
CGAAGGATTTGAACTACTCGTAGCCGACTACAACCAAATTGAACTTAGAGTTATCGCACACCTAGCAGAAGACCCTGGACTCATTGGAGCCTTCGAAGCTGGGGTGGATATCCATAATGCAACCGCCGCATCAATCTTTGACGTGGACCCAGNCGATGTCAACGTGGAGCAACGATCGCAAGCGAAAATGGTCAGCTATGGTCTCGCCTATGGGATGGAAGCGTACGGTTTAGGTCAACGTCTAGGGATCGAGACTGGAGAAGCGGCAGAAATATTGAAGGCCTACTTCGCCGCGTTTCCCGCAGTGAAATCCTTCATGGACGACATCGTGGAGCAGACCAAAGAAACTGGATACACCGAAACTATCTTTGGGCGTCGACGACCAATTCCTGACCTCGCTTCACCAAACTTTAGGGTCCGTCAGGCGGCTGAGCGTCAAGCTATGAACGCGCCGATACAAGGCTTGGCTGCAGACATCTTCAAAATAGCGCTAGTGGAAATCGACCGTTCGCTCACCAGTATGAGCGCGCAGAGCCGCCTCGTCCTCCAGGTTCATGATGAAGTGATCCTCGAAGTTCATCCTGATGAAAGCAACGCAATCAAGACTATGACTATCGAGAACATGAAGAATGCCGCAGAGTTGCGTGTGCCACTAGAAGTAAATGTCGCTACAGGCCCGAGCTGGGCGCAGGCGAAGGCGTAAAGTGCGCGGCCCGANCGACTCCGTTAAATCGAATGGTTAATGATCACTGGTTTGAAACAGTGGCCGGCCACTTGCGGGAGGCGTATCTAAGGTACGCATTTACACGAAATACCAGCCAAGAAGTCGATGTGGTTATTCGTGACCTCAAGCTTCAGCCGGGTGACAAGGTGCTTGACGTTGGGTGTGGCCCTGGTCGACATGCCCTAGAACTAGCGCGGCGTGGGATCAGCTGCACCGGAATTGACATCTCGCAGCCCTTTATTGACATAGCCACTCAGTCAGCCATGGACCAAGGCCTCCAGGAGATGGCGCAATTTCAACGAGCAGATGCTCGAGATCTGGCTTTCTCNGCCGAGTTCGATGGCGTTATCTCGCTTTGCGAAGGTGCTTTCGGACTGCAAGGCGGACCAGCAGCAATGGATGCAGCGAACTTGCAAGCAGATCAACTCATCATGCGAGGCATGAGTGAAGCTCTGAAACCCGGTGGCTATCTTCTGCTCGCCGGGTTTTCCGCCTACTTTCAAATTGCTCATGGCGAAGAGTCGGCACAGAATTTTGATTTGATGACAGCTACCCGCCACGAAATTACCGAAATCAAAGATCCGGACGGGGCAGCAATCACCACAAACCTGTGGACCACTTGTTTCACTCCCAGNGAATTGTGGCTCATGGCGCAAACAGCGGGCCTTGATCCGATCACGATCCGAAGTGCGCATTCAGGGGAAAATTGGACGAGCACCGATATCGATTTGGACCAAGCCGAGTTGCTACTACTCGCTCGCCGCCCGCAATAGATTGACCGTGAGGGCCAGAAGTTAACTCCGGAGATGGTTCCAGCCGTAAGCCCGTGTAGCCTTGGACGTCGTGCCCGGTGGGAGCTCTGCCACAGGCACCCCGTATTGTCTACCTAGAGCCAAAAAACTTGTGTCTGATACCACTGAATTCGGCAGCTTTACCGATGCCGGCGAATACATACCCCGCACCATTGTCGAAAACGATCTTGGGTCGATGTCCTTTGCGGATGCCATCGACGGAACAATCGTAGAGTTTGAGGACGGTGACCTAGTTACCGGCACAGTGGTTCGAATAGACCGCGATGAAGTACTTCTTGACATCGGATTCAAATCCGAAGGCGTAATCCCTAGCCGTGAGCTCTCGATCAGAAACGCAGTCNACCCATCGGAGATAGTAGACCTCGGCGAAGAAATCGAAGCCCTCGTCTTACAAAAGGAAGATCAGGACGGACGCCTTGTTCTATCCAAGAAACGAGCGCAATATGAAAAGGCTTGGGGCAGGATCGAAGAAATCAAAGAATCAGACGGTGTGGTTTCAGGTCCAGTCATCGAAGTAGTCAAGGGCGGGCTCATTATCGACATTGGTTTGAGGGGCTTCGTCCCGGCCTCGTTNGTCGAGTTACGGCGCGTACGAGATCTAGATCCCTACATCGGCATGGATCTAGAAGCCAAAATCATCGAATTGGACAAAAATCGCAACAACGTTGTGCTCTCGCGTAGAGCTTGGTTGGAAGAAACACAAAAAGAGCAGCGCGAAGAGTTCTTGNACAACCTGCAACCAGGGGNAAAGCGAAGCGGCGTTGTGTCTTCAGTTGTGAGCTTCGGCGCTTTCGTTGATCTAGGAGGAATGGACGGTCTTATCCACGTTTCTGAGTTGTCTTGGAAACATGTAGATCACCCCAATTCCGTGGTGACAGTAGGTGACGAAGTAGATGTTGAAGTCTTGGAAGTGGATCGTGAGCGGGAACGCATTTCCTTGTCCTTGAAGGCCACCCAACAAGATCCGTGGCAAGAATTCGCAGATGGCCACAAAGTAGGCGAACTGGTCTACGGGCGGGTCACCAAATTGGTGCCCTTTGGATCTTTCGTTCAGGTTGGGGATGGAATTGAAGGACTCGTCCACATCTCGGAAATGTCAGCGCATCATGTTGAGCTACCTGAACAAGTTGTTACTCCCGGCGAAGAGTTGTGGGTCAAGATCATCGATCTGGACTTACAACGTCGCAGAATCAGTCTGTCGATCAAACAGGCGGCTGAAGGTGGAGTCGTAGCAGCNGAATATCAGGAAGCATTCGGCGAACACGCCTATGACGAGTCAGGCAACTTCATCGGAGAGTTCAGTTATGAAGCGCCCGCCGAAGGCGAGGAGTCAGAGGCGGAGCGGGCTTGGCGTGAATATTACGAAGAGCATGGCGAAGANGCATATCGCCAGGCTGTCGCTGACTACGAAGACGCTGAACAAGACGGGCAAGCTGCTGAGGAAACCTCAGAAGAAGAACCGGCAGCCTCAACTGAGGAAGCGTAGGGACCGAGATGATAGTCATCGGGCTCACCGGTGGCATCGGGAGCGGCAAAAGTACCGTCTCCGACCGTTTCGTGGACCTCGGGGCAGTGCTCATTGACGCGGATCGCATTGTCCGTGAACTGCAAGAGCCAGGGGCAAGTGTGCATGCGGACATGGTCGCTCATTTCGGAGCAAGCATCCTAAATGAGGATGCAACACTCAACCGTCAGGCAGTCGCCGATCTCGTCTTTAGCAACAAAGAAGCACTTCGTGAGCTAAATAACATTGTTCACCCACCGGTTAACCGAGAAATCCGACGTCGGATAAGAGAACACGCTGACACCGACCATCTCCTGGTTCTAGACATCCCTCTGCTCATTGAGGGCATCCTCGCTGGTGGACCTCCGAGGTACATCGTGAGTGGAATCTTGGTGGTTGACACTCGACCTGAGATCGCGGTTCAGCGTTTAGTTGAGTACCGGGGATTTAGCGAAGAGGATGCCCAATCTCGAATAGCTGCCCAAGTCCCTCCGGACAAGCGACTGGAATTAGCGGACTTCGTAATCGACAACTCGGTGACTTTTGAAGAACTCGCACCGCAAATCGAGTCNGCGTTTGCGTGGGCTCAAACACTCCCGGCAACTGAACCAACCCCTGAACCTGACGATGCGAGTTGAATCGCGGCCACTTTCAACCGAGCGCGACCACCAGCAGAATTCCTACTAGGACCAAAGCACTCCCCAGATAATCCCGAAAATGATGGCGCTCCTTTAGACGGACAAGCGACACTAGGAACGCCAGCACTATTTCCAGTTGTCCAAGCGTCCGAACTTTGGTGGCGCTGGTAAGGGTCATCGCAGCGATCCAGCCGGTAGTTCCGGCGAAACTCAGAACACCGACCTGAAAACACGCGTACCGGTTCCGCCAAATCCCAACAAGTTGTTTTCGGTCGAAGGCCCAAAGTAGCAAGCCATGAATCAACATTTGGAACGTAAGTAGGGCAAGTAAAGTTAAACAGGTCCGATGCCACACCGACCCTCCTGTCAATGAAGTTGATGCGCCACGGATACCGATTGCCGAAAACGCGAAGAACAATCCTGCAGCCACACCAAACCAGGCTGCCTGATCACCCAATCCCCTCAGGGCTGCACTAANTCCCGATGTTGCAGCAAGTAGCACCACACCCACCAGAACNGCCACAGCACCAACCCATCCGGCAGCCTGTAACGGTTCATTTAAAAAAATCGCAGAGCCNGTCGCTACCAAAATCACCTCGGACTTCGAATAGACGGTTCCAATAGCGAAATCTCGTGCCCGAAACGCCTGAAGCAGCAACGCCGTACCCGTAATTTGAACAACAGCCGCAGCGCCAATCCATAAGTAGAACTGGATCGGNACGNCGACACTTTGGGGAGAGACGAATCGAGTTAAAACAACCGAAAGTAGGGCCAGCGGCCATGCAAAGAGAAACCTGACATACGCGGCGCCGAATGATGAGAGATGACTGCGCAATTCATGTTGGCGCGCAGTACGCATGACTTGAGCCGCGGTGGCGCCTAGCGTCACGGGAATCCATATGAGGCCACCAGAGTCCATCAGCGCTCTTCCTAGGCCGATAGCGGCACTACTCTCAGCTAAGGGGTATCAGCATGGTCAGTGCCTTCCAAACGCTGCTGAAGTCGGTTCATTCCATGAAGCCAGCGGTCAGGGTCAGCAGTCTTTCTTTCCATCCAAGTTTGGGCAATCGGATCCGTAAGCACTAAGAACCGCTCCTCTGAGATTGCTTCCAACACCTGCTGGGCCACTTCTTCAGGTTCTTTGATGGGCCCCCCGGCCTGAGATGCCCACTCGCTGTCGGCAGCATCACCCAACATAGGAGTACGAACAGCCAGAGGCGCCAACAATGAAACTGCGATACCACAGTGCGCGTAGGTGAAGGCGAGCCACTCAGCGAGTCCCACAACTGCATGTTTGCTGACTGCATAGGGAAGATTTCCATGAGAGGAGAGAATTCCGGCCATCGATGCCGTGTGAAGTAAATATCCCTCGCCTCTATCGAGCATTCCGGGAAGTACTGCCTTAATGGCGTGCACATGTGACATGAGATTTACGTCCCATTGACGTTGCCATTCCTCAATAGGGCTGTCGAAGACCCCAGCACCTGAGCCAATCCCGGCGTTATTGAACAAAAGGTCAACAGGGCCGATCTCTTCCTCTACTTGCGTGATCATGGAATCAATAGCGGCCATGTCGGCCAGGTCACACTCCACCGCCATGCCCCCGATGGAGTCCGCAACGAGTCGTGAGCCCTGGGCGTCAATATCGACAACCGCTACTCGCGCACCAGCGTCCGAAAAAGCTTGAGCACAGGCAGCGCCTATGCCACTAGCAGCCCCGGTGACGACAGCAACTTTCCCCTCGAGTTCCATAATCCCCCCCGATGCTCAAACCTGTAACTGTGTCCCGCAATGAGGACAACTAGCAACATTGTCCCTCATGTCGTATTGCGATTCTTTGACGAGCAGAAAGCATCCCTCACACAAGATCTCATCCTCTTGCTTGCTAGGGATACGGTCGCCTTCAGCGGTAGTGATAACGCCTTCGTCCTCTTCTTCCTCTTCTTCGTCCTCTTCAGCAGATGACAGCCGTTCCTTCAGAATCGTGTCCAAGTCGGCTTCGACTTCGTCATCATCTTCATCGTCTTCGTCGTCGTCTGATGTGGGGCGTGCACCCGCGGGTATCTCCTGATTCTCGTCATCGTCATCGTCATCTGCAAGGTCATCACCCTCAAGATCGATTTCGATTTCTTCCTCACCCATCTCTTCGTCGATCAGGTCTGGATCAGGCTCCACTTCATCAATTTCTTCTTCTACAGGTTCATCACTCATATTGGCCTCGGGAGCTGCTAACTCAAATAGTCGCACATGCTGCTCAGCGCGGAGGATACCCATAGATCGGCCGTTCAGTGTGAATGAAATAAGAAATCCCCAAAGATCTCGATTTTTTTTCGAAACCGATCCAAGAGGTCTTTGCCAGTAGCTTCCAGTTCCTAAGCTGTTTTGTGTGAGTTCTGAGGCAAGACCTGCGCCAACAGCAGCGCATCCTTTTCGGGTCGTATCAGACTTTGCTCCAGCCGGAGACCAACCCAACGCCGTCCAGTGCCTTGCTGATGGGGTCGAGGCTGGTCACCGGTTTCAGACGCTGCTCGGCATCACGGGATCCGGTAAAAGCGCAACAATCGCGTGGGCTATTGAGAAAGTGCAACGCCCAACTCTGGTGTTGGCGCCCAATAAATCTCTCGCAGCTCAGTTAGCTAACGAGTTCAGAGAATTTTTCCCAAACAACCGCGTTGAATATTTCGTCTCCTACTACGACTATTACCAACCAGAGGCCTATATGCCAGCCTCAGACACCTACATAGAGAAAGATTCTTCGATCAATGATGAGATTGATCGACTTCGCCATTCTGCAACTGCGGCACTGCTGACACGAAGAGACGTAATAGTCGTTGCGTCAGTTTCGGCCATCTACGGCCTTGGGCCTCCTGAGGCTTACCTGCAACACATGCTCTACCTCAGGCTGGGGGAAACACACAATCAAAGAGAAGTCCTTGGTCGCCTCATCGATATGCAGTATGAGCGAAACGATATGAACCTTGTGCGAGGAAAGTTCCGGGTCAAGGGGGACACCCTTGAGATTCATCCCGCCTATGAAGAATTCGTGGTCAGAATCGAACTTTTCGGTGATGATGTGGAGCGAATTACAAAGATTGACCCCGTTACCGGAGAACGACTAGCCGAACTGGAAGAAATAACTGTGTTCCCGGCGAGTCACTATGTCACCGACGGTGCCACGATCCACAGGGCGATCAGTGATATCGAGGCTGAACTGCAGCAACGTCTTGCATTTTTCGAATCTGAGCAAAAACTTTTAGAAGCGCAAAGACTGCGCATGAGAACTGAATATGACCTCGAGATGCTTCAAGAGGTCGGATATTGCACGGGAATCGAAAACTATTCGATGCATCTCGATGGTCGTACCTTCGATGAACCGCCCTACAGCCTTCTTGATTTTTTCCCTGACGACTATCTACTGGTGGTTGACGAAAGCCATGTCGCAGTTCCCCAGCTTCACGGGCAATTCGCGGGAGACCGATCTCGAAAGGACACGCTGGTTGAACATGGTTTTCGACTTCCATCGGCACGTGACAATCGGCCGCTTCGGTTTGATGAAGTAATGGAACGCCTCAACCAAGTGATTTTTTTGTCTGCAACTCCAGGGGATTACGAAATCGAAGTGAGTGATCAAGTTGTTGAGCAAATAATAAGACCTACTGGGTTGGTTGACCCCGAAGTAATAGTGAAACCCACGCGCGGTCAGATAGACGACCTGATTGAGCAGATTGAGCAAACAGTTGGCCGTGGCGACCGCGTTCTTGTAACAACGCTGACTAAGAAGATGTCGGAAGACCTCACCGATTATTTGCTGGAACTAGGAGTCAAGGTTCGTTACCTCCACAGCGAAATTGACACTATTGAAAGGATCGAAATCCTAAGAGATCTGCGCCTCGGTGAATTTGACGTGTTGGTTGGGATAAATCTGCTGCGGGAAGGCTTGGACCTACCTGAGGTTTCCCTCGTCGCGATCTTGGATGCAGACAAAGAAGGGTTTTTGCGGAGTCAAACATCGCTTATCCAAACCATCGGCCGAGCAGCCAGAAACGTAGATGGTCAAGTGATCATGTATGCCGACAACATCACCGACTCGATGCGAGTGGCGCTTAACGAAACTAACCGTCGTAGGGGTCTCCAACAGGCCTACAACGAGGAACATGGCATTGACCCCCAGACCATCCGGAAGGCTGTTACCGATATCTTGCTTGTGTTGCGGGGACAAGAAGAAGGCGCTCCCGTTCCAGAAAAGTTGTCCTCTAAGCGAGTTCAAGTTGACGAACAAGCTCGCCGGGATTTAGCGGAGCTTCCAGAAGATGACTTGCACAGACTGATTCACTCTCTGGAACTCGAAATGGAAGAAGCTGCTGAAGATTTACGATTCGAGTACGCGGCGCGGCTGCGCGATGAGATCCGAGAGCTTCGTCGTGACCTTCGTGACGCAATGAGCTGAAGATAAACCAGGAACTATGGGTGACCCTGCGAACGAGCAACTAGTTTGCCACTAGGGGTAGTGGCGTTAACACGCTGCGAATTGTTTGTTAGGGGGTATTGCGATGCCACACGAAGTTCGGGGCGTTATAGCTCGATCGAAAGGCGGTCCGGTAGCCGTCGAAACCATTCAGGTGCCGGATCCTGGGCCAGGCGAAGTAGTCGTTGATGTTCAAGCATGTGGCGTATGTCACACAGACCTTCACTACCGAGAAGGTGCAATTAATGACGAGTTTCCCTTTCTCCTCGGACATGAGGCCGCAGGGACGGTAAGCCAAGTCGGTTCAGGTGTCTCCAACGTAAATGAGGGTGATTTCGTCATACTGAATTGGCGCGCCGTTTGTGGGCAATGTCGAAGCTGTTTGCGAGGCAGACCTCAATACTGTTTCGCTACTCACAACGCGCACCAAAAAATGACTGTAGACGGAATCGAGTTGACACCTGCTCTCGGCATCGGCGCATTCGCTGAAAAGACTTTGGTAGCGGCTGGACAAGCAACCAAAGTCGACAGTTCAGCTGAACCAGAAGTGGCTGGTCTGATTGGGTGCGGCGTTATGGCCGGCCTAGGCGCGGCGATGAACACTGGTGGCGTTACTCGTGGAGATAGCGTCGCAGTTTGGGGTTGTGGGGGAGTGGGCGATGCCGCAATCGAAGGGTCTCGCATAGCTGGAGCTCACACGATTATCGCAATAGACCTAGATGATCGAAAGCTCGAATGGGCTAAGGATTTTGGCGCAACACACGTAATCAACTCTGCTGGTATGGACACAGACCAAGTTGTCGAAGCGGTACAGGCTCTCACAGACGGCAACGGGGTAGACGTCGCCATCGAAGCAGTAGGCTCACCGGCCGCCTATGAGCAGGCCTTTTTCGCAAGAGACTTAGCGGGCACCGTAGTGCTCGTTGGCGTTCCCAATCCAGAGATGCGTATTGACTTGCCCATGATCGAGGTCTTTGGGCGGGGAGGTTCCCTCAAAAGCTCATGGTATGGGGATTGCTTGCCGACCCGTGACTTCCCGATGTTGATTGACCTCCACCTTCAGGGCCGGTTGCAGCTAGGCCGCTTCGTATCCGAAAAGATTGGCATAGAAGATGTGGAAGCGGCGTTCCACAAGATGGAGCAGGGAGAAGTTTTGCGTTCGGTTGTCATGATCTGAGCCTTTTGGCTAGGAGCATCCCGTATCTAGATATGCCCCGAGATAGGCTCCGGCACGATGGGAGATCGATTAATCGTTCGAGGCGCGAGGGAAAATAACCTGCGCGACGTTGATGTTGATCTGCCGCGCGACAACTTGATCGTGTTTACAGGTCTGTCAGGAAGCGGGAAGTCGTCCCTTGCGTTTGACACCATCTACGCCGAAGGTCAGAGGCGATACGTGGAGTCGTTATCCGCCTACGCCCGACAATTCCTAGGGCAGATGGATAAACCCGATGTTGACTTTCTAGAGGGCCTATCACCGGCGATTTCGATAGACCAAAAGAGTGCAAGCAGAAATCCTCGATCCACAGTAGGCACCATTACTGAGGTATACGACTACCTTCGGCTTTTATATGCCCGGATCGGAGTTCAACATGACCCTGAAACAGGTGAAGTTGTCCAACGTCAGACCTCGCAAGAGATTGTCGACAGAATTCTCATGCTCGGCATGGATAAGAGATTTCAGGTTTTAGCGCCTATTGTCCGGGGTAGGAAGGGCGAGTATCACACACTGCTAGCTGATCTCGCATCACAGGGTTACGTGCGTGCTCGCGTCGATGGAGAAACGGTTGATCTCGGGGACAAAGAAGTCCTCCCCGAGGAACGCCTGGATCGCTATGTCAATCACGATATTGAAGTCATCGTGGACCGCCTTGTACTCAGAGAAGGTATTGAACAACGGCTTACTGAGTCGATTGAAACGGCTTTAAACCTTGCTGACGGTCATGTGTGGATAGAAGTCGTTCCCGCAGAAGGGGAGGGAGAGATTCATACATACAGCCAGCATCTTTACTCGCCAGCCACGGGGCGATCATTCGAAGATCTAGCTCCCCGAAACTTCTCGTTTAACTCGCCATATGGAGCATGTGGTACTTGCGACGGCTTAGGAACTCGATTTGAAGTTGACCCAGAATTAATCGTGCCCAATGCCGACCTAACTATTGAAGAAGGAGCTATTGCACCATTCGCTACTGGAGCGAGTCGCTGGTATGGGCGACTTTTGCGTGCCACCGGGGAAGAATTTGACATTCCGATTGACAAGCCCTGGTCCAAACTTACTGCCAAGCAGCGCAAGCTGATTCTCTACGGAAGTTCGCAAAGTCGAACATTCACCGTTCGCTATAGGAACCGATATGGTCGCAGTCGGAGCTACACCACGCACTGGGAAGGCGTTATCCCAACTCTCCAACGTCGCCACGCCGACACTGACAGCGATCATTCCAGAGACCGCATTGAGGGATATA
>PBOM01000055.1 GCA_002724355.1 Actinomycetota bacterium | reverse complement strand
GAGCTATAGCTTTAAATTTCAACAGCTACGCCTCAACTAGGAGCACTAGCGCTAGTGCTCCTAGTTGAGGCGTAGCTGTTGAAATTTAAAGCTATAGCTCTTGGGTAGCTGCTCTAGAGGAGAACGAAACCGCCCCGCAAGTTCCGTTTAGGCGTCCTGAAGGGCTCGCCATACGGCTTGGGGAGTGCAAGGCATATCAACATGCTCAATTCCGAGGTGTGCAACAGCGTCGCATACTGCGTTATGAACAGCTGGAGTGGAGCCGATTGTGCCGGACTCACCTATTCCTTTAGCGCCCAAGGGGTTCCTAGGGCTAGCGGTTTCGGTGTTGGAAACTTCAAAGCTAGGAAGTTCCGCAGCTGACGGCATGAGATAGTCCATCAGGCTTGCTGTTACCGGGTTGGCGTCCTCGTCGTATTGGACGTGCTCCCATAGGGCTTGTGCGATGCCTTGTGCGATGCCTCCGTGCTGCTGGCCATTTACCAACATTGGGTTGAGGATCGTGCCACAGTCGTCAACGGCTACATGTCGCAGGAGTTCCACATGACCTGTTTCGCGATCTATCTCCACGACCGCCACGTGTGAACCGAACGGATACGTCGCATCGGTCCCGTCGAAGTCAAGCTCATGGGCCAAACCGCCTTCGATTTCTTGTTCTACTGCGGCTGTTGCGAGGTCGGCCCAGCTAATTGACTTCGCTGGCACGCCCGCTACTTGTAGAGCACCTTCGCCAACGACGATGTCGTCGGCACTTGCTTCTAAGAGGCTGGCCGCGAGTTGTTTACCTTTTTCTAGAACAACCTGTGACGCTTCATAAATCGCTGAACCGCCCGCTTGAAGTGAACGAGAACCTAAGGTCCCAGAACCTCGTGCTACCTCTTCGGTGTCAGCATCAACGTGGGTGACCTGATCCATAGGAATGCCGAGAACGTCGTTGACGATCATTGAGAAGGCGGTGTCGTGGCCTTGACCGTGAGAGCTTGTTCCTACTTTGATCGTTGCGGAACCATCATCGTTAATCTCACAGCTTCCGTATTCGACGTGCAGGCCGATAGGAGCGGTGACCTCAACATATGAGGACACGCCTATGCCAAGCATCATTGGGTCGTTAGCCTCGCGTCTGCGAGCTTGTTCGGCTCTCAGATCGGCGTAACCAGATGCTTCAAGTACAGCGTCTAGCGAGCGTTCGTACTCGCCTGAGTCGTAGTTGGCGCCAACCAAGGTGGTTAGCGGGAAAGCATCAGGCTGAATGTAGTTCTTTCGACGGAGTTCGGCGGGGTCCATTCCGATGGCGTTTGCAGCCTTGTCGAGGATTCGTTCAACCATCTGAGTGGCTTCTGGTCGGCCTGCGCCGCGGTAGGCACCGATGACTGTGGTGTTGGTCAACACTGACTGGGCAAAGAAGTCGATGGCTGGTATGTCATATACCGCTTGGCTGAGTTGCATTGTCAGCATCGGCAAGATCGCGCCGATAGCGGGGTAAGCACCTGCATCTGCTACCACTCTCGCTTTGAGCCCAACAATTGATCCGTCGCTGTTTACGCCCAAATCAGCGGTCATAACCATCGCTCTGCCTTGAGCCATAGAAAGCATGTTTTCGCCGCGTTGTTCGGTCCACCGCACTGGTCGTGTGAGTTCTTGTGCTGCTTTGCCGCAGAGAATGAACTCGATGTACAGGCCGGCTTTGGGGCCGAAGCCTCCTCCAACCCATGGAGCGACTACTCGAAGGTTCTCTGGTTCCATACCGAGATTCGGTGCGAGGCCGTCGCGCAGGCCGTGTGCGGCTTGCGTCGAGGCGTAAAACGTCATTGAGTCGCCTTCGGGAATTGCAACACATCCGTTTGGCTCCATAGGAACACCCGCTAAGCGCTGTGTCACTATTCGTTCGCTTACTACGGTGTCGGCACCTTCTGTGACGTCAGGGCCGTCGTATTCGTTTCCGATAGCGAAGCAGACGTTGTTTTCTGCCCCTTCCCACAAAATATGTGCGTCGTCTGCGAGAGCGGCTTCGATATCAGCATTTGCAGGCAGCGGGTCGTAGTCCACGATGACTTGCTCTGCTGCATCAACAGCCTGTGAGTGAGATTCCGCAACTACCGCAGCGATGATGTCGCCTACGAATCTGACCCTGCCGACGGCTAGAGGCGGGCGGTTCATGGAAGGGTCCATAAATTCTGATTGGTTGACCGCAGGCATTTCCAAGTTGTCTGAGGTGTATACCGCTAATACGCCTGGCATATTGACGGCTTCGCTTATGTCGACTTCGAGAAGTGAAGCGTGCGCCATAGTGGAACGTACAAACACAATTCGAGCTGCATCGATGTCTAGGTCATCTACGTAGTGATTAGATCCGGTTAACAATCCTGGATCTTCTTTTCTTGTAACTGCGTTGCCTAAAATTGAGCCTTGTGCGGCCATGTTGATCCCCTGAGTTTTCGTGCTTGTTGCGGAGCAGCAATGAGACTACACCGAGGCGCAGCCTCAATTAACATTGAGAGCGTTTTTGCTTGATTTGGCTGGTTTTTGAAGGGTTAGTCCTGGCTGTCAAACCAATTGTTAAGTAGCTCTGCTGCTTGGGTTGGATCTTCGCACATCCACCAATGGCCCAGTCCCTCCAGGACAGCTACTTCTGCTTCGCACCGTTCAGCAGCGTTGCGGTGGAGAGTTTCTCCACCGGTATAGGAGTCTTCGGTGGCGAAAATACAAAGGCCGGGTCTCTGCGCCGCTCTGGGAAGGTCATCACCTAGTTGACCGATAACTGGCTGAGCTGCGCTTCGGTACAGTTCGAGAATGGCGTGGCCCATGTCGTCGTTGATCCAAGGTGCAACTTTTTCAGCTACGGATTCACCCATGCCTAGCTGACCAAATACGGCTGCTTTATCGGCATTGGGTAGTTCTATAAGTGATCCCACAGCCGCTTCTCCGTCTGGTCCTTGCCAACTTTGTGCAGCGTCGTGCCAAACATAGTCGTGGTTGAAGATGCCGATGATGTCGGTGCACCAAGAGCGGATTAGGTCTGGTCGGGTCATGGCGAGGCGTACCACATGACCTCCGCCCCAATCGTGTCCCACTAAATCAATGGGCCCGTCCAACTGTTCAAGTTCAGTCTCAAGCCAGTGCAGGTATCCGTCGCTTGTCATGTCGAAACCTTGGGGGAGAGCGCTACCGAAGCCAGGTGGGGAAAGGGCGATGACGTCGTCTCTTCCGAGTTCAGTTCGGAGCGGACCCCATATGGCGTCGGTTTCGGGATTCCCGTGAACTAATACGACGGACATTTGGACTCCTTCACATCAAGAAGCATCGTAAACCTAACTGCTTAGGGTTTTGGGCGGTCTTTAGCTAGATCTTCGACTATTTCTGCAGAAGGGAGAGCTGCTAGGACTTCAGGGTTGGTGTAGATCTTCCGGTTTCGGGATCCACCTCCGACGATTACTTTCGAACATTCCAATACTCGACTGTCGATCCATATAGGAAGGGATGGAGGGAGACCAAACGGAGTGACGCCTCCTAAGGTCATTCCGGTGAGTTCGATTGTTTCGTCTGGAGAAGCAAATGATGCTTTCTTGACTCCTAGTTTTTGACGCACGTGTTTGTTGACGTCTACTTGGGTAGTGGCCAACACAACGCAGAGGGCGTAGAGACGTGGTTCACCTTTACCGACTACCAAAATCGCGTTTGCGCTTTCGTCGAGTCGGTATCCGTAGTGTTCACAGAATTGCGCAGTGTCGGCGAGTTCAGGTGCGCATTCGACTATCTGATAATCGGCGCGCATTGCCTCCAAAAGTTCGACGACGGAGTCTCCCATAGCTAGCTCTCGCCGACGTTTCGTCTTCCGCGTGCGACTTCGGTCGCTACAACATCAACTGCTTGTAATGACTGGGTGACGACGACTCCATAGTCGTTTCTTGCCGCTTCTGGGGACACGACTCCGTCTTGAACGTCGCGTAGCACTAAGTCTGGGTCTCGATCGAATGGGTCGCCCCACCCTCCACCCCCGGGGGTTTCGGCGATCATTCTGGCTGGACCTAACTTGGTGACTCCGTATTTAGGTGGAACAAAGGTTGGACCGTCAGCCTCTTCGTCTGCTGGTGCTATCCATTCAAATCCGACTCCTCCGGTGCCTCCACCTTCGACACCGTGCCCGCTGGGTGTGTCAAGACCCTCGGCTCTGAAGGACCAAATGGCAGGTTCGAGGATGTCTGCTTCGTAGCGAACGCCTGTGCCGCCTCGCATTTGTCCGGGTCCGGCGTTGTCGCAACGTTGTTCGTGGCGGATGTAACGAACGGGGTANTGCTGTTCATGGAATTCCAGGTTCGGTATGTCTAGCCCTCCCAAGCTGATGAGATGGCCCATTTGGGCGAATCCATCACGTTCCGCTGTTGCTCCGGGAGTACCCATGGCGTGCCACTGNTACATCACCCACGTTGATCCGTCGTCTCTNCGGCCGGCAACGTGGCCATGCATTGTTTTTGACCANCCGGCGCAGGCCCGTGCTGGGTCAGCGGCTGCTAACGCTTGCCATACCGCAATGACGATCTCGTGAGCTACNTACACCGTGTTCATGGTCATTGGAGCAGGGGGCAAGGCATTGACTATCGAACCTTCAGGCGCGTGGATGGTAAGGCAACGGTAGGTGCCTTCATTACGNGGGATGCTGGTATCGAAAAATGAAGAAATAGCGAGATACACCGACGAATAGGTGTTGGCCAGTGAGCTGTTTTTGAATCCTTCGATTTGAGGGTCCGTACCAGAGAAGTCGACGACTATCTCTTCGCCGGTGACGGTCAGCTGGGCCCGTACAGCAATGTCNACTTTTCGGAAACAGTCGTTGTCAGTGTGGTCCTCACCGAAGTAAGTGCCGTCGGGAAGNTCGCTTACCGCTGATCGCATTCGTCGATCTGCGTGATCGAGAACGCCATCGAGATAAGAGAGATACGCATCCACTCCCAGTTCGCTAGCTAGCGCTATCACCCGCTCACCGCCGATTTGGGTGGAGCCCATCATTGCCAAGAGATCACCATCGAGCAGTTCGGGTGTTCTGCAATTAATCATTAACAGTTCCCAGAGATCTTCTCGCACGCGACCTTCTTCAACGAGACGCATGACCGGAAGACGGATCCCTTCTTGCCAAATTTCGGTGGCTTCAGGATTGTAGGTACCAGCTAAGCCACCGCCGATGTCAGATTGATGGGCTCGGTTACAGCAAAAGCCTGCAAGAACAGGGTTGTCATTACCGACAAATATTGGTCGCGCAATTACCCAGTCAGGTAGATGGTTGCCACCGGCTACNTAGGGATCGGACAGCAAAAACACATCGCCAACGCGTAGATCGTGACCGTACTTCTTNAGNAGTGCGCGGACGGCGAANCCGCCNCCTCCGGTGTGGATGGGGATCCCGTCAGCGTTTGCAACCAAGGTGCCNTCTGGAGTNGTCACGAAACAACTGAAGTCGTGACTTTGGCTAAAGATTGTGCTTCGAGCTGTTCGGGTCATCACCCANCCCATATGACGGCTTATCTGGTCGAGACGGTTCTGCATTAGGGCTAATACGACCGGATCGAGTTCATCTGAGTGTTGCTTCAGNGAGTCATCNGTTTGAGCAACCTCAATGAGAAAGTCGCCTGAATCNTCGACGCGTAACACGTCACCAGGTCGCGNTACGACTGTGGTGGTGGTCTCTTCGATTAAAGCCGGACCGGGGAAGCTGTCTCCGGGGCGGAGGAGCGCTCCGTCNTAGATCACTGTNTCTACCCAGCCGCTNCCAGGGAACCAGACCGAACGTCGATCGATAGGTTCGGGCAGCCCATCGGATAATTCACCCGGAGCCATTTCAACTTCGCCGGTAGAACCACGTGCTGTTAGTCGTTGTGAGGAAATCATTATGGTGCCCTCATCTTGTGCGTGGCCATACAGACGCCGGTATTCGTCTTCGAACGCTGTGCGTATCGCGTTCGGGTTGAAGTCACTTCCGTCGACTGGCACCCGAATGCTCCACAGTTGCCCGGGGTGATGGAGCTCAAGTTCGTAGGTAAGAGCAATCTCTGAATCGGTGAAGCCCTCCTTAGCCATTACAGTGACCGCTTGCTCGCGCAAGGAATCAAACCCTCCAATGACAGTGTCAGAGGTCAGCTCGTCCAAAGAACCCAGCAGAAATCGAGTGAAATCTTGTCTGACATCGGCATGGAGCATGCCGATCGCGCANAGAGCACCAGCGTCCCGAGGNACGTGGACCCGAGCGCAACCCAACCCTGCAGCAACACTCCCGCCGTGCATCGGACCGGCGCCTCCTGCGGCAACGAGTGTGAAGCGTCGTGGTGAGAAGCCACGTTCAATTGAAATGTGCTCCACAGCGCTTAATAGGTGCTGTTCNACGAGTTCAATAATTCCTGCAGCTGCATCTTCGACGCTCATACCAAGTTTCTGAGCTACATGGGTATCGATAGCTTCTCGGGCTGCATCCAAATCGAGATCNAACGTCCCACCAGCTGATTTTCCAGGGCGTAGCCGGCCGAGAACTAAATGGGCGTCTGTAACGGTCGGTAACGTGCCCCCCGCTCCGTAGCACGCAGGTCCTGGGTCCGCGCCCGCGCCTTCTGGACCGACGAACAAAAGGCCTGCGTCGTCGACTCCAGCAATTGTGCCGCCGCCCGCCCCGATGGTGTGGATATCAATAGCTGGGGTGGAGACGTGATATCCAGCGATGTCTACGTCATCGCGCGTGGCGACTTCGCCATTTGACATCAATAAGACATCGCATGAGGTCCCTCCGATCTCCATAGAAATCAAGTTGCCTTTGTCCTCTTCTGGCACGCCTGCTTTGTCTACTGAACGGCGGTANAGGTTTAGAGCGCCGACTGCAGCGGCTGGTCCGCTGAGTAAAAGGTTCACTGGCTTGTTCGCTAGTTGATCAACAGACGCGGCTCCGCCGTTGGATTGGACTAACAGAATGGGACGTGAAAGGCCTTCCGCTTTTAACTCAGCGTCCAGCGAACGCAAATACTTGACGATGCGAGGAGACAACGCTGCATTTACAACTGCGGTCGAGCTTCGCTCATACTCGCCCATAAGAGGTGAAACCTGCGCAGAACGGGTAACCCACTGCTCATCGATGGCCTGGGCTAATTCCTCTTCGTGGCGATCATCAACGAAACTGTTCATCAGCGCGATGGCGATGGCTTCAACTCCCTGTTCTTTGAAGTCGTCGAGAATCTCCGCGACTGGCGACAAGTCGAGGGGCTCATGCTCGCTTCCATCTGCGTCAATTCGACCGGCAACGGAGCGGCGCAGGTAACGAGGAACCAGCACTGGGGCGTAGGGTTCTCGGTGGTTCCACTGATCTGAACGCAACCCACGGCGGATCTCAATTGTGTCCCGAAATCCTTCAGTGGTGATTANCCCGACCTTTGCTCCCTTACCTTCGAGCATTGTGTTCGTCGCAATAGTCGAACCATGAACGAATAATGAGCACTGACTGAGAATTTCAGATTTGGGCAGACCTAAGTCCACGGCGATGCGTTGGACAGCGGATAAAACACCAGCGCTTGGATCTGAAGGAACTGACGGAACCTTGGCCACCCAGGCCTGGCCGTTAGCGTCAGCNAGTACAAGGTCGGTAAATGTTCCCCCGACATCAACTCCGATACNCCACGGAGCTACTGGTCGATTTGTTGTGCCTGGAGCTGTTTCAGNCTGAGTCATAGGTATTGATCATCGCGCGCATCAACCTGCGAGACTATTGAAATGTTAAACAACTACCCGGCAGCGACATCTCGTTCAGCTGAACTTCACCAGCGCGGCAAGTCGGTAATCCCAGATGGAGTGTCTCGGTCAACGGTCATAATTCGACCCCACCCCATATATGTGAACCACGGTGAAGGTGCTTGGATCACCGACGTTGACGGCAATCGTTACCTAGATTGCAACAACAACTTCACCTCCATAATTCTCGGCCACGCTGATCCAGAGATAGAAAATGCTGTCCGCAAGCAGCTAGCCAACGGAACTGCTTTCTCACTGGCGACTGAGGCCGAAATTCAGCTGGCTGAACTCCTCTGCAGTCGAATACCTAGTTGCCAACAGATCAGGTTCTGCAATTCAGGCACCGAAGCAGTGATGGGAGCGATCAAAGCCGCTCGAGCCTTCACCAATCGACCCGCGATCATCAAAATAGAGGGCAGCTACCACGGCACCTATGACCATGCGGAAGCAAGCCTGGGATCAGATCCATCAAATTGGGGCACGCCAGACCAACCCATAACCATCCCCTACTCAACAGGAACACCAGACTCGTTAGTAGAAGAGGTTGTCGTAGTGCAGTTCAACGATGTCACTGGTGTCACCGAAGCCATACACAGAGTTGGATCCCGACTAGCAGCTGTGTTGCTGGACCCGATGCCTTCCCGGGTGGGCATGCCAGCGATAGAGCAGGCTTTCATAGAAGCAATTAGGACTGGAACAAGAGATGTTGGGGCCTTACTGATTCTTGATGAAGTGATCTCATTTCGGTTAGCGCATGCTGGAGCTCAGTCGCTCCACAACATAGAACCGGACCTAACCGCCTTAGCCAAGATCATTGGAGGAGGGTTTCCGGTTGGGGCAATAGGTGGAAGATCTGATGTCATGGATGTATTCGCTGCGGTTAAAGGCAACCGGGCCGCCGTTCCATCGGGCGGCACGTTCACTGCGAATCCGATCACAATGACGGCCGGTTTCGCATGCATGGAGCAACTCCACCAATCGAGCTTCGAGCGTCTAGACCAAATAGGAACTCAAGTGCGGGAAGGACTCGTAGCTGTGTTCGCGAAACAATCGCTTGACTGGCAAGTCACTGGCGCAGGTTCGCTGTTTCGCGTCCATCCCCACCAACGAGTTGTAAACACCTACCGAGACGCTCACCTAGACAGCGACGAAGTAGCTCTAATGGAGTCTTTCCAACACCGCTTACTCGAACGCGAGGTCTACTTCAGCGGATATGGAATGGGGTGCATGAATCTTGCTACCTCTGACAACGATATCCAACATCTTCTCAACGCGGTCGACGACGCTCTGAGAGTAGTTGCGGGCCAATAGATACTACGTTCTCCCTATGGCTAGTGACTTAATGCTCAAAACCGCTGAAGAGTTATCTGAGCTCATAAGAACCCGAACGGTGAGCTCCCGAGAATTGCTCGATGAGGCGATCGCTCGATTCGAAGCGTTCAATCCAATAGTCAACGCGATTACTGAACACAAGATCGAAGAAGCCCAAAAAGCTTCATCGAACGCAGACGAAGCCACAGCACGCGGTGACTCCATAGGCGTTCTGCATGGGCTACCGGTGACAATCAAAGAGGCTTACGACTGGGTAGGTACTCCTTCAACCTGGGGAAACCCTGAATGGGTCAACAACTTTCCCGAGCGAAACAGTCC
>PBOM01000005.1 GCA_002724355.1 Actinomycetota bacterium | reverse complement strand
GACCTAGGCTCTTAATGATGTCTTCAGAAACAGTTCAAATCACCGTATGGTCCGACTACCTCTGACCTTGGTGTTGGGTTGGGGCGGTACGTCTCGACGAGCTAGCTGAGCAAGAAGGCGACGCCATTACCATCGAATGGAAGTCCTTCCTATTACGCCCTCAACCCGAGCAAAGAAGCCTCGCAGAATTCACTGAGTACACCAAAAGCTGGGGCCGACCAGCAGGACTCGAACCTAAAGCTGAGTTCAACAGCCCGTGGTCAGGTAGTAGCCCCCCACCCTCGCACTCTCTACCGGCCGCGATAGCAAGCAAAACGGCGGCGACATTTAGTCAAGAAACCTGGCGGCGATACCACAACAAACTGTTGCGGGCCTACTTCATCGAAAACCGCGACGTTTCAAATTCTGACGTACTGCTACAAGTTGCCCACGAGACAGACATCGATACAGGCGCCTTTGAAGAGGTCCGAACCTCCAACCAAGAACACTTTGAGCAGCAGGTGTTCGCTGAGTACAACGAAGCCTTAAGTAGCGGCATCACCGGTGTGCCAGCGGTCGTCATCGATAACAAATTCCTAATTTCAGGAGCAGTTGAGGTGGAGCAGTACCAAAAAGCTTTAGCTCACTACCGAGAAATTCGAGACAAAGAAAACAACGACTAGCTATTCCCAGCCAGCCGCGACCCCTCGGGGTCTGACTCTGGCCAGAAACTCGGCATAGACTTCTGATTGAGTAAAGGACCATATGGACATAACCCCTGATACCTGGCGTTGGATCTGGTTGGTGATCGCTGCGGTACTCATCACCGGCGAAATGTTCGTCGCTGGAACTTTCATCCTGATTCCATTCGGTCTCAGCGCTGCCGTCGCCATGGTCTTAGCATTCTTCGGGGCCCCACTCATCATCGACTGGATCGTTTTCGTGGGTCTCGGAGGCGCACTTTTTTCGATTTTCTGGCGAAGAAGCAGAATCTCCATGGCAGCTATGAAGTCGCCCCCCGGAGCTGGGCATGACCGATTGATCGGGGCTCTTGGACGAACGATAGAAAGCATTTCCGAAGACCCAGCAACCTCGGGTCTAGTCAAAGTCGGAGGCGAAGAATGGAGAGCCATCTCCGACCTTGGACCAATCGATTCTGGCTCCACGGTAGAGATCATCGAAATACGAGGTACCCGAGTCGTTGTTCGTAAGGCTCCTGAGCAAGGATCAAAATAATGTTCGCATTCGTACTGTTAGCCGTCATCGCCCTAGTCGTCGCACTCTTTCTAATCGCAGGCGTGAAGATAGTGCGACCCTACGAACGCGGAATTGTTGAACGCCTCGGCAAATACAAAGAGACCAAAGAATCAGGGCTTCAGATCATCGTCCCCTTCATCGACACCATCAAACGCGTCGATATGCGAGAACAAGTCGTAGACGTTCCACCTCAAGAAGTCATCACCTCCGACAACGTTGTCGTCTCAGTAGACGCCGTGGTGTTTTACGAACCTACCGACCCTCAGCGCCTGGTCTACAACATCGCAAATTTCGTCCTCGCCATTACCAAGTTGGCCCAGACCAACTTGCGAAACCTCGTAGGAGATCTACAACTCGACGGAGCGCTGACCTCGCGAGATCGCATCAACGCGGCGTTGCGAGAAATACTTGATGAAGCAACGGACAAATGGGGAGTGCGCGTAGTTCGCGTTGAGATCCAACGTATCGACCCACCACCAGACGTCATGGCTGCCATGCACGAACAGATGAAGGCAGAACGTACGAGACGGGCAACAGTTACCGAAGCAGAAGGGTTCCGAGAGTCAGAAATCACCCGAGCCGAAGGCGAAAAGCAATCCCTAATTCTTGAAGCAGAAGGCCAAAGGCAAAGCGCAATTCTCGCCGCCGAAGGTGAAGCGCAGGCGGTACGAACTGTCGCCGAAGCCGAAAGTTACCGGCTGCAAACCGTCGCCGCAGGAGAGGCCGAAGCAACCCGCCAAGTCTTTCAGGCGATCCATGACGGAGACCCAACAAGCGACGTTCTAGCGGTCCGTTACCTTGAAGCGCTAACTCAGATAGCGGATGGCAGAGCGACCAAAATCGTTGTTCCAACAGAGTTCAGCGGAGTGTTAGGCGCAGTGACCGGGATCGCAGAAGCCATGCGTCCGATAGATGAACCTGAGCTTGTGAATGAATCAAACGACATGGATTCCCAATAGCGGACCTGTTTCCACCATAGGTCCAGTGAACCCTAGGACCCCCAGCGCATTAACTTGCCGTCTATGCATATGACTGATGAGCGTCGAGAAGAATTAGAAACAGAAATCGAAGCCTTTATGGCGCGTTACAACGAAGCTTTCGTTAGTGGTACCCGTGATGACCTGCAAGCGTTGGTTCACTTGCCCGTTATCTATGTCTCTGAGACCGAAGCACAAGTGCGTGAGCGATACCCCTTCGACCCCGAACGCATGCGTGAGAGCACCGGATTTCATCATCCGGAGACCGAAACCAAGATCGTCCACCTTGAAGAACACCGTGCTCATCTAACAATTGAAGGAACCCGCCACCGCGAAGATGACTCAGTTATTGAGTCAATCGATAGCTTCTACATACTGCACAAAGTTGATGGCCAGTGGGGCGTCTCGGTGTTTTCCGGGATCAGGGGAGCACGATAAATATCACATGGCTGATAAAGACCGCCAAGAACATGTCGAAGAGAATCGTGAGCTGTGGGACGCCATGGCCTCTGACTGGTTCGACAGGGGCAGAGAAGCATGGGCTAGAGAGGATGCCCATTGGGGCATCCATCAGATCCCCGAATCTGAGGCACAACTCCTGACCTCATTCTCAGGGGGCAAAGTGATTGAACTTGGCTGCGGCACAGGATACGTGTCGGCTTGGCTTAGTCGTCTTGGAGGAGAACCCACAGGAGTCGATAATTCACTCGGGCAGCTTTCCAGTGCGCGTCAGCTCCAAAACCTTTTTGATCTGCACTTTCCACTAGTTCACGCAAACGCGGAAGAACTGCCATTCGCTGACCAATCATTCGATTTTGCAATCTCAGAGTACGGGGCAGCAATCTGGTGTGACCCCGATCAATGGATACCCGAAGCTGCGAGGGTCCTGCGCCCTGGCGGACGACTCGTCTTTCTCGGCAACTCAACGCAACTAATGCTCTCGGTATCAGATGATGATGGTCCCGCCACGACCTCCCTCAACCGACCTTTACGTGGCATGCATCGCATGGAATGGGATGACGACCCTGGTGTTGAGTTCCATCTTTCACATGGCGATCGGATCAAACTCCTGCGAGCCAATGGATTCGAAATAGAAGATCTCGTAGAACTGTATCCATCGACTGCTTCGTCGAATAACCACTACGGCTTCGTCACACTTGAATGGGCTCAGCAATGGCCGGCCGAAGAAGCATGGTTGGTCCGCAAAATCTAGAATTGTCGGTAAGCGTTGCATTTCTAACGAGGTCGCTTACGACGGAATGGAAGCACCCCACTGCGGTCAGAGCGCCATCGTCCCGAAGTTGTATCGGTGGTAGATTTAGCGAGTCGACGTTCTCAGTACGACAGCGGGAGATTCCCGATGGGGAGCGTAGGTATTGGAGAACAGTCATGGACCCGAAAGAACAGCTTGCGCAGGTAACGAGCCTGCTTACCCCTCTAGTGGAAGGCACTGATGCAAACCAGTTGGACAACGAAACGCCTTGTAGCGATTTCCGTGTCAGGGATTTAATCGGACACTTCACATTTGGGAGATTTCTGTTCGCCGCTGGAATGAGCGGAGACAAGTCGCGCGGAGATGAGTTACTTGGGTCAATGCCCCAGCAATTTGGCGACGTTCTTGGTGACGATCATCATGCAACATATCGAGATGCTTCTGCCCAGCTAGACACGGCAGTGGGCGGCGTTGAAGACCTAGGCGAAACAGTCAGCCTTGTGTTTGGTGACATGCCTGCTGGCGTTGCGCTTCAAATACTGTCTGGTGACAATTTGGTTCATTGCTGGGACCTAGCTCGCTCTACTGGTCAGGACTTCAACCCACCAGAAGACCTTGTTGAGGTAACGGCCCAGTTCATGAGTGGCTTCATTACCGATGACAGGCGAGCAGGTGGAGGATTCGGCCCTGAGGTCCAAGTTCCAGAAGACGCCCCAGCTTTGGATCGTCTTCTAGGTTTGTGTGGCCGCACGCCCTAACGTCGGAATTTTCGACGATTCAAAGCGCTGGTTACGTACTGTCGATTTGTGGCCAAACATGGGGGAGCGGCACAGAGTCCCCACCCAACTAAGGCTGCTCGGTTAGCTCTTTGGCAGCGCTTTTTATCGTCAGATACGCAGGCCGAAAAGGTCAAAGAACGCGAGACCGTACTCCTCCGACGATGACACCAGTGAGCCCATCTCAACAAACTCTTCGTCACTCATTGTTCTGTGACGCTCACCAATTTCTTCTCCACCCCAGCCGCACACGTAACGCAACTTGTATTCGGCACTGGTAAGGGCCCCATAAATGGTTTCAGCAAATGACTCGGCCTGCACTGATGCTTCGATGCCAGCGGTATAAAACTGAAACATCCTGTCGTAGTGATCTTGATAAGCAGTCGGGACAGGGTTCCCCTCGTTTTTGGGCAAAATCGCAGTACGGGTGACACCCGGCTCAACAATATGGACCCGGATCCCAAAACTTATGAGCTCTTGAGCTAGAGCCTCACTCATACCCTCCAAGGCGAACTTCGACCCTACGTAAACCGTTTGACCAATGTGACCAATTAAGCCTGCGATGGAGGAGACCTGAAAGATATGCCCTGAGCCGCGTTCCCGCATGCCTGGAACGAAGGCCTTCACACATCTAACGGGTCCCCACACATTGACGTCCATGACCTCTTTCGCTCTATCGATGTCGATGTCTTCGGTAACGGAGTTCAGCGCAACGCCGGCGTTGTTTACTAGAACATCGACGGCGTCACCGTTGGCCTCGATCTGTTCCGCGCAGCTAAGAACCGAATCGTTGTCAGTCACGTCGATTTCGATTGCTGAAAGGTCGTAATTCTCGGCTAGCTCAAGAAGCTTGGCGCCCTTCTCGACGTTTCGCATACCTGCGTATACTTTGTGTCCTTTTTGGGCCAATAACAGAGCTGTTGCTCTGCCGAGACCAGAGTTTGCACCGGTCACTAGTGTCACAGTCATAGCTGGACTTTAGCGCTAGCCGAAAGGCCCTCGTAGCGTTGCACTTAGAGGTCCTAATTGTTTCCTGGGATAAAAGCGGGCTTAGGCAGCTGATTTGTGTCTTTGTCGGAATCCGCCATCGGGGTAGTTGCGGTGGGATTTCACTCTGAACAGGACCCGAAGTATTCGAACAAAGATGCTGTCGCGCCGTGATCGCGAACCGAACAAAGGCGGGCCNTCGTAGGTCCAGTTCTCGATTTCGTCTTCGGTCCTGGTGTCGTATTGGACTCTGTAACTTTTCATACCGTTGCCTCTTTTACGGTGGTTATTTTTTCTTTTCACCTTCAATTATAACCTAAACGAACGTTCAGTAATTAGAATATTGCCAGTGAAATAGCCCCACGCCAGCTACGAAGCTGGCTGGNGTCTTTGTTGCCGTTTGCGTCCGGCTCTATGAGAATGGCTGTGTGTTGATAGCGGTTCACGACCCCAATGACCCCCGTATCGATGTCTTTCAAGGGCTTAGCGACAAATCCCTGCGTCAACTTCGGGAAGGTCCAAACGGAGATCTTGCAGGTGTTTTCATCGCCGAAGGCGACATAGTCATTGAACGAGCGATAGCAGCGGGGTACAGACTGCAGTCGGCACTTATAGACGCGAAGCGAACGCAACCGCTGCCCACTCAATTCNACGAGGTCGACGTATTCGCGGCGAGTGATGCCGTTTTGCAGCAGATAGCGGGCTATCACTCGTATCGAGGTGCTTTAGGTTGCTTCTACCGCAAAGAACTCCCTATGACCCAAGAACTGTTGAACGAACCATTGCATAAGTCTTTCGTTGTTGTAGAAGGGGTCAACAATCCAACGAATCTGGGAACAATCATTCGATGTGCAGCTGGCCTGGATATAGACGCGTTGCTTCTGAGTCCAGATTCCATCGACCCCTTGTCNCGTCGATGTTGTCGCGTGTCAATGGGNGAAGGGTTCGCNCTTCCCTACGCCAGATTTAGTGACATTAGAGAAGGTCTTACAGCAATTCGTGCCTCGGGAATCGAGTTACTGGCTATGACACCAGATGAAGCTGCAACAGACTTGGCGACATTGACCTATTCAGCCGCTGACCGAGTTGCCATCATGCTCGGTGCTGAGGGACCTGGACTCAGCGAGAGTGCCCTCGCTTCGGCNACAAGGCGGATACAAATTCCGATGTCAGGAAATTCAGATTCGCTCAACGTAGGGAGTGCCGCCGCCGTCACNTTTTATGCGTTACGGCAAGCCAGAAGATCCTGACGATCCAACGCCGTCTTTCAGAAAAGAAAAGAGCAGTAGCATCTGTCTGTGGAACAGATTTGTGCTGATATCGAAGCCGAAACGGAGGCTCTTGCCGGAGTTGTAGGGGGTTTCACAGAAGAACTATGGCGAGCCCCTACCGTCGCCGAAGGCTGGGACAGTTACGAAACTATTCTCCATCTAGGAGCCACGGACTGGATCTGTGATCTGGCAGTTAGCAATCCCGCAGGATTCGCGGAGGTCCGCGCTCGGCTAGCTAACGGTGAGGTGTCCGTCCACGANCTGGTCCGTTCGGAGACAAACACCAAAGCAGGCAACGAATTGTGGANGTGGTTTCTCGAGATCCGCGGTTCGATGGTCNATGCCTTACGAAAGACTGAACCCAAAGCTCGAATTACCTGGCTTGGCCCAGACATTGGGGCAAGGTCATTAGCGACGAGCCGACTTTTGGAAACTTGGACCCATTCTCACGACCTAGCTGACACATTCGATGTTCCCTACCCCCCAACTGACCGGCTGCGACACATCGCCCACATCGGCTATGTCACCAGAGAATTCAGCTACATCAATCGCGGTATGTCAATGCCCGATGAACCTGTCCGACTTGAACTCCTCAGTCCCAACGGTGAGTCGTGGACTTGGGGTCCNAGTGACGCTGAACAGTTAGTGGTTTCCACTGCCTACGAGTTCTGCAAAGTCCTGACGCGACGCCTACCCCTAAGAGAATCCACTGTCGAAACCAAGGGCGCGTTTGCNACCGAATGGATGGAGATAGCGCAACCTTGGATTGAGCCGCCCCGGATTAGCGATGAAGCTTGAGGCNGACCGCTAACGCGCAAGCGGAGAGGAANTNCTATGCAGAACCTAAATGAACTGTTTGCAGCCCGTGGTTTGAAACCCACGTCTCCGATCCNGGCAACATCGCTNGTCGCTACAAGTGCCTCTG
Source organism: Actinomycetota bacterium (assembly GCA_002724355.1). Classification (GTDB taxonomy): domain Bacteria; phylum Actinomycetota; class Acidimicrobiia; order Acidimicrobiales; family Poriferisodalaceae; genus UBA6944. The sequence continues at coordinate 3,338 of PBOM01000005.1, read as the reverse complement.
ACGTATGGAACGCCATTAACGAACCGGGAAACTTAGTCAACGTGCATCCGTTCTGTGAGTCGAACCCCGTGGATCATTGGCCTGGCCCTTCGGGTCGCGACCATGTGCACTACTACAGCGGAGTTCATTACCAGCGAGATGTGCTCGAATGGATTGATGGCAGCGGATATGACCTAATCGTTGGTCCTCCATCGGGGAAAATTGCTGTTGCCAAATGGAGAATCGACCCCCGCGGACCGGCAGCGTGTGATTTCAGTATCGAAGTGACTTCCTACGTCAGATCTGACGGCGATCCCGTGAAACTAGAGGCATACAACACGAACGTGATTCAGACAATCGGCTCCTACCTAGATTCCGTTGTGAAGGGAGTCACACACTTCGCTGAAACTGGTTCACCGGTGAACAAGAATCAATTCGGCGCCCACCAGGTCTATTCCCCCGCAACAGAACAACACTAATAATGACCACCAAACAGCACCCCAACGGCGTTCAAACTCGTCCTGCTACCCGCGAAGACCAGCCAAGGGTCTTCGCTTTGATTGAACAACTCACGGGCGAATCACCCAATTCAAGTTGGGTAGAGGTATATAACTCTCATCTCCGACGAGAGCGAGGAGCGGTCATAATCGCTGAAAACGATCAGGAAATCCTCGGCGTTGCCACCGTCTCCTACAACCTGACAGTTCGCTTCGGGGGCGAATACTGCGAATTAGAAGAGTTGATTGTTGACGAGTCTGCGCGGGGGCTGAACTTGGGACGCATTCTGGTCCAACGAACTATTGACGATGCCCGAGAACGCGGCTGTGCAGAAATAGGGCTATACCTTGTGCCATCTACCGAGGGCAACCGAGGCTTCTATGAAAAACTTGGATTTGAGAACATCGGCACCGAGATGCGTCAGGGCCTGCTTAGTGACGAAAGTTGATTAGCCCTAAGCCTGTGTGTCTTTGTAATCACGACGAGGTACTTGACCAACCTTGATGTCCAAGCCACGAGCACCGAACTGTTCAACCTTTCTCGAGGCGAACCGCCAGGCACCGTCTTCAAACGCGAAGACGTCAACGTACCTTCCCCAAAACTCGAAGTCCGTGCCGTCTAGCTTGCGATGCCACGCGTAGACATAGCAAGTACCGGACGCGCTATGAGGACCAGTCCTGTTGATGCGAATATTGCTCACGTAATGTGCCGTTGCCGAGAACAACCGCAGCAATTTGGGCAACAAAGCCTCGATGTTCGCTCTTCCTTGGACTGCCCGACCTTCGTCAAAAACTGCGTCTACACAAAACAATTGAGCCCACCGTTCACTATCTCCGGCGTCGACATGTTCGGCATAGCTGAGGATCGTGTCGGTAATCGCAGCGTGCGCGGCGACATCGTCCATTTCAGCGTCCATGAGGTCAGCGTACTTGTTCGCCGAGATGCATGTATGGGGCTGGGCGAGGCTCAAAAAGTGTTGGACACTTCTGCAAACTGATGCGCGGCGTGGGGGAATCCGGCTACGGCCTTAATAACTCGACCCGAATATCCGGAGGTGGCGATCCCTAAATGAGCGGTCGCTATATGGAGAGGGTCTGCCATACCTGGCGGAACCGAACCATCGAACACTCTGGTCATTGGGGTTGCGACACCGCCCGGACATACCGCGTTGATCATGATGTTTTTTCGACGCAGAGAAGTTGTAGCGGCGCGGACAAGGCCGACCGCGGCCCACTTAGTCATGCTGTAAATAGGGTCGGGTGACCAGGGAATGAGTCCTGCGAGGCTCGCGGTGACAGTTATTGAGCCGCCACCCATGCGGTCGAAAATTGGAACAAGGGCATGTAGCCCAAGAGCTACGCCGTCAACATTGACGCCTCTCGCTCGTTCGTAGAGATCAAGATCCCATGTGCCTGGATCGTCGGGCGTTCGTTGGAAATCAACAGGGTCTCTAAATTCGACACCGGCGTTAAGAATCGCAATATCAAGTTGTTGTAACTGCTCCGTAGCTGACTTCCATGAATCCGAAGACGTCACGTCCAGTGGAACAAAGCTGCCTCCGGTTTCCTCAGCCACAGCTTGGCCGTTTGCCTCGTCGAGGTCGCATACGAACACAGTTGCTCCATCAGACGCAGCTAAACGCGCCGTAGCGGCACCGATCCCAGATGCTGCACCAGTGATGAACACGGTCTTACCTGCAAGACCCCAGGTGTCAACCTCAGGTAACTCGAGGAGTTTGTCGTTAGAAGATCCAGTCATGGTGAGATCTTAAGCCGATTTCGTTCCGCTGTATTTTCTTAAGTGGGCAGCTGCAGAGAACGAACTGCATCACCGCTAAGTGCTTTCTCTTTGTTCAAAAGTTCCGCTACGTCATGAAGCCACCGTTGATTGTTGATGATCATTTCGTGCACTTGCGTTTCCCATAGCTCTCGGGCTCGATTCACGACACGCTGCAGGTCCTCAAGTTCCAAACCGAGGTCAACGTCATAATAAATCTCGCTAGTCATTTCCTCGTCAAAGGATGGACCTTCCAACCCAAATACATTACGAGTCACGACGCTGATCATGTTCAAGTCCGACGTCAACCAGGCCATATCGAAGTTCCCGGTGAGGTGATCCTCGGCGACAGAACCCGCCAGGTAGGACTTGGTGCGACGGATTACCCAATCCTTGATCCCATCAAACTCGTTGTCACCGGGGCCGTAACGCTGATACTGCAGCTGATCAAAAACATTGTCCGGCATCGCCGGCCAACGACACACTCCGAGATGCTGATCCGTCCAACGAATTGTCACACCTAAGCATTCAAAACCCAGAAGTTCACCAACAATTGCGTGTCCTGCAACATGGCAAGCTGAACTCCAGTCGTTGTCCATATCACGAGGCTAGATGGAGAGCGTGGGACGCGAAGTCAACCAAAGGTCCCATCACCTACTAAACGTTTGATAAGTTATAAGTATGTTGGAGTTCTTAGCTCCCGAGGTTCCCCGTAGCCCAGCGCGAAAAGGCGCGCCTGCGGCGAATAAACAGACGCTGTTAGCGCGTTTAGCGCGACGGCTTCTATTTCGTATGGACGTGGGCACCGCCGAAAAGCCAGTGACCCTGTACCTGTCCTCGGTTGACCTGGTACCGATGGGCAGCTGGGTAGTAGTAACCGAACAGCACTCCGAGGGTCCGGTACAAGGCAGTTGCCCTCAATGAGGGCTACCTAAAACGTCGAGCCCCGGAGCCGATTAATCGACGTCCGGGGCCTAACTAATCCAAACAGTCTGGCTGGCTAGCTGCGTTTCTGGCCCTTGCGTTGCTCAAGCTTGGCTCGCCGTTCGGCCATTTTCTCGCGAATGGCATCCGCTTCAGCCTGA